>CAISVF010000330.1 GCA_903888765.1 uncultured Verrucomicrobia subdivision 3 bacterium | reverse complement strand
AGACCGCTGTTTCTTGGAACCAAAGACGCAGCGCTATATATTAGATGGAAATGCTCTAACGGCGGATATATGCCCTGCCGAATGCGTTTCTTGTTCTTATAGCGGCTGGATAAATTTTGCCGAAGAAATGTCAATCCATTGGATTTGCGCAAGCACCTTCCGTTTTACCGCTGCCCCATGCTGTTCGCCTTGTCTGTTTTGCGATTACTCTCAGTAGTCTCTGGCCGGAAACTGGCATTTTCTGAAACCTGGTGGGACGCGGAGTGGTTAACCGGGGTGCGGCGAGCGAAATTTTCCCTAAAACAGGCTCCGCTTACTTAAAATCTCCGGGGCTAAACACACTGCTCCTGTCGGACTTGGCGGCGGGTTTAATTGGGGCGATGTCAGCACGCCAGCGTGAGCGTTTTGCCCCGCGCGCGTTGCCGGCCGAGCAATTCCCGGCCGATGACGTGCAGGTTGTAACTCAGCACGCCCAAGCCTGCGTAGCGCAAATATGGCCGGCAACTCATCGCGGCTGTTGAGCGGCAGCCGAATCTTCTCAATGGGCGTGAGTTGCAAATCGGGCTGAGTTTGGAAGTAGTGGCCCATGGGGGTCATAATCCGCGAATGTTGGAGCTTCAGACGCTAAAACCTCCATCAAGGTTCAAACTTTACCACCACATTCGCACTCGCAAATCACCACCAAAACCAATGCCCATGCGCGGGGACAACGTTTTCTTACCATCACTAAATATTGGATGGAAATGCTCTAAGTCTGACAGGCTGCGGGATCGTAAAATGACTTTTCTGTTTGCCAAACCTACGCAAAAATCTGTCGGTTTTAGGGCAAAAACGTCGAGCCCGGTTGCCCGCCGACCCGCACAAACCACTTGTCTTGCTTTGGAATTCAGCTTTACGGTTTGCGTTTGCTGCCAATTAAAAATAATCTCCCGCAGAAGACTCGCGGAAACGATTTTATGCTCTGGATCGCCCCATCGAAAAAAAATGCTGACAATGCGGCGCTGGAAAAACGCTTTGGGGATGCCGCTGGCCGGTTCCCGCTGGCACGCGTATTCCGTCTGCTACTCCTCGGCCTTGTGGTTTTGTCGAGCACTCCCACCGCTCGCGCCGCCGAAACGCTCGCCCGCCGGCAGTGGACTGTGGATGGTGTCGTCCGCGAGGCGCTCGTTTATGCGCCGCCGCAAGCCGGCACCAATGCCGCGCCTGTCGTGTTTGCGTTTCATGGGCACGGCGGTTCCATGCAAAACGCCGCCCGCACCTTCAGCTATCACACTCGCTGGCCGCAAGCGATTGTTGTTTATATGCAGGGACTCAATACCCCCGGCCGCCTCACTGATCCCGAAGGCAAGAAACCAGGCTGGCAGTCCGCCGTCGGCGAGCAGGGCGACCGCGACCTCAAATTCTTCGACGCGGTTCTCGCCAGTCTTAAGCAGGATTACCAGGTTGATGCCAAACGCATATACGCTTCCGGCCATTCCAATGGCGGTGGGTTTACTTATCTGCTTTGGGCCGCGCGTGGCGAAACCTTTGCAGCCTTCGCTCCCTCCGCTGCGGCAGCCGCGCGACTTTTATTCCAACTCAAGCCCAAGCCGGTGCTGCATGTCGCTGGTGAAAAAGACACGCTGGTCAAATTTGAGTGGCAGCAGCAGACGATGGCCGTGTTGCGGAAATTAAATCAATGTGGCGAAGGCCAGCCTTGGGAAGGCGAAAAATACTGCACCATTTATCCCTCGAAACTCCATGCCCCTGTGGTTACGCTCATTCATCCCGGCCCGCATCTGGTACCCGCCGGTGCGGCGGACAGCATCGTGAAATTTTTCCAACAACACTCGCTACCCTGACGCATGATTTGGATCGCCCCATCGGAGAAGAACGCGGATAACGCGGCGCTGGAAAAACGCCTCTGGGATGCCGCCGACCAGTTGCGCGCCAATTCCGAATTAAAGTCGCAGGAGTATTCCGCGCCAGTCCTCGGCCTCATCTTTCTGCGGTTTGCCGAAGTCCGCTTCACCGCCCAGCGCGCCGCATTGGAAAAAGCTGCCTCCAATGGTGGAAAGGGCAACTTGCCCCGCCGTGGGTCACGGCTGGACGAACCCGCCGCCTACCACGCCGAGGGAATTCTTTATCTGCCCGCCGAGGCGCGGTTCGATTATCTGCTGAACCGCCCCGAGGCTGAGAACATCGGCGCGAAGGTCAATGCCGCCATGCGCGACATTGAAAAGCAGAATCCGCAGCTCGCCGGTGTCCTGCCCAAGACCTACAACATATTCGGCAGCACACTCCTCAAGGAACTGCTCAAAAAGATTTCTGAAATCCCCGTTTCATCTGACTACGACACGTTCGGGCGCGTGTATGAATATTTTCTGGGCGAGTTCGCAATGGCGGAGGGACAGGGCGGCGGCGAATTTTACACGCCCTCCAGCATCGTCCGGCTGCTGACGGAAATCATTGAACCGTTTCACGGTCGCATTCTGGATCCGGCGTGCGGTTCGGGCGGCATGTTCGTGCAATCGGCGCGGTTCGTGTCCGAGCACCAGAAAAGCCCGGCCAAAGAGCTGGCGATTTACGGCCAGGAAAAAGAGCGCGCCACCGGCGACCTGTGCCGGATGAACCTGGCGGTGCATGGGCTGGAAGGCGATATCAAACAGGCTATCAGCTATTACGACGATCCGCACGACGCCACGGGCCGCTTCGACTTCGTCCTCGCCAATCCGCCGTTCAACGTCAACGCCGTGGACAAAGAGCGACTGAAGGACCAGGTGGGATCAAACCGCAGGTTTGCCTTCGGCCTGCCGCGCACCGACAACGCGAATTATCTCTGGATTCAACTGTTTTATTCCGCGCTGAAAAATGGGGAGGCCGGAACTTCCGGCGGACGGGCCGGATTCGTCATGGCCAATTCCGCCTCCGACGCCCGCTCCTCCGAACAGGAAATTCGCCGCCAACTGATTGAAAGCCGCGCCGTGGAGGTGATGGTCGCCGTCGGACCGAATATGTTCTACACCGTCACGCTGCCGGTGACGCTTTGGTTCTTGAACAAAGGCAAATCCGCCCGCAAAGAGAGTCAAGACGCCGTCTTGTTCATTGATGCCCGCCACATCTACCGGCAGGTGGACCGCGCGCACCGCGAATGGACGCCCGCGCAGATTGGTTTCCTCGCCAACCTCGTCCGCCTCTATCGCGGCGAAGCCCTCGACTTCACATTGGGTGGCGAAGAAGCGAAGGCCAAGATTCTTGAAGTGTTCGCCACCCAACCCTCACCTCTATCCTCTCCCAACGGGAGAGGAGGTTTCCAGTTTGCAGGATTGGCAGAACGCGCTCGGGAACTGCGAAAGAAGCAGACACCTGCCGAGGGTGTGCTGTGGGAGGTGCTGCGTGATCGTCAGTTTGAGAACCTTAAATTCCGGCGACAGCATCAGGCGGGCGATTACCTCGTGGATTTCTTCTGCCACGAACGCAGCCTCGTCGTGGAGGCTGACGGCGATGTTCACGATGCTGGCTACCAGATGAAGCACGACAAGAAGCGAGATGCCTGGCTGCGAGGACAAGGGTTCACGGTGCTGCGTTTTCGCAACGAAGACATCCTGAACGACCTCGAATCGGTTCTAGCAGCCTGTCGGACTTAGCTTTTGGGAAAAGCTGAGGTGGTTGTGGTAGCTGCCCCGGGGGCTGGGAGAATGAGTTTTTATTCGGCCCCGGCGGCTGAAAGTTGCCAGTATTCCGGCGTGTCCGGACGCCTGGCTTTGGCCGAAGGCTCTGTTTGGGGCTTTGCCCCGCTGTTTCAGCTTGCTCCCGCCAGT
>CAISVF010000329.1 GCA_903888765.1 uncultured Verrucomicrobia subdivision 3 bacterium | reverse complement strand
TTAGGCACGGCCAGGGATTCATATAAGTTCGTGACGGCTTCGCTGAGCCAGACAAACATCGTCCACATTGCCTGCGCGCCGGGGCGGTAACGGCCAATTAACGCCCATTTAAGGAGCAGGACAAGGAGAAACGAGGCCAGCCCGTACAGGCAGCCGGCGAAAGCCAATGCGCTTGCCACCTTTATGCCACACCCGTTTTTTTCGGCCAGTGGCATCACTAAAATCACAATCAAATAGCCGGTGGCGATCACTATCGCGAGCGGCAGCACAATGCGCAAACCCTCAATCAAGCCGCGCGCCAATCGCCGCCGCCACGAAGGCCTGAAAGTAAGCGATTCCGGGAAACCCGTCAGACCTTCACGTGCCGGCAGCAGCATCGCCGGGGAACCCATCCAGGTTTGTTGGGATTTCATCAATGCGTTCGCCGGGGTACGGGTTTGTACGCCGATCAACACATCATCCGGCACGATTGCGCCGCTCGCAACATAGGCACCGTTGCCGATGAAGGAGCGATTGCCGATCTTGGTCGGTTGCAAAACCATCCATCCGCCGCGCAATTCCTCATCCCCTAACATCGCGCCGTCGGCGATAAAGCTATCTTCGCCCAAGGTCACCAGTTCCGGAGTCATGCCCTCTGCCGTGGAGATTTCCGCATTGCGGCCTACTTTAACCCCCAGAAGCCGCAGCCACATGGGCGCATATACGGATGCATAAATGCCGTGCAAGACATTCAGGCTTTGGTCGAGTATCAGACTGGTAAATTTCCGGCGCCAAAAGGGAAAGCTGTAAACCGAAGCCATCCCGGCAACTTGTTTTGGCAACAACCATTGGAGTCCGGTCGTTACCAGCATGGTAAGGAATAAAAACAAGGCACTGGCCGGAATGGATAGCAGTAAAAAAAGGCCAAAGGCGAACAGGGGATGCAGCTCTGAATCAAAAACATCCCAGGTCTGCGCATCCACCCAGTCTATGAGCATAAAAGCCGGAAAGGCCGGCAGAAAAAATAATACCGAAACGGCGATCGCCGTGCCTGCGAACAAAGCCATTTGCAACCAGCGCCAGCCAATCCCCAGTTGGGGGCGTGATGGCAGTGTTTGGGATGGCGAATGCACCGCGCATGCGGGGGTGCCTTCCCAAACTTCATTAGGTGGAATTCGCCGTCCGGCCGCCAGCGCGGATTGCCCGCCCAGGCGGGCACCCCGGCCAATTCTAGTATCGTTTTCCAAAACGGAGTAGGAATCCACCACGGCTTCGCTTTCCAGATGAACCGGACCGATGATCAAAAAGCCTCCTTCTACCCGGGCGTTTTCAATGTTGACAAAAGTGCCTATGCTCACGCCATTTTCTATGGTCAGCAGTTCCGGCGCTCCCAGGCTGATGGTCTCAATCAACACGTCGCGGCCGATTCGTGCCCCGAGGGCTCGCAGGTAAAGCGGCATCCATGGTGTGCCAGCCAGCAAATAAACCTCCGGTAATTCGCAAAATTTATTGGCCAGCCACCAGCGAAAATACGTGAAACCCCACAGCGGAAAAACGCCGGCTTTAAGTCGGCCGGCTGCCAACCATTTTCCGGCGATGGCGACAAAAAAAGTTCCGATCTGAATCAGGCCAAAGGTGGCCAGCGAATAAAGCGCTGCCAGTATAATGCTGTCGCCGACGTCACCCGTGTAATAGTGGTAAACAAAAAACGGGGCGAGCCAGCTCGCGATGTGAATTAATACCAGTGCCGGAATAACGATTGCCTGAGCCAGACCGCAGAAAAACCGCCGGTGCAGCGGTGCGCTGGCATGCGTGGTGGCCGCCTGCTTTTTCCGGCGTCGCTGTTGTGCCATCGCATTGGCAATACCGCCTAACCGGCGTTCGCGATACACTGCTTGTACGCTTAGCGAAGCGTACCTTTGATCCATGCGCAAAATGGATACCAGGCGCGCGGCCAACAGAGAATGTCCGCCCAGATCGTCAAAAAAATCCGCTTCTGACCGCCAGTCCTGCCCCGGAAACAGCGCTTGCAGTGCGGCCTGCAGCGCCTGTTCGTCCTGATTGCCTGGTTTGGCCCCTGCGCTATCCGTTTTGCCTGCGGAAAAGAGGGGGATTTTGCCGAGTGCCTGATGATCTATTTTACCGGAAGTCAAGCGTGGCAACTCCGCCAGCAATTCAATATGCATCGGCACCATGTAGGGTGGCAGTCGCTCCGCTAAAGCCTGCCGCAATCTTGCCGGGGCTACGGTTTGATTGGCGGCGGCCACCACAAAACTAACCAGTTGTTCGATATCTGCCTGGTAGCGCAAGACGGTCGCTGCGGCACCCACGCCCGGCTGAGCGGCTAGCGCAGCGGTAATTTCATCCAATTCTACGCGGAAGCCGCGAATTTTTACCTGGCTGTCTGCTCGTCCCAAGTAATGAATCGGTCCTCCAGAGGGAATGCGCGCCAAGTCCCCGGTCCGGTACATCTTCGCCTCACGGGCGTTCTTGGCGAGCGGGTTCGGTACGAATTTGTCCGCTGTGAGTTCGGGAAGTCCCAGATACCCCAGCGCCAGACCGGGGCCGAAAATACAGAGTTCTCCCACTTCTCCCGCCGGTAGCGGACGCCGTTGATCATTGATAACGAGCACTCCGTAGTTTGGTAGCGGCATACCGATGGTAACGGGTTCACCGGATTTCAATTCTGCCAGGGTGGCGCTGACGCTCGTTTCGGTAGGCCCGTAGGTGTTGAATATTTTCCGGCCCGGACAAACCAGTTTTTGAACCAGCGAATCAGGACAGATCTCGCCGCCCAGATTGATCAGGTGCACGTTTTCGGGCACGTCTCCCATCAAACTAATGAGGGTTGGCACTGCGTGCAGCACGGTAATGCGTTCCCTGGCCAAAGTCAGCGCCAGTAATTCGGGATCGCCAACGAGTGCCGGTGGCGCCAGCCACAGGGTGGCACCGGCCAGGTAGGAAATCCAGATTTCCTCAAATGACATGTCGAACGCCACGGAGAAACCCTGGTAAACGCGGTCGGAGGCATCCACCTTGAGGATTTCGTTTTCGCTGCGGAGAAAATGACAGATGCTGCGGTGACTAATGACAATACCTTTGGGCCGGCCGGTGGAACCCGAAGTGTAGATAACATAGGCTGGATCGTCAGGCTTTGATCCGCCAAGGGCGGCTTTGGCATCTTGATCCGCCAGCAAATCTTCGAGGGCCCAAGCTAACTGGTTTGATTCCGCGACTTGAGCCAATGATTCAAGGCGGGTGACCACCCCGATAGCGCTGGCGGACTGTAAGCAAATTTGCATGCGCTGCAGGGGCGTGTCGGCGTCAAATGGGAGCCAGGCTGCCCCACTTTTGGTGATGCCCGCCTGCGCAATTAGCAGATCTGCCCCGCGCGGCAGAAACAAACCAACCACCTTTCCCGGACCCGCTCCACGACGAACCAAGGCCCGGCCCAGCTGGTCGCTGGCCGCATCCAGTTCGCCATAGGTAACGATGCGTTCGCCCCAGATCAGTGCAGCTTTTTGGGGTGAGCGCCGGGCTGTGGCGGTGAGAATATCCGCGAGACATTCTTCCCCACACAAATCTTGGCGCAGCGGACCACGCAAGACCGACGGAGTGTCGGCTTCGGCTATTGGAACGTTGGATGGATTATGTGTATCTTTTTCCATTATACCGGCAGAAATTTTCCGGTTGCCGAAGCGCAATCCGCCCGCGCTTTTATGGACTGTTTTACCAGATGGGACATTGCCGGTGTTATAACCCTAATAAACATTTCTAGCAAGTTTCGCCCGCGGTCCCATAAAACTGAAATCAAAATGAAATTGCTGTGCGGGTTGCGATTTGTAATGATTGACTGATTAATTTGAAAATTATTTATGCCATTGCTTGAAGGAAAAACGGGAATTGTCTTCGGGGTCGCTAATAAACGGTCTATCGCATGGGCTATTGCTCAAGCTTGGGCCAAGGAGGGCGCCAAGCTGGCGTTCACTTATCAGGGGGATCGTGTGAAAGAAAACGTTGAGGAACTGGCCGGCACGTTCGGCTCGGAAACCCTGATTATGCCCTGTGATGTCACAAAAGACGAGGATATCGCCCGGGTTTTTGCCGAGACTGGCAGCCGGTTTGGTAAATTGGACCTCTTATTGCATTCCGTTGCCTTTGCCCCCAAAGCTGCCCTGGAAGGTCGGTTCGTCAATACCAGCCGTGACGCATATTTGCTGGCCCACAACGTGAGCGCGTATTCGCTCGTCGCTTTGGCCCGTGCGGCGGAACCCCTCATGCCCGATGGCGGAAGCATTATCGGGATGAGCTATTACGGCGCGGAAAAGGTCGTGCCGCATTACAATGTGATGGGAGTGGCCAAGGCATCGCTCGAAGCCAGCACCCGCTATCTCGCGTATGATCTTGGCCCCAAAAAAATCCGTGTGAATTGCATCAGCGCCGGTCCGGTCAACACGCTCGCCGCCCGGGGTATTGCCGGTTTCAGCGATATGTTGAAGACTTATGAAGCTCGCTCGCCCTTGCGCCGCAATTTGGTGCCGGAAGAACTTGGCGCAACCGGCGTCTTTCTGGCCAGCGATGGTGCCGCTTGCATCACTGGTCAGGTGATTTATGTGGATGGTGGCTACTCCATCATGGGGATGTGATTCCTCAGTCTAAATGGCCCGCCAGATTGGATTTTGGCCACGCCCCGGAAACCATCGGGTTCTGGAAGCGCCTCGTTAGCGAGGCGCTGTTGCTTTCGGGTTCCACTCCGCTTTATCTTTTTTCAGCGCTTCCCATTGCCGATTGTCTGGCCGGATTGGATTCCGCCTTGGTTGCTGCGGGTTTTTCGCCTGAAACCGCTAATTCACCATTAAAAATTTCATTTCACCACTGGCTTTCCTTCAAAACTCAGCCGGTTGCGCCCCTCCTGCGCTGGTGGCGTGGTTTGAACCGGCCGGTTGAGGTTGTCAGCGAATTTGAATTGCGAGCCGCGCTTGCCGCAGGCTTCCCGCCCGCCATGATCCTGGTAAATGGTCCAGCGAAGCACCGGTGGCTGGCGCAGTTTCAGTTGCCTGAATTATCGGTGAATTTTGATTCTTTGGCCGAGCTTGATGACCTGCTGCCGTGTGCCCAAAGACTTAACTGGCGAATGGGGCTGCGCATTTTAACGGGAGAGGAATTTGATCCGGAAAATCCGCAATTCCCCACCCAATTTGGTTTGGCACCGGAAGCAGCGATGGTTGGGCTGAAAAAACTGCTTGGCGCACGTGCTCGCATTGAAATGGTATCTTTTCACTTGCGCACCAATATTGCGGCGGCATCGGTTTTCGAGCGTGCGATTACCGAAGTTGCGGAGATTTGCCGCGCGGCAGGCTTCTGTCCTCAGGTTCTCGACATCGGAGGGGGCCTGCCGGTCCGGTCGGTCCGGTCGCGTGGCGGCAAAGTTTATGACGGAGAGTTTGGTTTGCGCTCGTTTGCCCAAAGCCTTCGCCAGTCCGTGAAACTATTTCCCGGTCTGCGCGAACTCTGGCTGGAAAACGGGCGCTTTCTGAGTTCCGCGAGTGGTGTGCTGGTGGTGAAAATTCTCGATGTAAAAGAACGGCGAGGCCTGCGCCAGCTCATTTGCGATGGCGGGCGGACCTTGAATGCCTTGATGTCGGTCTGGGAACAACACGCCCTCCTCCCTTTGCCGGAGCGTTCGGGGGAAGAGGCATTAACGGTGGTGCACGGACCTACCTGCATGGCCTTTGATCAATTGGCCCGGTTACCCTTACCGCGTTCATTGTGCGCTGGTGACCATCTGATCTGGCTGGATGCCGGTGCCTATCATTTGCCGTGGGAAACTCGGTTTTCTCATGGTCACGCGGCGGTGTGTTGGCATGATGAACGTGGTCTGATGTTGGCGCGCGCGCAGCAGTCTTTTGAGGATTTCTGGGGTGGTTGGAAGTATTAACGTGGAGTTTGTAGCGGCCATGGATGGCTGGTTGAAAACCACCCCAGAGTGCATTGAAACCTGGCGCGATACCAAATCGATGTGCGCTATCCAGGGTTAATGAACCGTGTTGGTAACACTGGATTTCATCCTCTGGAAGACGGCCATCTGTATTTGCAGGCGGGCGGCTATTTGCCGGACTTTGTCTGCCTGCGCCAGTTGTACTTCAGATAGATTTTTTTTGGCTGCCTCCAATTCAGCTTCCGAACCATTTTCTTGCGCTTGCACCACTTTCTGTTGCGCCGCATTGATCTGCGCCTCCATTTCGGCGCCCGCCTCGCCGCACTGTTTCATGAAGTCGTCGTGGAAAATCTGGTTGGCTGTTGCCACCGGGGTGGCGGCCACGTCGGGTATGAGGCGATTGATGGAAGTAATTATTTCCGGGCTGGGCTTGGCAATTTCCGGGGCCGGCTTGGGCGGCGCGGCGGCTGCTCCTACGCGAGAAATTGCCCGGGCTAAATCATATTCCAATGCCGGTTCCCACTCTGGTTGGAGGCGGGCAAAAGCCTCTTTGTTTTTGCCGCTTGCGATGGTTAGGCCGAGAAAGCAGGCGTCGCCTTTGTCCAGATTAAATGCTTGCAGGCCGTCGGTTCCCGCTGCCGTTCGATTGGCTTCGTTGGCAGTGTTTATGCGGGTAATTTGAATCTTGCCTGCGCTGCCGGCTTGCAGGGCATCCAACAGCGTGGATACCCGGCTGGCAAAATCACGTAACGACGCGCTATCGTTGTTCTCGGTCAGCAGGGAATAAAACCGGATGCCTACCGGTGCTGGCAATTCGCTTAGCATGCGTTGCGTCGGCGCGGCCAATCCAGCGGTTGCTACGGCGTTATTCGGTTGCTTATGAAACCAGATACCGGTTAAAAGCACGCCGAGCAGGAAAAAAGCACCCCCCGGCAGCAGCCGTCGGCTGGCTTTGTGCGGTGGGTTTACACTATTAGCTTGGTTTGCTTTCATGGCGGATCGTTAAATTTAAAAGGATATTCTCCGGGATTCCGGCGGGCTGTCAATTTTAGAAAAAACCGATGAGCTCTAAAATGAGCAATTTCGGCTTAGCATGGGACAATAAATGGGTGGTGTTAATGGCTGGGCCAAGTAAAGTTGTGTTATGAAATATCTCCTGTGCTTAATCAATGGTTTTGGGGTTGCCAGCGCCGGATGCTTGATTCAAAGTTAGGTGCGGGCGCGCGGAAAGCATGTGTGGATTTCAGGTCTCTGGTTTGTATGAAATTTTTATCTGCGAGTTTTTTAATACTGGTGCTGGTTTTGCTTTTTGGCTCCAAGTCGCCAGTCTTGGCGCAGTCGGTACAGCATCTCGCTGTGCCGCAATTGGGAGGTTTACCAGGGGCGCCAGTGATGACTGGCGCGGCCAAATTAACGAACGGTCTGCAACTGACGTGGGATGGTCCATCCGGTTATTATCAGGTTTTTCAAAAAAGTAACGGCTTAAAGGCGGCGTGGATTGCTTTGGGCAGGGCCACCAATCTGTCCCGCACTGCCACCATTACCAGCCTTTACAGTAATGCCTTTTTTCGCGTCTCTGGTCCGGCTCCGAAATATGCTGGCTCCAAGGTTTGTATTTCCTGCCACCTTGGTGTTTGCCGCTATGAGACCAATACGCCGCACGCCAGCGCTTTCAGCAGCGCTAAATTTATGGCGTCTGGCGGGCAGACCAATGCCTCCTGTTTGCCCTGCCACACGGTTGGGTACGGCCTGGCAACCGGCTTTGTGAGCGCGACAGCGACCCCGTTGTTGGGTGGGGTCCAATGCGAAAACTGCCACGGTCCGGCCGCCAGTCACGCCGCTGCGTCGGACGATCCCACGGTGCGTCCGCGCGTGGAAATTGCCGCCACGGTGTGTGGCGGTTGTCACCATGCCAGTAACACCTCCTATACCAATCCACCGACCTTTGAGCAATGGATTGGTAGCGACCATGCAGCCGTTACCCCGGACGCGTTGCGGGCCATGGCCGCATCCACCACCAACCTCAACACTTGCGGCGTTTGTCATTCTGGTTCTGCCCGGCTTGCCTTGATTAATGCGCAGAATCCGGCGACCACCGTCGCCCATGATTACAATCTCCCCATTACCTGCGCCGTATGTCACGACCCGCACTCGACGAATGGCGGCCCGGTGCAATTGCGCGGCCCGGTTTCTTCCACCAATGTTTTTCACCTCGCCGGCACCGATGTGGCGTCGGTCACCGCCTTTACCAACAAATATGCTTTGAGCACCAATATCAATCTATGTGCCCAGTGCCATAATGATCGTGCTGCTGCCTGGACCGATACTGCCAGCGCCCCGCATCGGTCTGCCCAATATAATTTTCTGCTCGGCTCGGTGGGTGAATTGTCTGATGGTAGCGCGGCTTTCAATCCGGGGTCCCATGCGGGACTGCCGGAATCGGCGGATTATTCGGTATCAGGCACATTTTACCTTACCAATCAATGTGCTGCCTGCCACTTCTCGGCTTTGACTTCGGGCGGCGCGCATAGTCACACCCTGCAACCGGCTTATGCGGTCTGCGCGAAGTGCCACGATCCCGCGCCCGCCCTGGCCTATCTGAAGCCCGAATTGACCAATCGGGTTTCCACGTTGATCTTTTATTTGAATCGCTGGGCCGCTATTAAAGCCCCCGCATCGCTGCGTACGAACGGCGTCGTGGCTTGGGAATATACCACGCCGGGCGGACTTTCCTGGCAGACGAATGCGCTGGGTTATGTCACCAGCTGGGCGCCCGGCTCTGCGGTTAATTTCACCGGACCCAATGCCGCCGGCCAGTCGCTGCTGTCCGCCAATTATCCGAATGTTTTGCGGGCTCGCTTCAATTTGTATCTCGTTTTGAATGAGGGCAGTTTTGGGGTGCATAATCCGTCGTTTGCGCTCAGCTTGTTGAGCGCAGCCCAAACTTGGATGATTCAGGAATTGAATAAATGAAACCGCCCGTACCAGTGCCCGTGACGGTTAAACCACGTGGCGCAAATGACTATTTCGCATGACCACATTGACCTTCCTTAAAAAACTTTGGCCGCGCCACTGGCAATCGCGCCCCGCGCTTTTGGCGGTCGGAGCTGGCGGTTTGTTGCTGGCCGTGATTTCTTGCAGCACGACCCGGCATGCCGTCATTTTGCCCGAGGTTCCGGGCGCAAAATACATCGGTTCTAGCGAGTGTGAGCAGTGCCACGACGAAATTGCCAAAGGCTTCAAGACCGCTGACCATTCACGGCTTCTGGCCAAAGGCAAAAATGGCAAGGACTACGGATGCGAATCCTGCCATGGCCCCGCGAGCCTGCATTCAGACTCCGGCGGTGAGACCAAGCCGCCTTATAGTTTTACCGCCGGTCGCCCGCAGCCCAGCGGCTTGGGCGCGCGTCTGCCGCTGACTTCGGCTCGCGCGATTGAAACGGTTTGTTTTTCCTGCCACATGGATGTGCGCGGCCAGTTTAACCTTCCGAATCATCATCCGGTTCCGGAAGGCAAAATGACGTGCATCCAATGCCACCCGCCGCACAAGGGCGTTGCTTTTACCGGGGGCGGCACTCAATTAATGTCGCAAAATGAGAATTGCTTGCAATGCCATCCGGCCCAGGCGGGACCTTTTGTCTTCGAGCACGCAGCCCTGCGCGAAGGTTGCACGGTTTGTCATTCGCCGCATGGAAGCATTAATGCCAAGCAGCTCACAGAGCGGAGTGCGAATCTGTGTTTGAAGTGTCATTTCCAGCAGGTCAAGGGCGGGGAGATTTATATTGGCGGCAAACTGCACCAGAACACGGTGGTGAATAGTTTGGGCCAGGGCGGATGCTGGAGCGCCGGATGCCATGAAGCTGTCCACGGTTCGCGCGTGAGTCCGAACTTAAGATTTTAACCAACGCCACGGAAGCCGATGAAAAAAATCATGCGCAAATCGAATAAAAACTCGGTGCTTCGCCGTCGAGCCGGCTATATGGTGGGCACGTCGCTGCTGGCTGCCGGGATGCAGGTGCCGGCGGCGGGCGCGCTCAAGCCGGAGCAGGTCTATGAGGGTGGGGCGGAAGCCTACGCCAATTGGATCGAATTTTCCGCCGGCGGTTTGGTGACGGATGGCAACAAGGCGCAGGCGGAGCAGCGTACCCGGCTCAAGAGCGGCGCGTTCGGCGGTATCGAGGATTTACATTACCAGACGGAGGTGGCCAAGAAAACCACCCTGAAGATTGATGGCCACGGGATTTATGACAATCATGATTACAAGCTAGGTCTGGGGGTGGAAAAAGAAGGCTTGGGTTTCATCCGTTTCAGCTTCGAAAATTTCCGGGTTTATGATTCCGGTAACGGCGGCTACTCGCCGGCGGATGGAGTAGCTTTTCCTCATGCTGGCGATGCGCTGGCGTTGGACCGTGGCAAAATCTCCGTGGAAGCCGGTTACAACAAGGAGGGCAAGCCCAAGGTCACTTTCAAATATACCCACAGCTATCGTAACGGAGATAAAAGTTCAACGCTCTGGGGCGTCCCGCCCGATCCATTGGCCGCCACCCTGCGGTTGTATCCCGGAATTCTGTCTCTGGACGAAAAATCAGATGCCTTTCAGTTGGACGTGGCGCATCGGATCAAGAAAACCGATGTCGGGCTGGGGGTTCGCTTTGAAACCGGCGAAATGAACGATGCGCACAAGCTCAGCTCGTTCCTGGCGCAAAAAATTACCGACCGGCAGGGTGTTTCCTACGACATGGAGAACATTCATGGCTTTACCGAAACCTGGTTGAAGGAGAATCTCTTTCTTTCCACCGGCTTCATGGCCGCGAATGTGGATAATACGTTTACTGGCAGTCGGGTGTACGGCGATGATTTCGATGTGGTTTATTCGCCGGCCTATGCCTACACCCCGAACTACTACGGCTATTATGACCTCAACGGTTCGGCCCATCAGCACGAATATGTTGTCAACGTGAACCTGATGTCGCTGCCGACGAAAAGCTTCACCATTACCCCGTCCTTGCGTGTGCAGAAGGAGGATTGGGACACGCATTCCTCCGAGACCGGCATTGACCTCGGTGGCAATTCCATGTCGCCGGATTATAGCAATCACGGCGGACGTGATTCATTGGAGGTGCGGGAGCGGTTGGAGGCGCGTTATACTGGCTTCACCAATTGGGTGCTTTCTGCCAGTGCCGACTGGACTGAAGGGCAGGGGAGCCTGGATGAATATGGCGGCCTCTACCAGCCGTTGCTCGGCGGACCGGACGGTCCGGCTCCGGTGCAGTTTCGCACGGACGACTCGCGTTTTTTCCAGAAATACGCGCTGGTTACCCGCTGGTATCCCGTTAAAACTGTCGCGGTGGATGTTGGCGGCTATTACAAAAACAACCAGTACGACTACAATCATACGCTCGATAACACGCCCAATGATTTAAGCACCGGCAACGCCTACCCTGCCTTCCTGGTCTATCAAGGTTTTCAGACATGGGATGGAAATAGCCGGCTGACTTTGCACCCTTTCAGCGGGGTTACGCTGGTTAGCCGCTACGAATACCAGCTTTCTACCATTAGCACCCGCCCGGACGCTCAATCCCAGTTGGGCGAAGTCGATGCCTCGCGGATGCACAGCCATATCCTTGGCCAGAACGTGAGTTGGACCCCGTTAAACTGGCTTTGCCTTCAAGCCGGTGCCAATTACGTCATCAGTGAAACGGAGACGCCTGCCTCGGCCGCCACTCAAGCCATCCTGAACTCCCAAAACAATTACTGGACGGTCAATTTTAATGCCGGCATCGTGCTTGACGATAAAACCGATCTCAACCTCGGCTATTATTACTACCGCGCGGCGGATGGACAAAATGCCGTCGTCAGCGCCAACGGCTTGCCTCTGGGCAGTGACACTCAAGAACATAGCGCCACCGCCACGCTCACCCGTCGCATCAGCAAAAACCTCAGGCTGAACGTGAAATATGCCTTCACGCATTACGAAGACTTTGCTGCGGCTGGCAATTACAACTTTAACGCCCACGTTATTTTTACCAGTTTGCAATATCGGTTTTAGTGAGTTGCTCGAAATGGTTTTGTGCCTGACAACCGGTGTCATTTATATGGTCAGGGCAGCCGCCGCTAAATTGTTTAAAAACCCGATGAATTGAACGTTTTTGCGTGCCGTACAGCTGGTTTTCTGACGCGGCTGATTTGTAAAATTTTGAAGTTTGCGGCGCTTGCAAAATCGTAGGCGACGACGTGAGGAAAATCAGAGCCTCAAAGACTAGCGGAATGAGGCCAATGAACTCGCTTCGCAGTTGTCCAGGGCTCGTGGCCGTCTGCCAAGACCTCCGTGCGCGCCGTCGTGGCATGGCGAACCCGAGCGCGTCATGAACTACGATGGCAAGGCGCAGCCGTGACACCTCTCTCGCCAGCGCTAAGGCTTCCCGCCAGCCAGCCCACCATCGCCCGCCGCCACAACTCCGCATTTCCCAATTGCAGCATTTCCCTTTTCACTGCCCATCACCGCGATCCAGTCCCTCAAAGCTCCCGAGCAGGCGCACTGCTCCAAGACTCTTCGCGCTATCTCAGCGTCCCGTGAACGCGCTAGCGTCTTGGATTGAGGTGGCCCTCCACCGCTTTTCCCTTCCGCACCGGTTAACCGCCCATTCGTTTCCCCCGGATTTGATCCTCGTCACCTAGGAGTTTGTCGGGCTTAGAAATTCCAATAAATTATGGAACTTTTGGTATGGGGGTGCGTCTTGGTAAGGCATGGCGACCCGCTTTGTTCCGATTGACCGT
>CAISVF010000328.1 GCA_903888765.1 uncultured Verrucomicrobia subdivision 3 bacterium | reverse complement strand
CTCCCGTAGCTTGGGCCAGGCAAATTGAAAATGCTGGTCATCCGGCGAGGGACCGGCCGCCGATACCAGATTTATTTCCGGATGCCGGGCCTTGAGCACCTGGTGGAATTTCGCATAGCGCTCCAGATATGGCTGATCCCATTGTTCATTGCCGACCCCCAGCATTTTCAAGGCGAAAGGTTCCGGATGCCCGAGCGCAGCTCGCTTCGCTCCCCATTCGCTAGTGACCGGGCCGTTGGCAAAATCGATCAGGTCCAGCGCATCTTGAATATACGGTTCCAGTTTGTCGAGCGGCACCAGTTCCCCGGAATTAAACTGGCAGGCCATGCCACAGTTTAAAATGGGCAGCGGCGCTGCGCCAATATCCTCGCATAATTGAAAATATTCATAGAATCCCAAACCGAACGATTGGTAATAATCCGGCGTCGGGCGGTGCTTGAATTCGTCATTCCAGCGGTTCATGATGAGTTTGCGTTCCGCCACCGGGCCGATCGTGGTTTTCCATTGGTAACGGTTGGTCAACGTATGGCCTTCCACAATGCATCCGCCGGGAAAGCGCATGAACCCCGGCTTCATATCCGCCAGCAGTTGCACCATGTCCGCTCGCAGACCGCCCGGCCGGTTTTTCCAGGTTTTCTGCGGAAAGAGCGAAACCATATCGAGATCCACCGAGCCGCTGCCTGCGGCGATAATTTTCAAGCGCGCTTTTGGATTCGTCCCCTTGGCGCGCAGCGTTGCTTTATGCAACTGCCAGTCCGTGGAAAAGTTTTTGAGGGCTGCGCTCGCCAGCTCTTCCCCTTGCGCATCTACGAGTTCAATCCACAGGCTGGGCGTCCCTGCCGTTCTCCTGGCTTGCACGGAAAATTCGTATTTATCGCCGGCTTTAATGCCTATGCCGCGAAAGCCTTCGTTGGCCAGGCCGGTCCCGCTTTGCAGGCGCACGTAATGGGGCTGCCTTTGGCTGAATGGTTTTTCGTCCTGGATCGCCAGGCCATCCGGCTGCCCCAGAACTTCCCAGCCCATGAGTGGATTCGGGAACTCAAAGGAACGGTTCTTTACCAGCTCGGCGTAGAGTCCGCCGTCCGCTCCCAGATTGATGTCTTCAAAAAAGATCCCCCACATGCCATGGTTGATCCTCACGCCCGGTTCGTCGGTCTGCACGGTGATGGTGGCCGGGACGGCCGCCACTCCCGTCGCGCAGGTCAACAGGAACAGCCACGAAACTTTATAAATAAGTCTTTTCATAATTCATTTGGTGCCGCGCACAATTCCACATTTAAAAACGCCGCCAGCCAGATTGCCCGGATGGGCTGACAATTTTACCGTGACCGCTCGCTTGCCCTTGGTCAGGGTCTGCGGCAGCGCAAACGTGACCTCAAAAAATTCGCCGGGCCGGTTGTGCTTCAATTTTTCTGTGCCGACGATTTGCCCGTCCACCAGCACAACAAACTCGCGCATGCCGTCCTCGTCGCCCCAGAAAGTGCAGCTCAGTTGCTGCGGCTGATCCGGCAATACTTTCAATTCATAGCTGAACCAGTCGCGCGCGTCGCGCCATTTGCGCCCGTTAAAATCGCCCGTCCTGGTATCGCCTCCTTTTAATTTGTGGTCGGTTTCGGACTGCTGTTCGCCCGGATTCACCTCATCCACCCAGCGCGCCTCCGCGGCCATGCG
>CAISVF010000327.1 GCA_903888765.1 uncultured Verrucomicrobia subdivision 3 bacterium | reverse complement strand
GGACTTTCTGACTCCGGCGGAGAAAAAGTTTCTGCCGTTCTCCGGCCAGTTGATCACCTTTGAGATCGGCCTCCGTTTCCTGACGGATTATCTGGCCGGCGACACTTACTTTAAAGTGCATCGCGAAGGACATAATCTGGACCGCTGCCGCACGCAGTTTAAACTCGTTGAATCCATCGAGCAGCAGACCGGGCAGATGAACCGTCTGGTGGAGAACCTGGTATGAAGCCGTCCTTGCCATGGTTGACCACTCGCCGCGAGGCGCTGAAGCATATCAGCGCCGGCGCGCTCCTGACCATGGGGCTGTGGCCCGGGGCCTTGTCTGCCGGAATTTTTGGCTGGGGCAACCACCGCGATTTTCGTTTCATCGTCGTGAACGATCTCCATTACCTGGATGAGGACTGCGGCCGCTGGCTTACCGGCGTGGTCGCACGCATGAAATCGCATCAGGCGGAATTGTGCCTCATTGTGGGGGACGTGACCGACGATGGCAAACGCGAGCATTTCGCTGCTGCTGCGGAAATTTTCCGGGCGCTGGGCATTCCCGTGTATCCCGTCATCGGCAACCATGATTACCTCACCCAGACGGACCGGAGCGCCTATGTGGACGCCTTTCCGGACCGGCTGAATTATCATTTTGAACATCGCGGCTGGCAATTCATCGGACTGGATACATCCGAGGGGTTGCACTATCAGGAAACGGAGATTTCCCGGGACACGCTCCGCTGGCTGGACGATCATCTGGGGGGGCTGAGTCAGCGCCAGCCGACGGTGCTCTTTACGCATTTCCCGATGGGCGCCGGGGTGCGGTACCGTCCCCGGAATGCGGATGCCTTGCTGGATCGGCTCCGCGTGTTTAATTTGCAGGCGGTTTACAACGGGCATTTCCATGCCTTTACCGAAACCAGACTCGGCTCCACCGTTTTGACCACCAATCAGTGCTGCGCGCTCAAGCGCAACAACCATGATGGCACCAGGGAAAAGGGCTATTTTCTGTGTTCCATCCGGAATGGCAGCATCCAGCGCACTTTCGTGGAGTGCCCGGTGCCGGTTGCGCCGGCCAAAATTTCCAACTTATGAAAATTCTCGTCACCGGCGGAGCCGGGTTTATTGGCAGCCACATCGTCGAACATTTTCAGGGCCGGGCCGAGGTGCGCGTGCTCGATAATTTGCGCTCCGGTTTCAAAGCCAATCTCGCCGCCTTTGAGCATGAGTTTATCGCCGCCTCGATTCTGGATCGGGAGGCGGTGCGTCAGGCGGTGCAGGGAGTGGATTACATTTTTCATCTCGCGGCCATGATCAGCGTGCCGGAATCCATGGCCAAGCCCATCGAGTGCAATGAAATCAACACCGCCGGCACTCTCATCGTGCTCGAAGAGGCGGCCCGGGCCGGCGTGAAAAAGCTGACGCTGAGCACCTCCGCCGCCATTTACGGCGACAATCCGGTGGTCCCCAAGCTGGAGACCATGCTGGCCGAGCCGAAAAGCCCCTATGCCATCACCAAGCTCGACGGGGAGTTCTATTGCAAGATGTTTGCAGACGAAGGCCGCTTGCCGACTGCCTGCCTGCGCTACTTCAATGTTTTTGGGCCGCGCCAGGATCCCAAGAGCCAGTATGCCGCCGCCGTGCCTATCTTCATTGATCGCGCGGTGAAAAATCTGCCCATCACGATCTACGGCGATGGCGACCAGACGCGCGATTTCATTTACGTCAAAGATATTGTGGCGGCCAATGTGTTTTTTGCCACTCAATCGCCCGCCACCGGCGTGTTCAATGTGGCGTACGGCCGGAAAATCACGATCAAGGAGCTGGCGCAAAAAATCGTCGCGCTCACAAATTCTAAATCGGAAATCAAGCACGCGCCGGAGCGGGCGGGCGATGTCAAACATTCGCTGGCGGCAATTGATAAACTGCGCGCGGCCGGATTTGCGCCGACCAGTAATTTTGCCGATGGGCTGTCGGCCACGATTGATTTCTTTATGCGCAAGCCCGCATGACGGCCAACTGCCAGCCAGCGGACCCGTCCGGGGTGGCTCCGCGATTAACCTCGCTGGACGCGTATCGCGGGTTTGTCATGCTCCTGATGATGGGGGAAGTCTTACAATTTGCGCAGGTGTCGCAGGCCTGTCCCGGCAGCGGCTTCTGGCGGTTGCTAGCCCGCCAGCAGACCCACACAGAATGGGTGGGCTGCACGCTTCATGACCTCATCCAGCCGTCCTTTTCTTTTCTGGTCGGCGTGGCGCTACCGTTTTCCCTTGCCAGCCGCCGGGCGCGCGGTTTTTCTTTTGGGCCATTGGCTTGGCACGCGCTGTGGCGGTCCGGGCTGCTGATTCTGCTCGGAGTGTTTCTGCGCTCGGTCAGCGCCCGGCAGACCAATTGGACTTTTGAGGATACCTTGACTCAGATTGGCCTGGGTTATTTCTTTCTGTTTCTCCTGGGGTTGCAGCCGCGGCGCTCGCAATGGGCCGCCTTGGGTATGATTGCGGCCGGTTATTGGCTCGCGTTTGCTCTCTACCCGCTTCCGCCGGCGGGTTTCGAATATGCGCAAGTCGGGGTTGCTGCCGACTGGCCGGATCGGCTGACCGGCTTTGCCGCGCATTGGAATAAAAATTCCAATCTGGCCTGGGCTTTCGATACCTGGTTTTTGAATTTATTTCCGCGCGCTTCCCGGTTCGTTTTCAACTCCGGCGGCTATGTCACGCTGAGTTTCCTGCCCACCCTTGGCACCATGCTGCTGGGTTTGCTGGCAGGAGAGGTGCTGCGCAGCGACCGCGCTGCCCGAGCTAAAGTTTATTGGCTGTTGGCCGCCGGTTCGCTGGCCTTGCTGGCGGGCTTGTTGCTGGGTTGGCTGGGCATCTGCCCTGTGGTGAAGCGGATTTGGACCCCCGCCTGGCTGCTGTTTAGCGGCGGTTGCTGCCTGTGGCTAATGGCCGGCTTTTATGGGGTGCTGGATCTCGGGCGTTGCCGGCGCTGGGCTTTTCCGCTGGTGGTCATCGGGATGAATTCCATCGCTGCCTATGTCATGACCCATCTGTTTGAGGGGTTCCTTCAGAAAAATCTCACGACCCATCTCGGCGCCCGGAGCTTCGAATGCCTTGGCCTGGCCTATGCGCCGCTGTTGCACGGAGCTTTGACCCTGTTGTGTTTATGGTTGCTGTTGTTCTGGATGTGTCGGCGACGGTTGTTTTTGCGAATTTAAACAAAATTAAAATTATGATGAGAAAAATCAAAATCTTCGGTGGCCTGGCGGCGCTTTCCAGCGCGGTTGCTTTTACCGCTCTGCCGGTCTGCGCGGCCGAATGGACGCTGGCCAATGATCAAGTGTCCATTAACTATCAGTCCAAGGGCGGTCGGCTTTTGCCGGGCGCGGTGCGGGATGAGAAAACTGGTGAGACCGTCCGGCTGGGCAGTCAGCTGTTCAGCCTGGTGCGAACCAACGGCACGTATTTGTCCGCCGGCGACTTCAAGCTGGTGCATGCCCCGCAGCTGGTGCCGCTGGCGGTCAATCCCGCTGCTTCCCGTCGCGCCGAGCAGCTGCCCGGCCGGGAACTGGTGGCGGATTTTAAAAGTGCGGATGGCAATCTCGCGCTGTCCTGGCATGCCGTCCTGCGCGACGGCTCGCGCTATGTGCGGCAGGAATATACGTTCACGGCCGGCAAACAGGAGGTGCCGCTCAGCGGAATTCTGCTGCTGGAAATGAATTTCCCCGGTGCCCATTCCACGGGTACGGTGGAAGGTTCGCCGGTGGCGACCGATACGGTGTTTTTCGGCGCGGAACATCCGCTCTCCATCAATCGCGGGGAGATGGGCTATGTCCGCTGTTTTGTGCCGCGCGGCGCTTCGCTGCGGCCGGGGGAGCATTATACCTGTTCGCTGGTGGCTGGTTTTGTGACCCGGGGCCAGTTGCGCCGGGACTTTCTGGCCTATCTCGAGCGCGAGCGCGCGCATCCGTACCGGCCGTTTTTGCACTACAATTCCTGGTATGATATCGGCTATTTCAGCAAGTATGACGAAAAGGCGGCCCTGAATGTCGTCCACACCTTTGGCACGGAATTAACGGAGAAGCGCGGCGTGAAGCTGGATTCATTCTTGTTTGATGACGGCTGGGATGATCCTGCCACCTTGTGGCGGTTTGACCGGACCAATTTTCCCCATGGCTTCGCGCCCGTTCAGGCGGCGGCGGCAAAATATGGTGCCGCGCCGGGTATCTGGCTTTCCCCGTGGGGCGGGTATGGCCATCCGCATGAATTGCGCATCCAGTTCGGCCGGGCGCAGGGCTTTGAAACGCGGGACGAAAATTTCACGCTCGCCGGCCCGAAATATTATGAGCGCTTTCGCGGCCTGTGCGTGGATGTGGTGAAGCAGTACGGCATCAACCAGTTCAAATTCGATGGTATCGGCCAGAATACCGGCACCGGTGGCGGCGGCGCGCAGCGCGATTTTGACGCCATGCTCCAGCTCATTGCCGAGCTGCGCTCGCTCAAACCGGATCTCTACATCAACCAGACCACGGGTACCTGGCCGTCGCCTTTCTGGCTGCTCTTCGCCGACTCCATCTGGCGCGGCGGCGAGGATCATGATTTTGTGAGCGGCACCGCCCCGGAGCGCGAGCGCTGGATTTCCTACAAGGACAACGATGTTTATGACGAAGTCGTTGGCCGTGGCGATTTGTATCCGCTGAATTCCTTGATGCTCCATGGCATTATTTACGCCAAATCCGCGCACGGCCTGAACTATGATACCAATAATATTCTCCGTTCGGAAATTCGCGCCATGTTCGGCAACGGCACGCAATTGCAGGAAATGTATATCACGCCCGCCCTGATGTCGCAGCAGAACTGGGATGATCTGGCGGAAGCTGCCAAGTGGTCGCGCGCCAATGCCGATACGCTGGTGGACACGCATTGGGTGGGCGGCCGGCCCGAAGACCGGCAGGTTTATGGCTGGGCGTCCTGGTCGCCCAAAAAAGGCATCCTGACCCTGCGCAATCCCACGGCCCGCGTGCAGTCCATCAAGATTGATCCGGCCAAGGCGTTTGAATTGCCGGCGGATGCGCCCAAAAATTACACCTTGTTCAGTCCCTTCGCCGATCAGCATCTGGAACTGTCTGCGCTGAAGGCCGGGGAAACCGCCGTGTTCAAGTTGCAGCCTTTCGAAGTGCTGGTGCTGGAAGCCCGGCCAGATCATCCTTAAACCATGGAACCGATGGCGACAATTTTCGCAGCCGCGGCCGGATGAGGTTTCTCAGGAATCATCCGTGCGGATGGCCGGTGTCTGGGGACGTTTCCGGAATGAAGCGCCCTTGGGCCCAAGCCCCCTCGCCGGTGATATGGCCAGCCTTGGCTCCAGTTTGAGCTGGATCATAAAAGCAGGAAACCCTTGAAAAAATCACAAAACCAAAACCGTCTCTGGTCTGGTACCAGCGCCTTCACCCTGATTGAACTCCTGGTGGTCATCGCCATCATCGCCATTCTGGCCGCCATGCTGCTGCCGGCGCTGGCCCGCTCCAAGCTCAAGGCGCAGGGCATTCAGTGCATGAACAATTCCCGCCAGCTCATGCTCGCCTGGCGGCTCTATACCGATGACAATAATGATAACCTGTTGGCTTCGTTTAATACCGGAAATACGGCCGCTCCGCCTTCGTGGGTGCCATCGGATCTAATGTTGGATTATGCCAATCCCGGCGCCCAGGGAAACTGGGACTATGCCAATACCATCGAGAAAAGTCCTCTGTGGAGCTATACCGGAAAAAATCGCGCCATCTTTCATTGTCCCGCCGACCCCAGTCAGGGGCGGGACCCTTCCGGCAAACTGGCGCCCCGGGTCCGGAGCATGTCCATGAACTTTTGGATGGGGGGCGTGGATGGCGGCGATTATGGCCGGATCAACGGCACGGTTTTCCGCAAAGCCGCCAGCATGAAGTATCCCGGTCCGTCCCAATTCATCGTGCTGCTGGATGAGCGGCACGAAAGCATCAACGACGGCTTATTTTTGATCAGCATGACCGGCTATCCCGGCACGCCTGCGGGCCTGAACGACTTTCCGGCCATTTACCACGGCGGTGCCGCCGGCATCGCTTTTGCGGATGGCCATTCCGAAGTGCATAAGTGGAAGGACCCGTTGACTTTGAAAGC
>CAISVF010000326.1 GCA_903888765.1 uncultured Verrucomicrobia subdivision 3 bacterium | reverse complement strand
TTCAGCATTCGGCAGATTCAAAACTCCCGAACCGCTCAAATTAAAATTGGCCGTGTTGCCAGGGTTGACGCCGAGCATGACGCCACGGGTCGCATTCGTAAACGTCCCGGAAAGCGTGCCACCGCTCAAATTATAGGTGCCGGTTGAGCCGGATGCATTGCCGATCAGCAAGTCCAGATTGGCCGCGTTGAATAACAAGGTGCCGCCGCTTTGATTCACGACGCCGATGCCACCGGTGCCAGCCCCCACATAGAAGGCGTTGCCGCCCAAATTGAGCGTGCCCCCGGTGATACCCATCGTTCCGGTGGCCCCATTCACATTGCCCACAGTGGTGGTTCCCAAGACGCTGGCGCTCCAGTTGGTAACATCCAATTCTCCGCTGCCGACAATGGTTGTGCCGGTATAGGTGTTTGCTCCGGACAGCGCCAGCGCGCCCGCGCCGGTCAAGGTCAGCCCGCCCGTGCCGGCACCGTTGTTGGCCACAATGCCCCCGTAAGTCAGCGTCTGTCCGGAGGGCACATCGATGGTGCCAACGCCCGAACCGTTCGTCGGTCCCAAGGCGAGGCCGCGGTTGGCACTGAGCGTGAACCCGGTGTTGACGCCCAGGGTGCCGCTGTTGATAACCACATTGCCCGGGGCGGTGGTTCCGGGAGCCGTTCCCAGAGCGTTGTCGGCGCTCACGACCAAAGTGCCGCCGGCGACCGTGGTCGGACCCGTGTAGCTGTTCACGGTGTTCACGGTCAAAGTGCCGGTGCCGGACGTGGTGAGTCCGGTCGCGCCACTGATGCCGCCCGCGCCGCTGAAGGTGTAGTTGTTAGCAGCATTCACAACTACGGATGACGGTGACACCACCACGGGAAGATTCACCGAAAAGAGCGTGGCGGTATCGTCAAAGGCCACCGGGTAGCCATTGGTGAAAACATAGCCGGGAGTGGCACTGCTGCCGGTCTCGCCCCAATTGGTGCTGGTGTTGATGTCCCAGTAATTGTTCCCGCCGTTCAAGGGATACCCCCCATTGCCAATCCAGGTATAAGCCAAAACCTGACCGCTGACTTGCAGCACCACCTGGTTGGGAGTGCCGGGCACATAAGCAATGGAATAGGTCTTGGGCGACTGGCTGGCGACAGTGAAATTGGCTGCCGTGCCCCCGAGCGTGCCCGCCACCTTCAACAGCGGATACGTGCCGTTGGGAAGCAGATTCGGATTGCTCAGGACGATGGTCGTCACGCCGTTGGGGGTGAGATCACCCGCCACATTGATGGTGCTGGCGGTGGTTAGATTGGTAAGGTCAAATACCAGCGCGTCGGAATTCAAGGTCAGATTGCTGCTGACTGACAGGGTGGTCACGATGTTGGATCCGCCCACGACCAAAGTGGTGCCGCTCGCCATGGTCAGGTTGCCGGCCAGGCTTACTGCCTGCAACGTCCCGTTGCTGATCACGGTGTTGCCGGTGTAGGTGTTCCCGCCGGAGAGGGTCAGCGTGCCCGAACCCACCTTGGTCAGCGTGGTGCCAGCCCCACCCAATCCGGTGGCCCAAGTGACGTTCTGTCCCGCCGTGTCCACATTGAAAACCTGGCCGTCGGCCGTGCTGAAACGACTGGAATAATCAGCACTATTTATCGCCGAATATTGCAGCCAGCCGCCATTGAGCGAAATGGTGCCGCCCGTACCCAGCGGACCGGCGATGCCGGCGTTTTCCGGTGCCCCCAGATGAAGCGTGCCGTTGGCGAGCAGCGTGGCACCGCTGTAGGCATTTTGGGCTGTTATATTCACCGTGCCGGAGCCAAGGTAATTCACCCCGCCGGAACCGGAAATCGCATTGCCAACGTTGATTGCGTCGCTGCGGTCAAAAGCCAGTGTCCCGTTATCGGTCATCGGCAGGCTGTTGCCGAGCGATCCGAGGGTGTCGCCATTGCCAAGCTGTAGCGTGCCGCTGGAGATCGTCACCGCGCCGGACAGATTATTGGTCACATCCAGAATCACGGTACCGGTGTTGTTCAAGGCCAGGGTGCCGTGGCCCGTCAGTGCACCCTGATGGTTGGACGAGATGAATTTGTAAGTTCCGGTGGAATTCATCGTGATGCTTTGCGGATTAACCGCCTGGGCCAGATCCACCGTGCCGGCGGCGTTGAATTCATCGTCAAAGATCACCCAGTCCAACGGCCCATAGGCCAAGAAGCCGGCATCGCTATTGCTGTTGGTCCAGTTCAACGAACTGGCATCCCAAACCGCGCTGCTGTTGGCCGTCCAGATGACGGTGGCGGGATTGACCACCAACAGCGTCGCCGTCACGCTGTTCGTGGAATAAGTGGTCACGCCGATGGTGTTGGTGGCGTAACAAACGATCTGGTCGTTGTTGTCTCCCAACGACGGCACGAAGGAGAAGCTGACGTTGGTGGCGTCGGGAACCGGAATGCCGTTAGTGAACCATTGGTAAGCGATGGGCAGATATCCGACTGCCGACGCCGTAAAGGTGGCGGTGTTCCCAATGGACACGGCGGTGCTCGCAGGTTGGGTCGCAAACTTGACCGGGCCGTCCGCCAGAACCTGGTTCGGCCCCAAGTTGTCGCTTTGCTGGAGGCTCAAGACGTTGAGGGCTCCATAGTAAACGCGGAATTCATCAATGCTGCCGGCAAAGTAGGGCGTCACCGGGCCGCCTCCCTCACTGACATGCACGTCGAGGGATCTTCCGACGTAGGAAATGGCGTTGTTGATGGCGCTCAGGGCCACCGTTACATTGGTATTGATGGCGGCCAGCACCCCGTTGGTGTAAATAGCTTCCGTTTTGTCGGGCGGATCATAAATGACGGCGACATGCACCGTCTGATTATCCAGCGGGGTGGCTGCGGTGGCCAACTGGGCCACGGCCAGGTCGCTGGCACTGATGCGGGCCTGGGGCAACCCGGTGGTATAGTCGTTGGGCACGAAACACAAATGCGAATAGCCTTCCAACTGGCCACCAATGGTGTTCTGGGCGCCAAAATCATAGACTACCGCACTGTTGTTGTTCGCGCCAAAGGTGGCCCAGAATTCGACGGTCAACGCGGTTCCACTGGCACCGTTGAACAAGTAGGGCGGCAGTTGCATGTAGGAGCCACTGGTGCCATCCAGCACCAAATGGCCGCCGGTGACGTAGGCGTTGCCGAAATTCGTGCCATTGGCGCCGCTGATGCTGTCGGTGTCATCCGTGGTAAAACTATAACGATGACCCATGAAATTTGCCGCGCCCACCACCACATGCGACTCGGTGGTCACATTGGTGTAGCCGAGCGTGTTCGTCACCACACAGTCATAGTAACCGGCGCTGGCCGCCGCCACATTCGGGATGGCATAGGTCGTGTTGGTCGCGCCGGCGATATTGTTTGAGTTGAATCGCCATTGGTAATAGAGCGAGCTGCCGGTGGTGGAAGCCCCCACGGTGAAAGCCACCGGCCCGTTATAATCCACGTTCTGCAAAGCGGCCGGGTTTTGGGTGATGGACACCGCCGGTGAAAAGAATTGCATCTGGTTGGCCGCGCGGCAGACACTGCTGATGCGCAACTCGTCATAGCAGCCCGGGAAACCGATAGTGGCGGAGACGCCGCGCCCGTAATTGCCCAGGATCAGCGGCCCTTTGGCATTGGCCCAGGCGTTGCTGATGATCAGTGGGGTTGTGCTGATGAGATGGCAGGCTCCGTTATTGGGATTCACATGCGTCCAATACATATTGACATTCGCCCCGTCATAGCTCATCGCCAGATGATACCATTGACCCGGCACGGGTGCATCATCGCCGATCGTGGGAATGGCTCCATTGATGGACGGGGAACCGCCCGGGTTCACCCCAACCGGGGTCCATTGGAGGGTGTAAGTCGGCCCGGCGGCCACTACCATCTTAAATTGAAATCCGCGGCTGTAGTTCGTATTGCCCCCGTCGTCGGTGGACATGATATGGTAGGTCCCGGCGGTGACCGATTTGCTGTTGGGCTGCAACAGAAATTCGACAGTCCAATTGTTCGTGCCGCCCATGCCGAGCGAGGACATGGGAATGGCATCCGATAAAGCCGTGCTGAGATCAATCGTGCCGTTGCCATTCGCGTCGTAACCCAGCAAGCTGGCGGTGCCCCCGCTGGAGGCCGTCAAATTGGTCATGCACGTGTTGTAGGAGACGGATACGGGTGCATTGGTTGAATATCCCGGGGCCCCGAGCATGGTCGTGAGTGCCGGGGCGCTCGCCGGCTGGCCGTTCCCATTCACCGTATAAAACTTGCCACCCTTGGAGCCATAGTTGGTGACGACGCTGGTGCCCGCCGCCGAATCAATGTGCAACAGAAAGAGCGTGTTGGTCTCCGCCGTGTAAGGTCCGGCGAGATTGGCCAGTGCCAGATGCGGGACCAGGGTTGCCAACAGCAGACCCAGCCATAATGGGAGATTTTTCATGATTTGCGCGATGGTCTGGTTTGATTTTGCGGTTTTCGTTTTCATAGCGAGGTTTTGTTTATGGTTTTGCAAGGAGATGGAAGGGAACTGATAGCCGTGTTCAAGTTTTTTCATGATGGTTTACCCTGGCTGGGTTGCGTGAGCAGTTTTATTTTGTGCCGTTTATTCGGTTTGGTGATGGATAGAATTAAAATATTCGTGGAGAACTTTTTGTCAACCAGGAAAATGCAGTAAAACGCGGGAAAGCGGCAGCCCGCGCCCGCAGCCATTAATCGCCGCAACCCGGGCCAGCCCAGGAATGGTCTTGGCCTGGATCTTGGCCAGCGCCGCCAGCATGGCGATGCTGGCAATGGCTGGCTACCAGCCGTTCGAGGAGGGTAAATGGCCGGCGCGGAATTTTTCAATGGCGGCGGTGGTAGCAGGGCGGGTTGGTCGCAAGATTGCCGCGATTGCCAACCGACGCGTTCGGTTTTGCCAGCGAGCGGCGGTCTTTGCAGACGACCAGTCTTTGCAGTCGGCCATCTGCCCGGCCTGCCTTTTTTTAGAACAAATTTATGTTTTAACGCTGGCCCTCACCTAAATCCTCTCCTTCCGCAGGCTAACCATTGCCCACAATTTTTGGGTTAAAACACTCCATTGCGGCAGTACTTTAAAGGTGCTTAGTAAACCACGGTTCCTCACCGGCGTGCCCTATGAAAATGCATGCACCTCGGAAAGAAACGCCGGATCGTTTAGCCACGTTGAAGCCCTTGCCCACGCCAGCCGCG
>CAISVF010000325.1 GCA_903888765.1 uncultured Verrucomicrobia subdivision 3 bacterium | reverse complement strand
GCGGGCGGAGGCCAGCTCCCTGGCCATGCGGTGGCGGTCGGTGGCCTCCTGTTGCCAGCGCGGGGCGGATTCGGCCAACCGCCGCTCCGCAAGGTCTCGTCCGACAATGACCAATCCTTTGCGACGGCCATCCGGATGAAACAGCGGGATTTTGTGGACCTCAAATTCCCGCACCCTTCCCTGCGGGCCGGGCTCGGTAACGTTCTCGCGGATGACCATCGGTTGGGCGGCGGCCCAGGCCTCCGCATCGGTGCGAATACAACCGGCATGAGCCGCTTGAAACTGCGGACGGTCCACGGCCATTTCGGCATCCGTGCGGCCCTGCCAGGGATAATCGCCCACCTGAAACAGGTTTTGGGCGGCCGGATTCGTCACCAGCCAGCGCCCGTCGCCATCTTTAAAAAAGACCACGTCGGGGATCTTCTGGATCACCGTCTGGAGTTGCTGCTCGGTCTCCCGGTGGGCGGTTTCCGCCTCAATCCGCTGCCAGGCATGGGCTATATCCGACGCCAGTCCGGCCAGCAATTCCATTTCCTGGGCGTCAAACACATTCTGCCGATCCGTCTTCAAGGTAATGGCTCCCAGCAGCCGGTTTTGAAACAGCAGTGGAAATGACGCCACCGCCATGACGCGCTCACTTAACACCGAATCGCGCCAGGGGGCAAACCGGGGATCGGTCGCCACGTTCTCAAAAATCACGGGCGCGCGTTCGCGCAGGGCTTTCCCGCACGGGCCGTTGCCCAGCGGCGAATCATCCCAGCGGATCTCCAACTGCGGCAGCTCGGCGATATGGTGGCCGGCATAGGCCAGCACCCGTACTTTTTTGGTATCGGCCTCAGGCTGGCCAATCCAAACCGTAAGATAGCCGCGCGTCCGGGCCAGGCTTTCGCAAGCCCGCGTGAGCAGGGTGGAAAGGTCCGTCTCGTGATGCAGAATCTGCGCCACGTCCCGCATAGCCAAAAGGACACGGTTCAAACGCTCCAGCTTGAGTTTGGAATCAGGCATAATAAATGGCACCTTTCATGGCCCAACTCCCCGGCCGGGAATTTAACCAGTTTGCAGATGGTAGTGATCGCGAGCTGTGGGAGTTTTCCATCACAGCAATTGACGCTATTTTATGCCGTTCGGTAACTGTCGGCAATTTTTACCGCGTTTTTGGCATGGGTATTAATGGCTATTAACGAGCCATGCCAATGGCAACTAATGCCCATTGACAGCTTCTGGAAGATTTGGTGGGAGAGTCAAAGGCGGTATTGGGTAAATTGGGAGTTGTTGGAGGAGCAGGCGGGGCAGACGCATCTAATTTGTTTAAAAACCCCATGAATCGCCAGTTTTGACGTGCCGGAAATGAGGTCTTCTGACGACGTTGGTTTGAATATTTTGAATTTTGAGGCGCTTTCAAAACCGTAGGAGACGACGTCAGGAGTCTCTAACATTGCATTAATTTGAGCCTCGTCACCTCGGCTCCTACAGGGTTTTGAAATTGGCTCGTTTGGCCCGAATTTAAAGGGGAATTTAGATGCGCCTGCGCTAGGGCAGCAGGCTGCGCGGAGGCGGATAATCTGTTATCCTTTGCCTACAGCATCGGAGCCAATAATAACTAAACGGTCTTTTATTTCCGGCCAGCCCGGCAATAGGCATTAATGCCTATTACGGGGTAAACAAAACGGGTACTTCTGACTATTGTAGAAACACTTTAAAACCATATAAATTAAGGATTAAATGAACGCGCAACCCACTACCAAGTTGGTAATTGTAGCTAAAAACACCATGCTGGTCGAATCCCTGAGCATCTGGTTGGGCCATCAGCCGGGTTTAACTCTGCTCGGCCGGGCGGAAGCCGATGCCGACGGGCTGGACGTTTGCCGGCTGAACCGGCCGGATATGGTACTGGTGGATGTGACTCCGCCACAATTTGCCGGTTTGGATCTGGTGGAATCGCTGCGCCGAGATTTGCCGACTGTCCGGGTGGTGGTAATGTCAGATCAAACCGATCCCTATACCATCTGGCGGATTTCCCGCTGCAAAGTCCCTGGTTTTGTGGAAAAATCCAGCCAGCTCACCATGTTGATGGAAGCCATCACTGCGGTGGCGGGCGGAGCCAATTCTTATAGCACGCGCTATCGGAAAACGGAAAACGAGTGGCTGACCCGTCCAGATGCCTTTCACAAAATATTAACCAAGCGCGAACGGCAAATCCTGCTCCGGGTGGTGGCCGGTTGGGATGACCCGGCCATTGGCAACGAATTAGGCATCTCCGTCCACACGGTGGCGGTGCATCGCAAAAACATACGTGCCAAGTTGCGGCTGCGCAATGACCGGGCGCTGATCGCCTACGCCAATACCTGGGGTTTTGGTTCCGCCACCAACCCAACGATCCTGAGACCGGCCTTTGCCTGACCGAAATCTAACCCGGCGGCCGAAAAATGACTGAAGCCATACCTCGGCAAGACCATGAAGCCCCTGCCAGCCGCGCCCATCCTGCAGACACGCAGCCCGAGCCGCATGAGCATCAATTTGAAAGT
>CAISVF010000324.1 GCA_903888765.1 uncultured Verrucomicrobia subdivision 3 bacterium | reverse complement strand
GGTTGCGCCGGTTTGCAGGGGGTACTTGCGTTTTTCAAGACCGGCGTCATGCAAAATAAAATTGATCATGCCCAACCCTTTGCCAATCCACGGCAAGGTCACCAGGGTTTTGCCATTCCCGCTGGCAGTAAGTCCTACGGCAGAAAACTCGATTTCGGCCCGCACACTGGATTTCATGTCCAGCATGTTTTCCGGCGTAAGCTTGAGGCTTTTAAGCTTGGCCCCGGGCAAAACCACTTTGAGGTCGCGCTCGAAAAAACGGCGGATGTCATCGGGTTTCATTTTTACAAAAGCGTTGCGATAGGCGTCATCATTAACACCTTCAAACGACAATTCAGATCGGGCTTCCAGAATACCCGTGGCCGTCAAAGTGCCGGTGGTACGTACGCGCATCAGATTTTCTTCGGGCGGATGAACCGGACTGATGCGAAGTTTTTCGCCTTCCGCCCGACAAACCAGATAGCTCTGGTTGCAATCATGAGCGGGTAAAAAATCGCGGGTGTTTTCATCCGTTGGATCCATCAGCAGGTAATTTTCCTTTTCCAGTTCCACCCCCACGATGGCGTGGTTGAAATTCGGCGAAGCCACCTCCGAATCCAACCGTGTTCCCACATTGATGAGCACCGGATATGCTTGTAAACCTGCCTCGCGCAGCATGGCGACCAGCAGCGCAGCCTTGTCCCGGCAAACGCCATACTTTTTAGAGAAGGTCAAGCCGACATCATGCGGCTCAAAGCCGGGGCGGTCTTTTTCCGGAGTTAACCCCATGTAGCGGATTTTTTTGGAAACATGATAAAATACGGCCTTGGTCTTCTCCAAGTCGGTGTGCGCTCCGACGATCAACTGGGAAACCGTCTCGCGCATTTCCGGCGTGGTGGCTTCGAGATGAGGGCGGCTTAATTCCCAATACCATTTGGACACTGCACCCCAATCCGGCAATGTGCCCACCCAAAGTCGTTGCAAAACCATCTCGTAGGGCGGCATCGCTGGCTCGTCAAACATCTGCGGCACGTTGACAACTTCCCAGCGATGCATTGATGCGCCATCCGCGTTGGTTTGAACCGAATAAGCTACCGTGCCAGGAATTTCAGCCCTCAAAGCAGTTTTTGCCAGAGGGCGATCCGCTGGTGCGAAAACTTCATAAATCAAATGCCGGATAAACAGGTTGCCTTCTAAAACATTCACCTCCGTAAAGTGACCGGGAATGTATGCCCGCCAGGTGGTCATGCGCGTTACGGAATGAACAATGTCCCCCACTTCCAGTTTGGGCAGATTGACCTGGAGAACCCGGGCATTGGGATCATAAATATTCATCTCCATCTGGCTTTGGTCACTCATTTGCTTGGAATTAGCGGCCACATCCACCAATTCCACTGCGCCGCCAGGTTTTACAACTTCCAGCCGGACGACCTCGTTGGTAGAGTAAGGCAGCATGAAATTTAATGACAGCGTGCGATTGGCACGACGGCCTTTCTCGGTAAGTATCTTTACAAACGTTTCATCCTGCGCTTCGCCCGTACCATCGGCTCGAAAAGCCCGCACGGAGTGTTGCTCGGCGATGGCCGTATCGCAGTCAGGAAAAGTGGCAGAGGTAATGGCTCCGGCAGCAGCAAGCGCCTTCGAGGAATCTACCAGAGCCCAGCGCCCTCCGGCATAAGCCGAACTGTCGGCGCGCGCCGGCAAGACCGCCAGCGCGAAAATTGACAGCAGGATGTAGCCGTGAGTAATTGGTAATTTCAACGTATTCATAATAAGCAAGCCGATTGATTGTGTATAATTAGTGCCAGCAATGTCAAATGGATGGGCTCTGGGGCTGGGCATGAAAAACGGGCCGGCGTGCACACAGTAAATTCTGTCGCCGACCCGTCAAACCGCTTTTCAAACAGGAAAAACGGAGTGCCTGTTTGTACAGGCAGTAAAAACCTAGCCCATCCCCCGGCACCCGCAAGCGGTTTTTGAAAAATCTTTTTCCAACCACCGTCAGCGCGTATGCTGGCAATCAACTTGAAACGTGGCACCTCCATTTTACTAGCCGGACTCATAATGATGTTGAGCCTGGTTTTTCGCTCCAAGGGAGACACCCCATTCATCGTGGATGTATGGGGCACGGCCGACGGTCTGCCTCAAAGTTCCGTGATCGCATTAACGCAGACTCGGGATGGCTACCTTTGGCTCGGCACCTTGAATGGACTCGTGCGTTTTGATGGCAAATCGTTTACCCGCTTCAATGTCAATAACACCCCGGTCAATAACACCCCGGGGCTGCCCAGCGATCGCGTGGTTTTCCTGTTTGAAGATAGCCGGACCAATCTTTGGGTCGGCACTGAAACCGCCGGCCTCTGCTGCGTTAGAAACGGTGTGCTGCAAACATTTGATACGGGCGGTGCAGGGGGCAAAATCACCGCCGCCTTTGAGGATGATGGCGGAGCCATCTGGTTTGGCATGGATGGTGGAAAATTTTTCTGCTGGAAAGATGGCAAACTGGATTTGCAGCCCTCGGTATTCCCCTCCCAATTATTTTACCGGGCGGCGCATTTTTTTGTTCCGGGAAAAAATGGCGTGGTCTGGCAATTACAAAATGGCCGGGTGGAAAAATGGCGCAACGGGCAGCCGGAAAAAGATTATGGCCTTTGCCCGTGGACAAATACGCCCGTATCTGCCGCGATTGAAGACGCCCATGGCGATCTCGTCGTCGGCACTCTCGGTGCGGGAGTTTTTTATTTTGAGGTCACGGGAAACACACACCATATTGATACTGAACACGGGCTGTCGCATAATTTCATCCTGTCCCTTTGCTCAGATAGTGAAGGCGACCTGTGGGTAGGCACTGACACCGGCGGCCTGGACCGGTTGCGCAGAAAAATTTTCATGAGCCCGCCCGGACTGGGCACAGGCGTAGCTCAATCTGTTTCGGAAGACACCAATGGAGGGATTTGGACCACATTCAACCTGCGTGGTTTGACCTATTTACGAACGAATTCCCCGCAGCACTTTGGAATTGGACGAGAATCCAAGTCGTGGCCCGTACTGGCGGATCACCAAGGCAGAGTTTGGGCCGGCACCAGTGGTGAAGGTTTATTTTGTTTCATGTCCTACTACTTCCGCCCCGTAAGCGAGGCGGCGATTATTGGCGCGCAAATTTCCGCGCTTTTCGAAAGCCGGGATGGAAACGTCTGGGTGGGAGGCGAAAAAGGTGCCGGGTGTTTTGACGGCAAGAGTTGGAAATTTTTCAATACGCGCAACGGCTTGGCAAAAAACGCCGTTCGCGCTTTTGCCCAGACTGCGGACGACATCCTATGGCTAGGCACCCAGGGCGGCGGATTATTCATGGTGCGGGATGGCAAGGTCCTTCCCTCCGCCGCACCGATGAAAGATGTTTCCTGCCTGCTCGCAGACCAAGAGGGAGTTTTGTGGGTGGGCACTTCTGGTCATGGACTGGCCTGGCTTGATCACGGCCAATGGACAAATTGCTCGACGCTCAATGGTTTGGCCGCGGACAGCATTGGTTATCTCGCTGAAGATGCGACCGGAGGTTTGTGGCTGGGTTCCTATGAAGGACTGCTGCGGGTGGAAAAAAAATCGCTGGCAGATTTCGCCGCTGGCAGGAATAAGACCGTTTCGTGTCGCACGTTTTTGACCCGTGAATGTACGGTGGGGGCACAGCCCGC
>CAISVF010000323.1 GCA_903888765.1 uncultured Verrucomicrobia subdivision 3 bacterium | reverse complement strand
GCTTCGGCAACCAATCCATTTTCAGTTCCTGACTCATGTTCATTCACCCTCATTGCCGGTGTCTTTTTTCCATGAGTCAACGACCCTTTTTGCCTCCCCTCAGTTTCGCCTCCCCGGTGTCTTTTAATTTGAGTCAACTCGTATAACAAAAATATGCGCATGACAGTGTTGCCATCCGGGCCGTTTTTTATTAGCGTCACGCGCACAACAGCCAGCAGACGAAATGATTAAAGTAGAAAATCTGACCAAAATATTCGGGACGAAACGCGCGGTGGACGGGGTTTCGTTCACGGTGGAGCGCGGTGAAGTCCTGGGCTTCCTCGGGCCGAATGGCGCGGGTAAATCCACAACCATGCGGATGCTCACCGGCTTTTTGCCGCCCACCGGCGGCAAGATTACGGTGGGTGGTTTTGACATGGCCGAAAACCCGATTCCGGCCAAAAAACTCATCGGTTATCTTCCGGAAAGCGCGCCGGCCTACACCGATATGACCGTTTATGGTTTCCTGGATTTCTGCGCGGAAATCCGCGGTTTACGCGGGGACGCCAAGACGGCCGCCATTCAGCGGGTGGTGGATTTGTGCTTTCTCAAAACGGTGCTGCATCAGAATGTGGACACACTGTCGAAAGGCTACCGGCATCGCACCTGTTTCGCACAGTCCATTATTCATGATCCGGATATTCTGGTGCTGGACGAGCCGACGGACGGCCTGGATCCCAATCAGAAACACGAAATCCGCCAGCTCATCCGCAAAATGGGTGAAACCAAGGCGATTATTTTTTCCACGCACATTCTCGAAGAGGTGGACGCGGTCTGCTCGCGGGCCATCATTATTGATCGCGGGGCGATTGTAGCAAACGGCACCCCGGCCGAATTACGCCGCAAATCGCATTGGGCTGGCGCAGTGACCCTGCGGGTGAACGGGATGACCGCCACGGCGGTTCAGGAAAAGTTAAACCAGCTCCGCACGGCGAAGAAAGTCACCACTGCCACCGACGGCAACCGGGTGACGGTCACGGTTTTCCCGCGCACAGCCGGAGACGGGGATCTGACCCGCGAAGTGATTGGCGCGACCAGCGGCTGGCAGGTGGAGGAGCTCCGCACGGAAGAAGGCCGGCTGGATGAAGTCTTCCGCAGCATCACCATGCCGGACACGGCGGGCAAGGAGGCCAAACTATGAACTCATTAGGCAACATCAAAACCATCGCAAAGCGCGAATTGCAGGCGTATTTTTCCTCGCCGGTCGCGTATGTCTTCATCGTCATTTTCCTGCTGCTGAACGGATTTTTCACGTTCATGATCGGGGGCTTTTTCGAGCGGGGCGAGGCTTCGCTGGCAAATTCCTTTTTCATGTGGCATCCGTGGTTTTATCTGTTTCTCGTTCCCGCTGTCGGCATGCGGCTGTGGGCGGATGAACGGCGGGTGGGCACTCTGGAGCTTTTGCTGACCATGCCGATTGCGCCGTGGGAGGCAATCGCGGGCAAGTTCATGGCCTCGTGGATCTTCCTGGGCTTGGCCCTGGTGCTGACGTTCCCCGTGGTCTTGACGGTGAATCATCTGGGCAGCCCGGACAACGGCGTTATTTTCGCCGCCTATATCGGTAGCTGGCTGATGGCGGGATCGTATCTGGCGGTGAGCTGCATCACCTCCGCCATTACCCGCAGCCAGGTCGTCAGTTTTATCATCTCGGTGGTGGCGTGCCTGTTTTTGATCCTGGCCGGTTTTCCGCCGGTGATCAATTTATTGCAAAATCTCACCAACAATTGGCAGTGGCTGGTGGACGTGATTACCTCGTTCAGCGTCATTACCCATTTTGAAGGTTTTCAAAAAGGCGTGCTTGATTCACGCGATATTATTTTCTTCCTGTCAGTGATTGCGTTCTCGCTCTTCACCACCAGCGTGATTTTGCGTACGCATCGCACCAGCTAAACAATTTCCGGAGGCATCATGCAAAAAAAGTCGTTAGAAACCATTCTGTATTCCTCGGCGGGCATTCTGATCATGCTCGTCATACTGGTCGCGGTCAACGTCATCATCGGCGTCAAGCCGATGCGCGGCGATTTGACCCAGGAAAAGGCCTATACCTTGTCCGCCGGCACCAAGGCGATCCTGAAAAAACTGGATACGCCGATCAAAATCCGCTTTTACTGCACCCAAAGCGAGGCGGCCACTCCGGAAACCGTGTATCTGAAAAGCTACGCCCGGAAGGTGGAAGATCTGCTGTCAGAATATAAGCAAATTGCCGGCAAAAACCTGATGGTGGAGAAATTCGATCCGCAGCCGGATTCGGATGCCGAGGACTCCGCCCGCCTCGACGGCCTGGAGCCGCAGCCGCTGCCGGGAGCGGAGCGCTATTATCTGGGGCTGGCGGTGTCGCTAGCAGATTCGCGCGTAGCCCTGCCCTTTCTCGAGCCGAATCGCGAGCGGCAACTGGAATATGACATCACGCGGGCCATTGCGCAGGTATTCACTCCGGAAAAGCCCACGGTGGGCGTAATGAGCGGCTTGCCGGTGTTTGGGGAAATGGGCAATCCGATGATGATGCAGATGGGGCAGCAAGGCGGCACGCCGGCCTGGACCATCGTGGAGCAGCTGAAACAGGATTTTAACCTGAAGCACATTGAAATGACGGCAGATAAAATTGATCCGGAAGTGAAAGTGCTGATCGTCATCCATCCCAAGGAAATTTCCGACAAGGCGCAGTTTGCCATTGACCAATTTATCATGCGCGGCGGCAAGCTGATCGCGTTCCTCGACCCCCAATCGGCAGTGTCGGGCCGGCAGCAGCAGAATCCCATGATGGGCGGCGGAGCCCCGACCGGCACTTCCTCCTCGCTGGATAAATTGCTGAAGGCGTGGGGCATTCAATTCGATACCAGCAAGGTGGTGGCGGATTTGAATTTCAAGATGCAGCTGCGCGGCCGAAATGGGCAGCCCACCGAGGCGCCCGCGTTTCTGGCGCTCACGCCGGAAGGCATTAACCGGGACGACATCGTGACCAGCCCCATTGACAATATCTGGCTGCCCATGTGCGGCGCATTCACGGGCGAACCGGCCACCGGACTCAAGCAGACCGTGCTGCTCAGCAGCACCAAGGAATCGCAGCTGGTGGAGGGCTTTTTGGCGAGCATGGGCGGGGACAGCGTTTTGAACGGTTTCAAACCCAGTGGCGTATCCTACAAGCTGGCCATCCGCCTGACGGGCAAATTCAAAACCGCTTTTCCGGAAGGCCTGGCCGAGGATAAAGCGGAGGCCACCGCCACCAACGCAGCGGCCAAGCCGGCGGCGGATTTCCTGAAAGAAGCGCAAGTGGACACTTCCGTGGTGCTGATTGGGGATTCGGACATGCTATCTGATGATTTTTCCCTGCGGAAACAAGAGAGCCCATTCGGCACAATGGTCAGCCAGATGAATGCAAACCTGAACCTGGCTCAGAATCTGGTGGAGCAGATGGCCGGCGACAGCAATTTGATTGGCGTGCGCAGCCGCGCGACTTTGAGCCGGCCGTTTACGCTGGTGAAAAAGCTGGAGGCGGAGGCGCAGGCTCGCGGGCAGGCCAAGATCGCCGAATTGCAACAAAGCTTGCAGGAAACGCAGCAGCGCCTGAGCGAGCTTCAGCAGCAGCGCAAGGACAAGGACCAGCGCTTCATTCTGACGGCCGAGCAAAAAGCGGAGCTGGAAAACTTCCGCAAAAAGCAGGCTTCCTTCAGCAAGGAACTAAAGCAGGAGCAGAAAAATTTGCGCCGGGAAGTCGTGTCCCTGGAAACGCGCCTCAAGTGGCTCAACATTCTGGCCATGCCGCTCGGAATCACGGCGGCAGGCATTGGTATTGCTTTGATTAAACGGAAAAAAACTTCAGCCAAATGAATCGGAAACAATTCCTCATCTTATTGGTTCTCGTCGTGGTCATCGGGGCGGCGGGATTAATGGTCCGCCAGAACAGCAAAGCCTCCTGGGAAACCGCCGGGACGGCCATCGGACAAAAACTGCTGCCGAACCTCGCAGTGAACGACATTGCGCAAATCACGATCAAGTCGGGAGCGACGGAGCTGAACCTGGCCAAGCGCGAGAATGTCTGGCGCGTGCGCGAGCGCAATGATTATGCCGCCAACTTTTCGCAGCTCAGCGAATTGCTGCTGAAGTTTGCCGATTTAAAAGTGGCGCAAAGCGAGGAGATCGGGGCCTCGCAGCTGGGCCGATTTGAATTGCTGCCCCCCGGCTCCGCGCCGAACACCGGCACCCTGATCGAATTCAAGGATACGACCGGCAAGACCTTGAACACAGTGTTATTGGGCAAGAAGCACATGAAGAAACCCACCGGCAACTCCCAAATGGGCGGGATGGGCGATGAAGGCTGGCCGGATGGACGCTATGTCATGACCGGGGTGGGGGCGAAATCCCTGTCGCTGATTTCCGATGCCCTGGATACGGTGCAGCCCAAGCCGGAATCCTGGCTGGCCAAGGATTTCATCAGTATTGAAAAGCCGCGCTCCATTGCGGTGCAATTTCCCGTGGCCACCAATTCCTGGAAACTTTCCCGCGCTTCCGAGACCAATGACTGGCAGCTGACGGATGCGAAGGCGGATGAAAAGCTGGATTCGACCAAGATTTCCAGCGTGACCAGCCCCTTCAGCTCACCCAGTTTCAATGATGTGGCGGTGGCCGGCTCCAACAGCCAGACCAACCTCACCCTGCTGACAGTGGAGACGTTTGACGGATTTAATTACGTGGGTAAAATCGGGCCCAAGCAGAATGAAAATTATCCGGTGGACTTCACTGTAACCGCCACGCTCCCCACCGAGCGCGTTGCCGGCAAAGACGAAAAGCCGGAGGAAAAAACCAAGCTCGACAAAGAGTTTAAAGATCGCCAGGCCAAGCTGGCCGAAAAACTGGCTAAGGAAAAACAATTTGCGGGCTGGGTTTATCAATTGCCCACCTACACCGTGGATGAATTAATCAAGACGCGCGGACAGCTTTTGGTGGAAGCCAAAACCAACGCCCCGGCGGCGACGGAAACGAAATGATTCCGCGGGGTTAAGCGTAAGGCTTCAAAAAATTAATCGACTCACCGCCGGACTGATTTATCGGTCCGGCGGTCAGCTTTTTTAGCCGGCTGCCTGCCGATTGCTCGTGACCGCTTGGCGGCAGGGAAACCGGCACACTGAGAGGCAGGTTGGAGCGTCCACCTCGCCACCTCAATCTCTCGTGAATTATTCTGTCGTGAATTATTCTTGCCTTTGCCGGCGGGGTCCGCAATTTAACGGGCGAACATGAGCAAGAAAATTTTCATTGGCACGGACAGCGGCGCAACCACCTCCAAAATTGCCGCCGTGTGGCAGAACGGCGAGGCGGTCACCAAAAAACTGCAGCAGCAGCCCACGCCGGCCTTAAACGGCACGGATGCCGTTATTCAGGGCTGGATTGCCGGCATTGACAATTTTCTGGCAAATAACCAGCTCGCCTGGGAACAGGTTGAAGGGGTGGGCCTGGCCTTGCCGGGGCCCTATAAGCGCTATGGAGTGCTCGATAAAACCCCCAATCTGCCGGAGTCCTTTAACGGCTGGAATTTTCACGAGGATTACTCCCGGGCGCTCGCCCGGCGGGCAGGGCGCCCGATTCCGCTGGTGGCGGGCAATGACGGAAATTACGGCGGGGTGGCCGAGGCGCAGATCGCGCGCGGCCAGTCCAAAGCTTCCGTGATGATGCTCATGCCGGGTTCCGGGCTCGGGGCGGCTTATGTGGGCCCCGACGGGCTCTGCCTCGACGGCGACACCCTGGCGGGAATGGAAGCCGGGCACATGCCGGTGCCGTTGCACGCGCTGGGCATTCACGGCCAGCCCTATACCTGCGGCTGCGGGCGCGACTGGGGCTGCGTGGAAGCGTACACCACTATTTCCGGCCTGCCGCAATTGCTGGCGGAAAAGCTCAAGGTCTTTCCCGAGCACGAACTCGCTAAATCCACCGCGCCGATCAAGGAGAAAGTGCTGTCCCTCCGCACCCGCGCGCAAAAGGGCGACCCGCTGGCGGTGGAGATTTTTGATTTTCAAGCGCGCGTGATGGGCCTGCATGTCGCCAATCTGGTGATGGCGCTGGATCCCGGCATCGTGGTGATCGGAGGCGGCCTGATGGATCACGAATCCACCACGCTGGAATTCCGCGAGCGCTACATGCGGCAGATCCGCGAGACGGCCATCCCTTACCTCTGGCCCCCGCAGCGCGGCACTGTGAAAATCGTCCCGGCCGTTTTGGGCGATTTATCGCAGGCCATCGGCGCGGCACTGGTCGCGCTGTATCACCGCCCGGCTTGAGCGTACGCCGACCTGGCGATGCAACCGCTGGTAGATCATTTTCTGCAATACCTGCGCCATGAGCGCGGGCAATCCGATAACACGGCCAAAACCTACGCCGCCCTGCTGGGTAAATTCACGGCCTGGGCGGAAACGCAGCAACTCAAGGACTGGCTGGCAGTCGAATTGAAGCACCTCATGGCGTTTCTCGGGTACGAGCGCGCGCGCAAGCTGCTGCCGCCGGGACGTCCGCCCACCCGGCCGGGACCGGATCCCGCCGCCGAGCAAGATCCAGAAGCTGCCGAAGCCGCTGCCGGCGCACCCCGTCCGCGCCGCCTGAGCGGCGAGAGTGTCTATCTGGAAATCGCCGCCTTACGGGCGTTTTATAAATTTGCCGAGCACGAAAAGATCCTGCCGGTGAACCTGGCGGAAAATCTTTCCCTGCCACGCCGGTGGCAGCGCCTACCGAAAGGGCTTTCCAGCGCGGAAATTGAAACCCTGCTCCAGCCGGAAGCGCTGGCCACGCCCCAAAATTTATGCGACCAGGCGATTCTGGAGCTGGCCTACGCCTCGGGGCTGCGGCTTTCCGAGCTGAAAAACCTGCGCCTAGAGCAGCTGCACCTTGACGCGGGATTTATCCAGGTCATTGGCAAGGGCAACAAGGAGCGGGTGGTGCCGGTCGGCAAAAAAGCCATCGCCGCCCTCCATCGTTTTCTGGAGGCCGGTCGGCCAAAACTAGTCACGGCCAAGTCGCCGGCGAATGTTTTTCTCACGCAGCGCGGCACCCCGTTTGCCGCGGTGACGCTCTGGTTGCACATCAAAAACCGGGTGCAGCGGGCGGGCATTGAGCGCAACCTGACGCCGCATATGCTGCGGCACAGCTTTGCCACGCACCTGCTGGAGCACGGCGCGGATTTGCGGGTGATCCAGGAACTGCTCGGCCACGCGAACATCAGCACCACGGAAGTTTACACGCACGTCACCGGCAACCGGCTGCGGGAAATCCACCGGAAATTCCATCCCCGTGCCTGAGGC
>CAISVF010000322.1 GCA_903888765.1 uncultured Verrucomicrobia subdivision 3 bacterium | reverse complement strand
TTGGTTGATGTACCACCGTCGCTTGGTGCGCGATTACGAACGCACCATCTCCAGCGCCGAAGCTTGGATCTATGTCGCGATGATCCGTATTCAACTCCGCCGATTGGCCTGATCCTTTAACCATGTTGATTTTTAAAACAAACTCTTAGTCGCTCCTGTCTGCCGCCGGTATGGCTATGACCTGCGTATGCGCCGGGCCAAAAGTATCACCTAACCAGGCCTGGGTTGGAGTAAGTATCTGGAAACAGACGCCCGAAGTAACGTGAATATGACTTTGGCTTGGACAACCACTCTTCGTTTAAAATGTCCGGTGAATGATTTGGAGCGCAAGTATTGTTGGCTGGGGCTTGGGTTTAACCGCCGGTCTGATAGCCGCCGGGCTATCGCTTACCTTGCCGGCGGCGCCATGGCCCGTCATTCAAATCGCCACGCGCCTGGCAGGCATCCATCGGGCCACGGCCGCCGCCCTGGCACCGCTATAGGAGCAAAGTACCCGGCTCGTCAGCCAGGGTTTGTTGGCAGGCGGGTTTATGCTCCAGCATCAGGGGCAGACCATACTACCTCAACTGACCCTGATCATGGTTCGCTCCGGCTGCGAACCCTCCAGTACCAGGCCCGTTTGGCTTTCTGTGGTTATGTGGCTCAAATCGGCTCGCCGATGACTTTTCCACAGCGCCGCCTCGATTGCTGCCCGGCGGCGCATGCGTTGCGGGGTGGTTTTTTCCTTCGTCTCATTTGCGCAAGTCGGGTGCCCTGGATAGGGCGCACACAATCCGGTTATCCAGTGGGCTGAACTCCGGGGCCGGCACGGTTTGCCATACTATTGTCATGGTATGAACATTGAACCATTTTGACTTTTCAGACGACCTCTTATATGGCGGGTGGGTGATTCGACCGGCATTAACGGGGCCCACCGGGATGCAGACCCGAAACCTCAGCGCTGGAATATTTATCCTGGCGCTCCGGCAAAACCAAGCACTGGGAGATTATTAACGGTCACGCAGCCGCCAGTGAAGCGCTGGCCAGATCCACCCCCAAGCCCCATTTCCGCGCATAAGCCATCATATCCCGGTCATTATGAATGCGCAGTTTCTGCCGGATATTTTTCCGATGGACCATGATGGTTCCCGCGCTGATTTTCATCGCCTCGGCAATGCGTTCATCCGTCCAGCCTTGCGCCACGTATTTTAAAACTTCCTGTTCCCGCTTGGATACCAAATTGGGAAAGGCCTCCGGATCGCTCTGGCATTCCTGGGAAATTTTCTGAAATTCCCGGCTGAAAAAACAGCCGCCGGCCGCCACCAGTTTGATGGCTTGCTTCAGCAATTTGAGCGGAGCGTTCTTTTCCAGGTAGCCCTGGGCGCCGCTGCGCGAAATCCGCCAGATCGTATGGTGATCCTGATGTCCGGACATGACCAGCGCGCGGAGCGCCGGCAATTCTTGCTGCAGCCTTTCCACCAATTCGATTCCGTCCCCACCGGGCAGGGCGACATCCACCAGGACCAGATCCGGGTGCGTCTCCAAACAAAGTTTCAATCCGGATGCACCGTCCTGGGCGCGACCCAGCACCTTAAATTCCGGCTGGCTGTCCAGCCAGGTGGCGAGCGACTCCATGAGCACCTCATGGTCATCAACGATGACGATTTTAACGGGATTATTTGACATAGGATGTTTGCACATGATTGGCTGGATGAATTAAAAATATTTATAACCATACTGGGAAAACGTCGCCATCCACAAACAAAATAAACACCTTTATTACGGTATTTGTATTCCAACAGCTTGCTTGCGGTTTCTAGCCACCTTATTCGCTTGCGCGCCTCGCGCCGCGACTTGGACTGCGTCAGCCCCCTGGCGCTTTGGCACAACGCGGGCTGGTCAGGAGGTCCTCCTCCCCATCAAGTCACACCTCTCCGCCCACCATCAATCTTCCGGAGTGCGACGGACTTTCTCCCCTGCTTTTATCCGTGTCCATCCGTGGTTAAATCACTGGTTCCCTATAGCAAAAGTTAAGTTAGGGCCGCTTGCATCTGGTCCTATGGACGTGGTATTAGAAAGTGATGTGGATAAATCTTCGCCCCTTGGCTTTTGGCACGTTGCGCCGCTGGCGAAGCCTCGGCCTGATCGTTCCGGGGCTGGCGTTAATAATGTCTTTGAGCTCCGGGTGTGCGCACCATCCCTCCGCCATCGTGCAAATAGAATCGGATATGGGCCTGGTATTGCCGCAACTGACCGGAGTGCTCACCGGGCCGGCGGGGATTTGTTTAACGAACAGCCGCAGTTATACCGCCGAGGCCACCGTTGCCTGGAACGCCACCGGCCAGGCAACCGAACCCTGGCACGCCCGGCTGTTGGTGCGGGAGCAGTGCCTTCGTTTGGAAATGACTTTGGGAAAATCCAAGGCGGACTCGGCCAACCAGTTCGGGGTCATTTGGGATGCCCAAACCTGCAGCGGTTGGTTTTTTTGCGAGGCTTTGCAAGGCTGCGCCGCCTTGGATGGCTCAGGACGGTTCACCAATATCCTCGCTAAAACTTCCGGCGAACGTCCCGGTGCCGGGCTGGTGGAAGTCGTTGCGGCCAATGCTGCGGGTGAGAAGCAAACGGTTCAAGCGTCCACCTCAAAAACGCCCCCGTATTTGCCATCGCAAGTCGTTTCCTTGGATGGAACCTCGGGTTGCCGTTTGCTGTTGGCGGGAGCCCGGGCGCAACCCCTGCCGGAGGAATGGTTTCAAATGCCCGCTGGTTTTACCCGCTATGCCAGCCAGGCTGCCTTGCTCGCTGAATTGGCTGCCCGGGAAAGCAACTGGAGCGCGGGCGGCGCGGGGCATCGCGAAATCCGCTCAGGGGACGGACCGCCCGGAGAACCGGACCGCCACCATAATGGCACCGGGTTTTTCTGAAATGTGACGGAATGCAATATTTCAACCCGGAGACGCCAGGGGAAAACGGGGGCGCAAGCGGGTCGCGGCGTTCACGCCGCTTCAGCCTCCAAAATGAAGGCGGGCCGGAACTTTGCCGGCACCTTGTGCCACTTTGGCCATTAATTTACAAATTGCAGTACGTAGGCTTTGGTGTGACGCCACTGGATCTCCGGGGCAGCAAAACCGGCATCCGGATTTGCGGCCCCTGCCACCCGTTCCGGCGGTGCCAGGATCACCGCATCGCCACCCTGCTTTTTAGCCTGTTCCACCAGGGCATCTTCCATGTCCGGATCGCTTTTCAGGCTGCCTGCGGTCAAATCCCTTAAAAATCCGGGATGCTGCTGCTTGGACCGCGCCATCTCGACCGTGCCAACCACCCGGTATTTTCGGGCGGGCGATCCCACGGTGTAAACTTCAATGCCATTACCTGCCGGATGCATCTCCCCGCCAGTGCCTTGGATGACATCGGCATTGGAATTGGCCTTGAACTCCGGATGCATCGTGGAACATGCGGAGCACCAGGCGATCAACCCGGCGCACCAAACCATTATGTAGATGCGGGAAATGAAAATCATGCAATGGTTTAAACCTATCAGGAATCTCCACTCGCAGCAAATCACCCCGGATCCTTCGCCCAAAACGATTTCAAAAAAATTGGCCTGCGGATTGGCTTTGTGGTATCTTCGTGTCGTCATTATTGGATTCTGTTCGATGTGTCCGAACCGCCTTTTACAGTTGGAATTTTTGAAGGCATCCGGACTTTTCGATTAAGGCTCAAACTCGATCTTTGACAACCGGAACCACCTTGGGCGGTTCCGGGTTTCCGAACTTTTCGCATGGCCTTTCTGTGCTGGAACACAGGAACGGAATTTTCCGTCCTGCCGTCCTGCCATCCTCGCTTGATAATTGACGCCTCGCCAAAGCGGATTCACCTTTAGTGCCTTTTCGGGGTGCTGGAGCCGACCAAAAACCGGAAAATTTAATTTTCGGTCACGTTTGGTCATCTTTAGTCATCTCTGGTCATCTCCAGAGGGCCAAATCCCAAAAGACTTGGGTGAAAATAAAGTTTTGCCGTTCTGCAACCCTGGTAGCGGCAGTTTATGGCTGTTGAGCAGAAATATAGGAAAAAGGTATTTTTAACCTGGCGCGCAAAAAAACGACGCGCAAAAACCCGCCATAATGCGCCAAAACCCGCCAAAACCCGCCATTTATCGAGCTTAAAAATACCCATAAAAAAAGCATCGTCATATTTACTCCACTCCGGAGAGGCAAAACCCGGGAAAAGCGGTTAGAAAACAGGGACTGAAACTTTTCCGACCCGGTAGCGGTAGCCTATGACTGCCCGGGAAAACCGGAATCGCCCCGGATAATCGATCGCCAAATCCGCGTGATTATAAACAATATTAATTATAATAAATTATTATCTTAATTCGTTCGGATGTTCCCCGGCAAGCGGGGCCGCCTGCACTGCGGAGCAACCGTATCAGCTAGAAATCACGCCGGCCCTCCTCGGCATCAGGAGCCTTTTAAAGGACCGGGGTTCAATTGGGAGTGGACGAACCCGCCTTGAGCAGCCGATACTTAACCAGTTCACCTCACGTATAATATGAAACGAACAATTCGATGGCTGGCCTTGGGATGGCTGATCGCCAGCCAGCAGGCTGATGTGTTGGCCAAAATGCCGAACATCGTCTTCCTCCTGATTGATGACATGGGGTGGGCCGACGGCGGTTGTTTTGGCAGTCGCTTTTATCAGACTCCTCACATTGATGCACTGGCCGCCAGCGGCATGCGGTTTACCCGGGCCTATGCGGCCTGCGCCGTGTGCTCGCCAACGCGGGCGGCTTTGATGACCGGAAAATATCCCGCGCGGCTCCACCTCACGGATTGGATTGCCGGCGAAGGCGCGCCCAAGAACAGCCGTTTTAAAATTCCCGACTGGCAGCAACAGTTGCCGCTGGCAGAAACCACGCTGGCGACCGCGCTCAAAAACCGCGGCTACGCCACAGCGCATCTGGGCAAATGGCATCTCGGGGGCGGTGACTATCTGCCGCAGCATCAGGGTTTTGACACCAATATTGCCGGTGGCGAAACCGGCCATCCCGCATCCTATTTCTGGCCGTATGGCGGGACGAATCAACCTAATCGCGTTCCCGGTCTGGCGGCGCGCGGTGGGCACGCGGGTGATTATTTAACTGACCAGCTGACGGACGAGGCGCTGCAATTTATTGAGGCGAATCAGGACAAACCATTTTACCTCAACTTCTGCCATTATGCCGTTCATGCACCCCTCATGGGCAAACCGGAATTGATAGATGCCGTCGCCGACCGGCCCGGCGCCGACGGTCAAAGCAATGTGGTTTATGCCGCCATGCTGAAAAGTGTGGATGATAGTGTCGGGCGCATTGTCAAAAAGCTGGCGGAATTGCATTTGACGGAAAACACCCTCGTGATTTTCACTTCCGACAATGGCGGAGCCGTCCATTTTGGCCAGCCGGCGGCCACTTCCAATTATCCGCTGCGCAATGGCAAAGGCTCGGCCTACGAAGGCGGGTTGCGCGTGCCGCTGCTCGTCAATCTGCCGGGCGTGACGCGCGCCGGAACCGTTTGCGAGCTCCCGGTCATCACGATGGATTTTTTCCCCACGCTGCTCGAACTGGTTGGCGCTGAAAAATTTGCCAGCCGGACCGCGTTGGATGGCGTGAGCTTGGTGCCGTTGCTGCGCGGAGACCGGCTGCCGCCGCACCGGGAATTGTTCTGGCATTATCCGCACTATTGGAATGGTGGAAAAATTTCACCCTACAGCGTCGCCTGTGTCGGCGATTGGAAGCTGATCCGCTTTTACGAAACGGGCCGCGAGGAGCTTTACGATCTGGCCTCCGACCTGTCAGAAAAAAACGACCTGGCGGCAGCCCAGCCCGGCCAACGGCTGGAATTAAGTGCCCGGCTGGATGCGTGGCTCAAGGAGGTCGGGGCCCAAATGCCGGTGCCCCGCCCGAGCCGGACTGCCGGCGCCGCTAGCCCATAGCCTTTGGCCGGTGCCGCCATGCTTGCCCGCCGGCCCGGGACCTGGATTAAAACCGGCATTGCCAGGCCAGGGTAGAATGGTCATTATCATTTGCGCAGCTGGTGGAAGATTGTCTCAATGATTTTGTCCTCTTATTGATTTTATGAAGCATAACCATCGTCATTTTGTTCCGGCCGTGCGTGAGCGGGTTGCGGAAGTCGTTGTCGGCCAGGATACCGTGGTGGAGCGCATGATGATTGCTCTGCTGACCGGTGGCCATTTGCTATTGCTGGGCGTCCCGGGCATCGCCAAAACCTTGCTGGTAAATGCGCTGGCGCGGGCGGTGGATCTCAAATTCAGCCGCGTGCAGTTCACTATCGATATGCTGCCCTCAGATATCCTGGGCTCGGAATTGCTGGATCAGGCCACGGGTAAATTCCGCACGCATCAGGGCCCCGTGTTCACCAACCTGCTGCTGGCCGATGAAATCAACCGCGCTGCGCCCAAGGTGCAAAGCGCTTTGCTCGAAGCCATGCAGGAACGCAAGGTCACCATCGGTAATGCGAGTTACCCGCTGCCCGTGCCGTTTCTTGTGATTGCCACGCAGAATCCGATTGAACAGGCCGGCACGTTTGAATTGCCCGAAGCGCAACTGGACCGTTTCATGTTGTGCCACCGGCTGACTTACCCGACGGCGGTTCAGGAGGAGGAAGTCTTGCGCCGGCAGGTCAACATGGGACTGAAGCGCACAGAAGCCGGCGCCATGCCCAAGACCGCGTTTGACATGATTGCGGGTGAACCGGTCTGTCATCTGGAAGATTTAACGAAGGCCATGGAAACGGTCCAGCAGGTGCATGTCAGCGACGTGTTCATGAAACATTGTGTGGAATTTGTCCGGCTTACGCGCACGCATCCGAATATCGAGCTGGGCTGTTCGCCGCGCGCCGGTTTGTCCGTTGTTCAGGCGGCGCGCGCGCGCGCATATGTCTTTGGGCGCGATTATGTGGTGCCGGAGGATTTGTTTCAGCTGGCCGAAGATGTGGTGCTGCACCGTATCCGCTTGAGCTACGAAGCCTTGGCCGAAGGCCGTAAACCGGCGCAGGTGCTGGAAGAAATCCTGCAGAAACTTGGTTGAACCCCACCCGCGAATGCAGCTGCCTCATTCGTATTTATTTCTGTCCGCATGGTTTAAAGACCCCGCGTGGTGATCCCCATGAACCCGGCCGCCCAACCCCCGCATGACCCGCTCGACGCCCGCCAGTTCGAGCTGGCGGTGCGTCGGCTGGCCAATGCGCTGAGCTATGGTCAGGAAAGCTCGCCGTTTCTCGGTGCGGGCATTGAGTATGTCCAATCGCGGCTTTATCAGCCGGGCGACCCGGTGAAGTTCATTGATTGGCGGATGACGGGGCGGACGGGGAAATTTCACGTCAAGGAATACGAGGCGCCCCGCCAGATGCCGGTTTATTTGCTGCTGGATACCTCGGCCTCCATGTGTGTTTCCTCGCAGCGCCTGAGCAAATACGCCTGGGCGGTGCAGATAGCCGGCGGCCTTGCCCTGGCCGCTGTCGATCACATGAATCCTGTTGGTTTGATGACCGTGGGGGAACGCAGCCTGCACCATCCGCCGACGCTGGCGCGCAATTCGGTTATGCAATGGATGCATCAGCTCCGGCGCTATCACTTGGTTGAAGGGACGACCCTGGGTCGCCGCATCCGTGAGCTGATTCCGCGTGTCGAACAGCGCTGCCTGTTTATTGTGTTGAGCGACTTGCATGATCTCGATGCCATCCCCGCCATTAAGCTCATGGCCCACGAGCATGACTGCATGATCCTGCACTTCGAAGACCCGGCGGAGCGTGGCCAGACCGGTGGCGGAATTTATCGCGCGGTCGAGGCGGAAACCGGGCGGGCTTTTGTTGCCCATGGAAAAAGTCGCTGGTTTGGCGACGCTGAAGCCCACGCGTTGCCTCGCGCCGGCGTGGATTATTTGCACCTGCGCACCGACCAGCCGGTATTGCCGCGCCTGCGTCATTTCATGAAATCGCGGGGTGGAACCAGGAGGATGGGATGACCTGTCGGTGCTATCTATGGTTGCCTGCGTTACTGTTTCTGGCCGCTAATTCTGGATTTTCCCAGGCGACCAATGGAGCCGGAGCCGGGCATGCCATCGGGATTGAAGGGCGCATCATGCTGGATTTACCCCGGCCTGACTATCGTTTGTTGCCGCTGGATGACCGCACGGAATTGATTTTGCGCATTGAATCTGTCAGTGCGACCGCTGACCACCGACAGCGTTACAATTTTTCTTATATTGGCATGGAGCCGGGCGATTATCAGCTGTCCGATTATCTGGTCTATCCCGATGGTAGCCGCCCCGGGGAGCTCGGCACGTTCCGGATTCGCGTGGCGGCCGTGTTGCCCGAAAGCCACAGTGGTCAACTCACGTCGTTCACGCCCGGGCAATTTCCATTCCTTGGCGGCTATCGGGTCTTTCTGGGTTCGCTGGGGGCGGCATGGGTGGGTGGGATCGGGATTTTCATCTGGTCGTATCGGAAAAAACGCCTCGTGGTGGTACCAGTAACGAGATTGCCCGAGTCATCCTTTGCCCAGCGCATGGGTCCGCTGGTGGAAGCCGCTGCCGCGGGCAAACTGTCGCTGGACGGCCAGGCGCAGCTCGAGCGCTTATTTATCGGTTTCTGGCGGGAGAAATTAAATCTGCCCGATCAGCGCATGGCGGATGCGCTCGTCTATCTGAGGGGCCATGCGCAGGCTGGCGAATTTTTACGCGCGCTGGAACACTGGTTGCACCAGCGAGCCGGTGCTTCAGCAGCAGAGGTGAGTGCGCTGTTGGAACCGTATCGGCATTTGCCGGCACCGGCGGCCCTGACGGGGGGTGCGACTTGAGTTTTCATCATCCATGGGTGCTCTGGTTGCTCGGGCTGCCGGTGGTCTGGGCTTTCTGGCAATGGACCCGGCGCGGACATCCCGTGATCCTGCCTTTTGATTATGGCCGGCAGCGCGAAGGCCGGCAGCTGCGTGCGCTGGTAAATCTCGCGCAAATGCTGCCCGCCTTGCTGCTTGCGGTGGCGGTGCTGATGCTGGCCGGTCCGCGCCGGTCTGCGCCGCCGGAGGATGAGCGCATTTTGAATAACATCATCATCTGCCTTGATATGTCGGGATCGATGTCCATGCCGTTCGGTCGTTCAACGCGCTTTGATTCCGCCATGACTTCCGCCCGTCAATTTTGTGAATATCGTAAGGGCGACGCCTTTGGCCTGACGGTTTTTGGCTCGGAATACTTGCATTGGCTCCCGCCAACGAAGGAGCTTTCCGCCATCCGCAACGTCTTGCCGTTTGTGCAGTCGGCCCGCCAGTTGCCCTGGTTTGGCGGCACCCTGATTGCCCGCGCGCTGGAAGGTTGCCGGGAGCGCCTCGTGCGCACGAAGGAAGGGGATCGCGCGGTGATCCTCATCACCGATGGCGGCAGCGGCGATTTTAGCGGCGGACGTGATCGGCAAATTGGCCAGCAGCTCGCTGCGGCCAGGATCCGGGTGTTTACTATCCTGATTGGGAATGACGCTGGCGGATTTGGTGCGGATGGCATTTATACGATTGCGGCGCTCACCGCAGGAAAGGTTTTTCAAGCGGCTGATCAAGGCGCGTTATCGATGGTGTTTCATGAAATTGACGGCATGCAGAAAGCCAAGTTCAAACAAGTGACCTCGGATTGGGTTGATTACTATCGTCCTCTGGCCCTGGCCGGATTATTGATCGCGGCTGTCTGGGGGCTTAGCTTGCTGGGGCTGCGTTACACGCCATGGTAAAAGAGCAAATCATCCAGCTGGCCCTATGGGCTGCATGTGGTGCGGTGGCGCTGGGAGTGCTTGCCGAGTGGCTCCATGCGCGGCGCGTGGCGCGGCTTGGCCGGCTGGCATTCGGGCCGGACGCAAAAGCCCGCTTTTGGACTGTGCTCGCTCCGCCGCTATCCGTGGCGGCGTTCGGTGGCGCGGTGTGGTCCCTGGTAATATTGCTGGCTTTTGAAGGCGCGAGCCGGATGCATGATCGCTCCGCCGCCGCCACCCGGCAACTGATGGTGATGCTGGATGTTTCCCCCAGCATGGAAATCAAGGACGCCGGCGCTGGCGGCACCCAATCCCGTCGCAACCGGGCCGCCGTATTGCTCAAGTCGGTCATGGAGCGGGCCAATAGCGACCAGACTAAAATCTCGATGGCCTGCTTTTACTCCGATGCGATGCTGCTTTGCAAGGAATGCTCGGATCGTGAGCTCATCTGGAATTTTGCCGACAACCTGCCGCTGCATATCGCCTTCAAACCGGGCAAAACTTCGTTGCTAAAGTCGCTGAATACAGCGGGCGGCTTCGTGAAAGATTTTCCCCGCAAATCCGTGACCTTCCTCGTGCTGACGGATGGCGATTCCGTTGCCGCCAGCGGATTGAATTTGCTGCCTTCAGCCGTTGCCGATTTCCTGATTGTTGGCGTTGGCAGCTCGAGTCGCGGCACCTTTCTTGACAGCCATCAGTCGCGGCAGGATGGGGCCGGACTTACGCAACTGGCCCGGCGGCTGGGCGGGAATTATTTTGATGGCAACAGCAAGCAAATCCCGAGTGGATTGTTGCGTCAGTTGATTGCGCCGGATACTCGCGCCGATACATTTCAAGTCAATCTTCGCACCTTCGCCTGCGGTCTGCTGGCTGTTTGCACCGCCATTCTGTGTTTGTTGCCGCTGTTGCTGGAATGGTTTGGTAGCGGCTGGAAACCGGTGGCCTCAAATTCAAAGCCGGAGGCAAATCAATGAAACGCTGGCTCCTGCTGCTCTGGTTGTTGGTGCCATTGCCGGTGATTGTCTGGCATTTTGGTCCCGGGCAAAAGTGGCTGGCGCGTGATCGCACCTGGGTGCTCATCCGTCAGGCCCGGCAGGCGGAGGTTCAGCAAAACTGGGCGGATGCGGAAAACCTTTACCATGAAGCTGCCGCCGCCATTGGCAACAGTGACCCGGCTGCGCGGATGCGGCTGGATTTGGCGTTGGTTCGCAACCGCTATCGGCAAGGCAGCGCCGTGGAAGCGGTTGATGGCGCGGATCGCATTCTTTCCGACCGGCAATTTGTGGAGCAGCCGCCGGATTTCCAGCGCGAGGCTCGCGAATTGGCCGGCCGGATTCATTACTACGCCGCCTGGGTGATGCGTCTGGAGGGAGCCCGGCGCGACTTGTGGATGGAGGAGGCTGAGCTGGCACGGCAAAATTACCGGTTATTAACGGAAGCCGGTTTTGCGGCAGGGAATAGTCCGTTTGCGCAAACCCAGCAGACCAATCTTGAATTATCCGTCCGCTTGGAACGGATGAGCATGAGCGAATTGCTGGCCCGGCGTTTGCCCGAGGAAGGGCAGGGTCTGTCGGGCCAGGGTTTGAGTGAACAGATGGCGAAGCGGCGCGGGCAGCGCGGCGACCAGCCGGGGGTTGGTCAGAATGACGAAGGTCCGCCCGCTTCAGGCGCTGGCACCACGCGCTTCCCGGGTGGGCCGGGCTCCTGATTTGTTAATTTGCAGCCAAACTTTGAGAAAATATTTTATGAAGACGCCATTTTATTTGCGGCCTCAGTGCCTCGGGTTAGCCTTGGCCTGGTTCGTCATTCCGGGCGCCCGGGCGCAGACCAGCCCGCCGGTGCCAGTCGCAGTTCCGGCGATGACTGCGATGCCGATGGTCGGAGCCAGCCCTCGCCGCTCGCTGTCGCCGGAGGAAATCCGGGCGTTGGTCGAGCAGCGCCGGGCTGCCCGCGCCACTAATAACCCCGCCGGCGAGGAATCAGCCGCCCCGCCGAAGACCTTTGCTGAGGCCGTAAGCCGGATGAAATTTGACCGTACTCCGGAGGCTTTGCTGGAGGTCGTGAAATCACAGCAGTCGGGTGCCCCGCCAACCGAGGCGGAGCGTTTTCGCTTCGCCGTATTGCTGGGTGACTGGGTTTCGGTCAGTAATGCCCTGCAAATCCTGCCGCCCGGTGAGGCTAAGGAAGCGTATGCTCGGTTGCTTGCCGCCCTTGCCGGCAATTCGCAATCGGCAGCTCAATTTTATCAACAGTCGGCCGCCGCGCCTTCGTCGTCCATGGCGATGGATGTGGGCGATGGTGGCGACCCGCAGACGCCCGCGAACCGGTCGGCTAGAAAATCGGCTAGTTTATTGCTGGAGCAGGATTTTTACGCTTTGGTGGCGGCGGCTCCGGGTAATCTGGACCCGGCAAATTTACCGCAGCTTTCTGCTCTGGTAAAAATTGCCGTGGGTAGCGCGGGCAAAAATGAATTCCTCTCGCGGCTGAGTCATGGCTTAAAAGGGTTTGGCGGCTCTGCGTCGTCAGGCCGTCAGTTGGCGGCTCAGCTGTTGTCGTCGCTGGATTGGATTGCCGATGCCGGTCCTTATTTGCCGCTCAAGCGCGAGGAGTGGGAACAGGCGGATACGCTTTCGCTGGTCCTGGCGATGGAGTATTTCACGCAGACGGGTATTCAGCAGCGGGACGAGCGCCAGCTCAAGGGGGCGGCGGAATTATGTGCGTTTATGATGCAGACCAGCCGTTTCGGGGCGGATGATAAAGGGCTTTTCCGGCAGGCCACCGACCGGTTTGTGAAGCTGCTGCCGGCTTTGGAAGCTGCCGAGGCAGAGCAGCTCATTCGCGAGAACTTTCTCACGCAGCCGCTGATTCTCAATGACCTCATTCTGGTGCTGGGTGAATCCGGCCAGCAGGCGCTGCGGGGCACCGATCTCAACCTGCGCGGACAAAGCCTGGCTACCCAGAGCATTCTCATGCGGGTTCTTGCCGGGCGCAAAAGCGCGCTGCCGGCATCAGCCAATGTTCTGGTGATGAACTGGCTGAATGAGGCTGAGACAACTTATCGCTCGGGTAAGCCGGACGCTGCCGATCAGGAGGATGCGTTGGATAACCCGTTTGTTTTCCGCTCCTCAAGCTATTATTACAACCGCCAGCGGAATCAGGCCAAGGTGCTCAAGGCCGAGGTTATTCTTGCCAATGCGCCAACGCCGGCCCTTATCCGCCGCTTAAACGAAGGATTGTCGCAGCGCGTGAATCTGACCTTGCTCAAGGCGAACTTGCTGGATCCCAAGGAGCCGGAAACGCTGGCTACGCTCGCCGCGTATTTAAAGGATCATCCCGGCCAGGAAAAGGAATTGTGTCAGGATTACCTGGGCGCTTGGGTCAAGAAGCGCAGCGTGCCGCCGGAAGACCCGAACATCATCCGCATGCGAAATCTCGGCTACCAGATTTCGCGTCAGCAGCCGGCGGGCGGTGGCATCCCACTGACGCGTCTGCGCCAGAATAAAAACGTCGCTGACTACAAAAATTTGCTTACGGCGCTGCGCCCCTTGTCGCCGGAACCGCTCGCGCCAGCCTCGGTGGTCCAGGGTTTCATGGCTATCCACAGCGGTGCCGAGGTATATCGCGCTGAGGATATCGCGGCGATTTTCGGGCCGGCAGAAAAAATGAGCCGCGCCGAGTTGATGCAGCTTGTCACTGGAATGAGAACGAAGCTGCATGAGCAGTGGCAGGATCCGAAGGTGCAGCAGGATGCCGGGGCTAACCGCACCGAGCAGGAGGCTAAAGACGAGGTTTCACGCGGTTACCGTACCGCAATTGCGTTGGTTAAAAAAGGTCTTACGGAAAAGGACGCTGAGTGGCAGCAATACCTCGTTCGCGGCCAGTTGTTTTTTGATGCGTCAGAATTTGAGTTTGCCCGGCAGGTGAAGCTCACGGAATACGTCAGCCTGCGTGACGAGGCTTTTGCTAGCTATCGTCAGGCGGCTCAGATATATGCGGCCAAGGTGCCGTACCTGGCGCGCGGCCAGTGGACTTTGGAGCCCTATCAGATGTGGTTTATCGTGATGCTGGGAGCCAGTGATTTATCGCAGCTGACTCGTTCTGCGGCGCGTTCCGACCCCGGCCTCTCGCAAATTGGCGATGCGATGCGCGCTTTGCCCGGGGCGGCGGCGGCGGGGCATCTGCAGAAATTCGGCGAAATGTTGGGCAGCTTGCTGTCCCAGGTTCCAGGCAACTTGCGGCAGAACTTTTTAAGCGCCGGATTGCAGGTGGTCGGCGCCAATCACCCCAGTGCAAAGGTGGCCCAGGCATCGCTGAAAAATTATCAGGAGCTGCTTGACGAGGTGCTGTTGCGGGCGACCGTGGACGGTCCGGCGCGCGTGGGGCATGCCCAGCCGTTTGGCCTCGCCTTGACCCTTGAGCACACGCGCCAGATTGCGCGCGAAGGCGGCGGTTTCGCCAAGTATTTGCAGAACGCCCCGGTTCAGCGGCAGGTGGGGCTTCAGGCGGCGGGCAATCCGGCTGCAAATTATCGTGACAATTTTGCCCGGAATATCCACGGCGCCCTGGATGAGACTTTTGAAATCATTTCCATTACGTTTGCCAGCCCCGAAGTGCATGCCCTGGATCTGCCTCGCGAAGGCTGGCAGGCAACTCCGCTGGCTTATCTCATGTTGCGCGCCAAGGAGGCTGCCGTGGATCGCATCCCGTCGGTCCAGTTGGATATGGATTTCAGTGACACTTCCGGCCAGGTGGTCCTGCCGGTGCGCTCACAGCTGGAATCCATTGATGCCCGGGAGGCGGACTCGGCGCCCCGTCCGTGTCCTGGCCTGGCCCTGACGTTGACGATGGACGAGCGTGAATGGGTGCGGGATGGCCGCGTGGTGGTGGAGGTTTCGGCCAAGGGGCGTGGCGTCATTCCGGCGCACGGGCAGCTGTTTGATTTTGCGCAGGCCGGCTTTGATTGTGAAGTGACTGACAATGGAGTTTCGGTGGCGGAATTTTCTGCCGATGGGAAAGTCGCGCAGGCGCAGGCGGACCGCAACTGGCAGTTTACCTACCAGCGCAGAAAGGATTTGCGCGGTGACGCCGTGCTGAAATTTCCGGTCCTGAAATCGGGCATCTTTGCCGCGAGCGTGGAGTATCAGCACTATCAGGATGCGGACCTGATCAAATTGGATGCGAACCAGGCGGTGGCCGGCGTGGTGTTGAAGAGTACGGTAAACCGGGGGCTGCGAAATGCCTTCATTGTGTTCGTGCTGGGGGGCATCACTCTGGGTGCCTGGTTACGGTTGCGGGCTCGATCGGGTTTAACGCAAGCCTCCGCGAACGCCTTGGAGATGCCGGCGCAAATCACGCCGTTCTCCGTCGTTGCGTTTCTGCGTCGGCTCCAGCGCGAGGCTTCCGGCCGGTTGGACGAGCCGGCGAAGCAGGCATTGAAAGGCCAAATTGAAGAGCTCGAATTGGCCTTTTTCCGGGGGGGACAGGCGCCCTCCAATCCTCCGGATTTGGCCGCTGTGGCGCAGAAATGGTGGCAGCTGGTCCGATAAATGTGGGATGATTGATTTTATGAAGATAGATTTTTTCCCACTGCTGGTGGCCCTTGCTTTATTGTTGGCTGCTTCCCATCGATCGTCGGCTGCGCAAATTGGCGATCCTGCCGCCCCGTTGCAGATTGCCGAGTGGATCAAAGGGGAAGCGGTCAGCCTTGAGGCGGTGAAAGGAAAGAAAATTGTGGTGGTGGAATTTTGGGCGACCTGGTGCGGCCCCTGCAAAGATAGCATTCCACACCTGACTGGGCTGGCAAAAAAATTTGCCGGGCGGGGGGTGGTTTTCGTTGGCGTGAGTGACGAGGACAGCGCAAAAGTGCGGCCGTTTGTTGATCAAATGGGCGCGAAAATGGATTATGCCGTGGCTGTGGATAATAACCGTCAGACTTCGGACGGCTACATGAAAGCCTACGGGCAGAATGGTATTCCCTGTGCGTTTATTGTGGACCGTGCAGGCCGCGTGGCGTGGGTTGGGCATCCGCAGGGTGACTTGGAGAAGGAATTGGAAAAATTGGCGTCCGCATACGGCGTTGATAATCCGGCTGACAGTAAACGCGCGGAAGCCGGCAAGCTGTTGCGGGATTTTACGGAAGCTGCCGCCAGTGGTGCGGATGCGGCGCTACTCGACGCCATGGCGGAAAAACTTCGTGCCCTTGACCAGCAACTGGATGGCATCGAGCCCGGACGCAAGCTTGATCTTGCCGAGCTGCGTCGCAGTGTGCGTTTTCAAAGTTTAATGCGTGCTTACCAGCGCGCGGCCGCCATGGGGAAATCTGCCGCTGAGTTGGCCGGATTGGAGCTGGAAGCGGCGCCGCTGGCACCGGCGGGTTTTAAGTTTGGAGATTATCGTGACCACTTGGGATTGCAGCGGACCTTTCAAGCGTATTATCGGGCCGTGACTGGCCGTGATCCCGCAGCGCGCGTGGAGGAGTTGGCGCGCCGGCTGGAATTGGTTGAATCTGCTGATGTGGATGCGCAGAACGAAATCGCATGGACATTGCTCACCGATGAGAATATCAAAACGCGCAACGCGAAGCTGGCGCTTAAATTTGCCCAAGCCGCGTTTGCTGCTTCTGGCGGGAAGAATCCGGATGTGCTGGAGACCTACGCTCGCGCGTTGTTTGTAACTGGCCGGATGGATGAAGGCTTGAAGTATCTGGAGCAGGCCGTTGTTTTGACGACTGAAAGTGCCAAAAAAAATGAATTGCGCCGGGATCTGGAGCGGTACCAAACTCGCCTTGGCACTAATGCAACCAGCAGCAGTTACCCATGAAAAGGACATTATTGGGTTATTAAAAATGGGGGCGTGTCCGGCGTGTTCGGTTGGCTAAATTAGCCACCCCGTCCCAGCCGGTCTGCAAAATTGATTGTGCCTCAGGTTGGGTTAAGCAACGCAAAGATTGAACCATGAACTAGAACACTATGCGAAAGACCTTCCAGCTTTGGGCTGTCCTGTGCCTTGCCTCGCTTAACGGTTTGGCTGGAGGGACTCCCAAGCCGAACATTATTTTTATTCTCGCTGATGACATGGGCATTGGCGACGCCGGTTGCTATGGCCAGAAATGGATCCAGACGCCCAATCTAGACCGCCTGGCTGCCGAAGGCATACGGTTCACCCAGGCTTATGCGGGCACGACCGTATGTGCTCCCTCGCGCTGCGCGCTGATGACCGGTCGGCACATTGGTCATGCGGCCATTCGCGCGAATCGTGAACTGGCGCCGGAAGGCCAGGAGCCGCTGCCGGCAGGAACCTTCACGGTCGCTCAACTGTGCAAAAATGCCGGCTATGCCACGGCGGCGTTCGGCAAGTGGGGACTGGGTTTTGTTGATTCCTCCGGCGCACCAGACCGGATGGGTTTTGATACCTTCTTCGGTTACAACTGCCAGCGAGAAGCTCATCACTATTATCCCAACCACCTCTGGCGCAATCACGAACGGATTCCGCTTGATGGGAAAACGTATGCGCATGATTTCATCGCCGGCGAAGCGCTAGCGTGGTTGCGAGCCCACGCCAAGGAACGCTTCTTTCTCTATGTGCCTTTCACCATTCCCCATCCGCTTTTTGAAGTGCCGGACTTGGGCCCCTATACGAACGCACCGTGGCCTGACGCGCAGAAAAAATATGCCGCGATGCTCACTCGTATGGACGCGAGCATCGGACAGATTATGGCCCTGCTTCAGGAATTGAAAATCGATGACCAGACGCTGGTGTTTTTCAGCAGTGATCAGGGGGCTGATAATCCTGGCGTGCTCAAAACCTTCCATAGTAACGGTCCCTTTCGCGGCATCAAGCGCACGATGTATGAAGGCGGATTGCGGGTGCCCATGGTGGCGCGCTGGCCACATCAGATCCCCGCTGGCGTCGTGAATTCCACGCCGTGGGCATTTTATGATTTTCTGCCGACCGTGTCTGAGCTGATCCATCAGCCGCTGCCGGCTAAGGTGAAAACCGATGGCCTCTCCATTATTCCGGCATTGCTCAAAGGCGATACGCTGGCACGCGAATTTTTTATTGGGAATTGCATGAGGGGCCATTCATCCAAGCCGTCCGGATGGGCGATTGGAAGGGCGTGCGCAACGGGCTCGGAGAACCACTGGAACTTTATGACCTGGCCAAGGATGCTGCGGAAGCGCACGACGTTGCCACCAAAAATCCGGAGGTGGTCCGGCGGCTCGATAATATTCTGCAGCGCGAGCATGTGCCCAATCCACTCTGGCCGGATTCGCCTCGCCAGCTTAAAGCAAAACCGGCCGTGAAACCATGAAAGGTCTCCTCCGGAATATTATTTTACTGCTGTTCCTGGCCGGCTGTTTGCCGGCGATCGCAGAAGCCGTGAAGCGGCCCAATCTCGTGTTTATTCTAGCAGACGACCTGGGCTACGGGGACATACATTGTTTGAATCCCTCCCGTGGTAAAATTGCTACGCCATGTCTGGACCGGCTGGCGAGCCAGGGCATGATCTTCAGTGAAGCGCATTCCAGTTCGGCCGTTTGCACTCCCAGCCGTTATAGCATTCTAACTGGTCGTTACAATTGGCGCTCGCGTCTGCAATCCGGTGTGCTGGAAGGATTCAGTCCGCCGCTGATCGCACCGGGGCGCCTCACGGTTCCTGAATTGCTCAGCCGACACGGATATCACACCGCTTGCATTGGTAAATGGCACCTTGGCTTGACGTATGCCAAAAAGGACGGCAAGCCCGACTATGCCGGGCTAATTGCCGACGGCCCCACCACGCACGGGTTTGATTATTTTTTTGGAATTGCGGCCTCGGCCGATATGCCGCCGTTTGCTTATGTGGAAAACAATCATTTTACCCAATTCCCCGGCGTCACTAAAAAGTGGGTTCGATCCGGGATTGCCGCCCCGGACTTTGAGGCGGTGGACGTGCTGCCGGAACTGGTGCGCAAGGCTGGTCTTTTTATTGGGGCCAGCGCGATAGCGAAACAGCCTTTTTTTCTATATCTGCCCCTCACGGCACCGCATACACCGCTGGTGCCTACCAAGGAATGGCAAGGCCGGAGCGGACTCGGTGACTACGGCGATTTTGTCATGGAAACCGACTGGGCTGTCGGTGAAGTTTTAACCGCGTTGGAAAGTCATGGGGTAGCCGGGAACACGCTCGTGATGCTGGCCAGCGACAACGGGTGTGCTCCTTATATTGGGGTTGCTGATTTGGAACAGCAGGGTCATTTTCCCAGTGCGGAGCGGCGTGGCTATAAAGCGGATATTTGGGATGGCGGACATCGCATCCCTTTTCTGGTGCGCTGGCCGGATCGGGTCAAAGCGGGATCCCGCAGTGACCAGCTGGTGTGCCTGGTGGATTTGCTGGCCACCTGTGCGGATCTATTGGAGGTAAAGCTGCCCGCTAATGCCGGGGAGGATAGCGTCAGTTTGCTGCCGGCCTTCTTCGGCACGGCAGCGGCACCGCTGCATGAGGCCGTCGTGTCTCATTCCATCAACGGGTCCTTCGCCATTCGGCAGGGGCGTTGGAAGCTGGAATTGTGTCCCGACTCCGGTGGCTGGAGTGACCCCAAGCCAGGCAGTAAGGCGGCTCAAACATTGCCGCCGGTCCAGCTCTACGACCTGTTGCCGGACGTCGGCGAACGGACCAACGTATGGCAATTACATCCCGAAATTGTCGCGCAGTTGACCAGGTTGCTTGAGAAATATGTTGCGGATGGCCGTAGCACCGCCGGACCATCAACCGTCAATGATGTGCCGGTGAAACTGCGAAAAGTAAAACCGCTGTCCCGTGACAGTAATGGAAAACCCGTGACCCATGATTAAACCGGTTGCTCTTTTATTTTCGGCGCTGGGGCTGCTTAGTGCGGCCATGGCTGCTCCGTTGGATGATGCCAGACCCAACATTGTCATTATTTTCACCGATGATCAGGGCTATGCCGATGTCGGCCGCTTCGGTGCCGAAGGATTTGTAACCCCAAACCTTGACCGGATGGCGGATGAAGGTGCGGTTTTTCGAAATTTTCATGTCGCCCAACCGGTCTGTTCTGCTTCCCGCTGTGCCTTGCTGACCGGCTGTTACCCCAATCGGCTGGGCATTCATGGCGCTCTCGGTCCCGGGACAAAAGTTGGCATCAGCGATCATGAGGTGACGCTGGCCCAGCTGCTGAAGTCCTGCGGCTACGCCACCGCCATATTTGGTAAATGGCACCTGGGAGATTCACCCCAATTCATGCCGCTGCGCCATGGGTTTGATGAGTATTTCGGCCTGCCGTTGTCCTGCGACTATTGGCCCGGGCATCCGGATTTAATTACTAACCTGCCGGCCGCTATGGCGGCCATGAAACGCGAATATCCGCATCTGCCGATTTACGATGGGACCAACCAATTCCGCGAAGAAATGTCCATTGCTGACCTGAATCAGCTGACGACCTGGTATGCGGAGCGCGCGGTGGCCTTTATCGAAAAAAACAAAGCTCATCCGTTTTTTCTTTACGTCGCCCACAGCATGCCCCATGTGCCTCTCGGGGTAAGCGAAAAATTCCGGGGCCGGAGCGCGCGCGGTCTCTATGGCGATGTGATTGAGGAAATTGACTGGTCGGTTGGGCAGATTCTAGAGGCGCTCAAGCGCAACGGTATCGACCGGAATACCTGGGTCATTTTCACCTCGGACAATGGGCCGTGGCTGAGCTATGGCAACCACGGTGGTTCGGCGAAACCTTTGCGCGAGGGCAAGGGCACGAATTGGGAGGGGGGCACGCGCGAGCCCTGCATCATGCGCTGGCCCGGAAAAATTCCCGCCGGCGCGGATACCTGGGATATGCTGATGACCATTGATTTATTGCCGACCATCGCCAGGTTGGTTGGGGCTGAATTGCCTCCCAACAAAATCGATGGTCTTGATGTCTGGCCCATTATTGCCCGCCAGACCGGCGCCCAAAATCCGCATTCGTCCTATTGGTTTTATTATGAGGTCAACCAGTTGCAGGCCGTCACCAGCGGTGACGGCCGCTGGAAACTCCAGTTGCCGCATAGCTATCAAACCCTCGGTGGCAAACCCGGAGGCCGGGACGGGGTGCCGGCTCCTTACGCCCATCGCCAGTTGGCAACCGCCGAGTTGTATGATCTGGTTCACGACTTGGGCGAAACCACCGACGTTTCCGCCCGATATCCGGCTATGGTAACCCAACTGGCTGCCGAAGCGGAAAAGGCCCGCCAGGAGTTGGGTGACGGATTAACTAAACGTCCCGGGGCCGGTCGGCGAGAGCCGGGACGCCTGTCAAGTTCTCCTTCCCTGAATATAAAATGAAACTGCCTATCCTGGTTATTATTGCCACGGCTGCTTTTTTGGCTGAAGCCCTGCTCGCGGCACCTCTGCGGCCTAATATTTTATTTATTATGTCCGACGATCACGCCTGGCAGGCAGTCAGCGCCTACGGGGAATCGCGACATTTGATCCAGACGCCAAATCTGGATCGCCTCGCGCGCGAGGGTATGCGATTTGACCGTTGCCTGGTTAACAATGCCTTGTGTGGTCCGAGCCGGGCCTCGATCATCACTGGGACCTATAGCCACATCAATGGCTTTTATAACAACTCCAATTGCCGCTTCGACGCCTCGCAAATCACTCTTCCAAAGCTGCTTCAGCAGGCCGGATATCAGACCGCGGTGATAGGCAAATGGCATCTGGAATCGGATCCAACCGGCTTCGATCATTGGGAAATTCTTCCCGGCCAGGGCATTTATTACAACCCCACCCTGATCCGGAATGGTCAGCGGATTAAACATCCCGGTTATGTGACCGATATTATCACGGACCTTTCCCTGGACTGGATGAAGCAGCGGGATCCGGCCAAACCGTTCATGTTGCTCTGCTGGCAAAAGGCGCCCCACCGCAGTTGGGAGCCAGCCCTGCGGGATCTGGATTTTGACCACGACCGGACCTATGCTTTGCCGGAAAGTTTGTTCGACGATTACTCAGGTCGTGGCCTGGCCGAACATGATCAGAACATGACCATTGCCGAAACGATGCGCCTAAATGAGGATTGCAAACTCACGGTTCCGCGCGACCTGACGCCGGAACAGCAGCGAGTGTGGGAGGCATATTACACTCCCCGTAATGCAGCCTTCCTGAAAAAAAATCTCACCGGCCGGGCGCTGACCGAATGGAAGTACAACCGCTTTATGCACGATTACCTGGGGTGCATCAAAGGTGTGGATGATAACGTTGGGCGCCTCCTGAAGTATCTCGATGATACCGGCCTCGCCACCAATACCATGGTCATCTATTCCTCTGACCAGGGGTTTTTCCTGGGCGAACACGGCTGGTTCGACAAGCGGTGGATTTTTCAGGAATCTGCCCGCACCCCTTTGCTGATCCGCTGGCCGGGGCAGATCAGGGCCGGAAGTGTTAATAAGGCGTTGGTTTCCAATCTGGATTTTGCGGAAACTTTTCTGGATCTGACCGGGGTGCCCGTGCCCGACCGGATGCAGGGGCACAGTCTCGTTCCGTTATTGCAGGGGACGACTCCCGCCGACTGGCGCAATGCCTTTTATTATCATTATTACGAATATCCTGCTGACCACCATGTCCGTCCGCACTACGGTATTATTACCGACCATTACACGCTGGCGCATTTCTATGCCCCTGACGTGGATTACTGGGAGCTTTTCGATCGCGAAAAAGACCCCGGTGAAATGCGTAATATCTACGGCGACCCCGCTTATGCCCGGATACAAACCAACTTGGTGCAGGAGGTTTTCCGTCAGCGCATGGAATTAAAAGAGCCGGCTCAGGATGATCCCCGAGCGTTTGGTGGTAACCGCCAAAGCCCCACCCCGTTGAAAACGGGCGCAGACAATACCGCGAAACCGTAAAGGATCACCATGAAAAGAGTCACCTTAATTATTTGTGCTTTGCTATCGGGCATTGGAGTAACTACCTTTCCCGCTGCCAGCCCGCCACCGGCAAATGTTGTTCTTATTCTCGCCGATGACCTTGGCTTCGGCGATACCGGGGTATATGGCGCCACCAAAATTCCGACCCCCAATGTGGATCGGCTTGGCCGTCAGGGTTTGAGGTTCACCGACGCGCATACGACTTCCGCGACATGCACCCCCTCTCGTTATTCCCTGCTCACGGGCGAATACCCCTGGCGCAAATCAGGCACGGGGGTGCTTCCCGGCAATGCGCCGCTGATTATTGATCCCAAGCGGACCACGCTGGCAACGGTTTTTCAGCGGGCGGGCTATCGCACGGGCGTCGTCGGCAAATGGCATCTTGGGTTGGGGGGAACGAATGGTGCGGATTGGAATGGTGACGTTGCCCCCGGTCCGAACGAGTTGGGTTTTGGCTACAGTTTTATCATGGCCGCCACCGGCGATCGCGTGCCTTGCGTCTATATTGAAAATCATCACGTTGTCGGGTTGGACCCGAAGGACCCCATTCAGGTTGGCTATGGTGCCATGGTGGGCGATGAGCCCACGGGACGTCAGCATCCGGAACTTTTGAAAATGGGATTATCGCTTGGCCACGACGGTACCATTATTGACGGCATTAGCCGTATCGGCTTCATGTCTGGTGGCCATGCAGCGCGCTGGAAAGACGAGGACAAGGCGGACCTGCTCACCGGTAAAGCGGTTGATTTCATCCGGCAAAATTCGCATCAGCCGTTCTTCCTCTATTTTGCTACGCACGATCCGCATGTGCCGCGTGTGCCGCATCCCCGTTTTGTCGGCAAGAGCGGCTGCGGTGTTCGTGGCGACGTGATTGTGGAGTTTGACTGGTGTGTCGGCGAAATCCTCGCCACGCTCGATAAAATGAATCTTGCATCGAATACGCTGGTGATTTTGTCCAGCGACAACGGTCCGGTGCTGGACGATGGCTACGCCGATGGTGCGGTGCAAAACCTGCATGGCCACACGCCGGCTGGTCCTTTGCGCGGTGGTAAATATTCCGTTTACGAAGCGGGCACACGCGTGCCTTTCATTGTCCGGTGGCCGGGGCGTGTGCCGGTCGGTGTCTCGGCGGCTTTGGTTTGTTTGCTGGATTTTCCGGCGTCATTTGCTGCCTTCACGGGCCAGAAAATTCCCGCCGGCGATGCGCTCGATAGCCTCAATGTGTTGCCGGCCCTGCTCGGTGACTCGCCAGTTGGCCGCGAAAAACTGGTGGAGCACGATGGCGCACGCGTGCTGGGTTTTCGCGCCGACTCGTGGAAGTGGATTGAACCGGAACGACGTGCCCGCGTCCGGTCCGGATATTCGCCTCAGGGCGAATTGTATAATCTCAGCAACGATCTGGGCGAAACCATGAATCTTCGTGAGGCGCAGCCAGCGAAAACCGCGAGCATGGCTGCGGGCCTTTTGGAAGCGCAGCGCGCTGGTCGTGCGGCGGATGCCAAACCGGCCGCGCAAAAAAGCGCGCCGATGCCATAAAACGTGAACTCCCCGATTCTACTTTCGTTTCTGTCAGCCATTGCGCTTTTTTGCAGCCGTGTCGTGGTCCGGGCTGAACCCGTGGTCCACGCAGTGGTGGATCTGGGGCATCAATTTACGTTTTATGGGGATGGGCGTTTTCACTCCCAATACCTGCCTGACCAGACCGGTGCGACCAGTTGGGGCTCGCTATTCAATTTTGATTTATCCAATGCCAATCTTTTGGTGCTGCTCGGCTGCGATCCACACTTGAGCTATGTTCCAAAAGATATTAAGGCCATCGCCGATTTTCTGGACGGTGGCGGTGGAGTGTTGCTGCTGGGCGCTGCCGGAGACAAACCACAAAACGCTCTGGCACAGACTTTTGGGTGTGAATTTGCCGCTCCTGCGCAGAAGCCGCTTAAAACGATAAACCAATCAATCGCCGGTGAAATTGCGGGTGGTGGCGACACGTTGAAATTGGCAGTTCCGGCCCAATGGGACGCGCTAATTGCCGACGCTTTGGGGAATCCCGTGTTGGTGCGTAAAACCGTGGGCAAAGGCACGCTGCTGGTCGGAGCGCGTGGTCTTGCCGGCAATCGCCCGGATGCCAAGGATAACCTTAATGCTGCTTGGTGGCGGCCGTTGCTGGTCAGGACCGCTGCCGGAAAATTGATTAATCCTCTAAAGTCATGCCCAAGCCGCGGTTTGGGACAGTTGGATTACACCGAAAAACTCGGTCGGCTCACTTTGCGTTACAGCGATTATTTGAAACCCTATGCCAAAGATATGATGGCGATTTACCAGCGCAGTGTGCCCGTCATGGAAAAGCGCATGGGCGTGCCGCTGTCGGAAGGCATGGCTTCGGAAATCGGTCTGCTGGCGACTGGTGGCGGCGGTTTTTCCGCCGGACAGATGATTGGTCTGGCGGTGTTTTGGGGCGATTTCCCGGCGCGCGAGGACAGCATGATCGAATTTATCACGCACGAATCCACTCATTCCTGGGTACTGCCATTTCCGGAAATCTGGAATGAGCCAATCGCTACCTATGTCGGTGATTTAGTCATGATGGACATGGGTTATCCAGAGGAAGGTTTGCGACGCATCCACCACACCATTGAGCGGGCCTCGCGCATTGATGAGACGATGAAACGCTATGACATTGAGGGCAAAAGTCTTGCCGGAGCCCCTCAACTCGAGGGTGCCGCTGCCAACGCCATGCACTGGGGCAAGACCTTCTGGGTTTTCGAGCAGTTGCGGGCGCAAGATCCCGACATCATGGCCCACTATTTTCAGGCCAAACGGCAATGGGCGAAACCTGACCGGATTAAAAAGTATGATCTTCATGCAACGGTTGCCGTGCTCAGTATCGCGCTAAAACAAAACCTATTTCCCTGGTTCCGGGAATGTGGTTTTGCTGTGGATCCCGCCAAATCCTCGATCCCCCTGAAATTTTGATGCCTCCGCTTGCGATCGCCAAGCTCTGGCTTGACCAATGAAATACTCGTATCAAGCATAAATTAAAATGAATTCAAAACTGTATCTGCTATCCCTCTCGATTGCCGGAGCTTGCGTTATAAATGCCAGCGCGCAACACCTCTGGTGGAACCTCGAAGGCCAGCAACAGGGCACCTGTCTTTATGGTGAGATCACGGTGTTGGCCACCCAACCCACGACCTATTATTGCGGCGCCAATTGGCATCCGGGCGAACCAGCCGGCGGTTATTGCGGCATTCAGCACAATGACCCGCAGGAGCGGCGCACCATCTTTTCCATCTGGGATACCTCCCCTCAATTGCATCCCCTGGTCACCGAAGCCTGGCCGGACACTATTTTTGGCCGGTTTGGTGGCGAAGGCGAAGGCGGTCATACCCATATGCTTTGGAATTGGAAGACTAATGAAACCTTTCAATTTTTTGTCCACAAGCAGCCGGGTGCCCTGACCAACACCACTGACGCGCGTTATTATATTTTCGATCCCGCCACTAAATCATGGCATCACCTGGCGACGATCAATAGTCCGAACGGCGGTCAGCCTAGCGTTGCTACGCTTGGCGGTGGCGTGAATTCTTTTCTTGAAAATTTTTCCGGCGAAAATCGGTCAGCCGCCCGGCTTGCTTTATATCGCCTTTGGCTTGGTCCAGATGTGGATCATTTGCACTGTTTGACCCGGGCGGTCGGCGACGGCACCTGGGGGAAAATGCAGGATGCTTATTTTCTCGCCTCTGGCGGCAGCAACGAACTCGGTTCTGTATTTGCTAATTTGGAGGCGCAATACGGCAAACCCGTTTTTGCCGGCTTGGAAATAGCTTTGGACCCGCTCACAGATCGGCCCTTGCCGGCCGATTTAGTGGCTCAACTCAAGCATTTGCCTCGCGCTGCCGGCACCGGGCAGGCTTCGACTGAAGCCTCCTGCGTCCAGCCGGCACCGGAAGAGTTGGCGGAGGCTGCGGGAGTCACGCTGCCGCATCAGCCATGGCATGTGGCCAACATCTGGTGGGATTTCCGGCAGGCCGTCCGGCATTTTCAAAAGCTAGAGATTGATGTAACCATCGATCGCGAGATTCCGGCCAATTACAACCTCTACGTATCCCCTTGTGGTATTGCGGATATCAATGGCAAGACCTTTTACGGCGGCCTGCAATCCAACATCAACGGCTGGCAAAACGCGACCAACCACGACCGGATTTTTCCGGGTCACGGTGTGATTTTCTCCCGCTGGTCGGCGGATAAGAAAACGCCTGTCGGCCTGGAAAATGTCCGCGTAGCCGGCGACGATTGTCTTATCGAGAGTGCTGGTTACGAGGGTGAATTTGCCAGTGTGCGCCGTCCGTTCGCTTGGACGAAGGGCACCTACACCTATTGCATTGAAAAAGGGGCCACCGATATCAGTGGCGGCAAAACCAATACCTGGTTTACCTGTCGCGTGAAATCCACTGATGGCTCCGTTTGCGAAGTGGGCAGCCTCCGGTTCGAGGGCGAAGATTTTACTTTCTGGCCTCGGCACTCCGCTTTCGTCGAAGTTTACAGCACCGCGAAAATCCCCCACGCTCCGATTCCCAAGGTGAATGTGACCTTCGGCTGCCCGCGCTTGAATGGCGAAAAAGTTCCACTCAAGAAAATCTCCGCCTACTATCCCCACAAGAGTAGTGAACCCGCCGCGCCGGATTGTTGCTGGATCAAGGCCGATGGTGAAAACATCCGCGTGGAAGTCGGCGCAATTTTTGTGCGCGACGATGCGCAGCGCCGGCACGAGATCAAATTATCGTCTCTTCAGCCTTGAGCGCCCATGGGTTATTGACCAGGTGGCATCCTCTGGGCGAAATCAAAAAACGCTTTGTGGGAGGAAGGGATGATTTGCCATCCCAACGATCACGCTGGGATGCCAACCCGTGAGGAGGAGTTGGTGAGATCGGTTGCCCCCGGCAGGTGCTGGTCGGCTACCAGCAATACAAAAACAAAAACTGACGGGTTGCCAGATTGAGCAGTACCCGCTTTTCGTGGGTGGTATTGCTATTTCGCCGTGGGCGGGGTGACCGTCGGAGTCGCCCTTTTCACTAGGATAGCCTCCACGATTTTCTTTGCCAGTTCGGGCTTCTCTAGCAGCGCCTTTTTGGCGGCATCTTTGCCTTGGCCAATGAGCGCGCCCTCAAATTGGAGCCAGGCGCCTTTTTTATCGACGACTCCGTGCTCAATGCCCACATCTAGAATGCTGCCTTCTTTGTCAATGCCGTGGTTGTAAATGATGTCAAATTCAGCTTCAGCAAAGGGCGGCGCGACTTTGTTCTTAACGATTTTGACACGCGTGTGGTTTCCATACACGTTGCCGGCGGCATCTTTGAGCTGGTCTTTGCGGCGGATATCCATGCGCACGCTGGCATAAAATTTTAACGCCTTGCCTCCCGGGGTGGTTTCCGGGCTGCCGAACATGACGCCCACTTTTTCGCGGAGCTGGTTGGTAAAAATACACGTGGTCTTGGACTTGTTTAAAATCGCGGTGAGTTTGCGTAGCGCCTGACTCATCAAGCGCGCCTGCATGCCCATCGTCGCCATGCCCATTTCCCCGTCCAGTTCCGCCTTCGGTACCAGGGCGGCCACGGAGTCAATCACGATGACATCAAGCGCATTCGAACGCGCTAGTGTTTCACAAATGGTCAGCGCCTCCTCGCCGCTGTCAGGCTGCGAAACCAGCAGGTCATCCAGATTCACCCCCAGTTTTTTTGCATAGCCCGGGTCCAGCGCATGCTCCGCGTCAATGAAGGCCGCCAGCCCGCCGGCTTTTTGCGCATTGGCGATGATGTGCAGCATCAGCGTGGTTTTGCCGGAGGATTCCGGCCCGTAAATCTCTACCACCCGACCGCGTGGAATACCGCCCACGCCTAGCGCCAGATCAATCGCCAGCCCGCCGGTGGGGATGACTTCGATTTTCACCTGCGCCCGGGCATCGCCCAGACGCATGATGGCCCCGTCGCCGTAAGCTTTGGTGATGGAGGAAATAGCGGCATCAAGATCGCGATCGCGCGTTGCGGAAGCCTTGGTTTCAATGGCGGTGGTGGCAACTTTTTCAACTGCTTTGGGCGGCATAAAATATAATTTTTCCGTTGGTTTTACGAAATCACACAGTAGGCAATCGCTCATAATTAGTCAAATGCCGATGCACCCAGTGCCGATGCACCCAGGAATAGCTTGTGGGCGCACCTCGATTTTTGGCGAAGTCAGGCTGGCGATGGCGACAAAAGGGAAGCGAGCAATCATCACCACGGAATTGTGCCGGCAATAGCGGGCTTTGGCTTCAAGCTGTTCGTGGATTAGCCTGATTTCTGGCAAACAACTTTGGCTTTTCTTGTCGATACACTCCATCCATGAACACGCAGCCAGTCCGCTCGCATGTCTCGGTCAACCAGCAAAGTGGATTTTTTGACAAAATAATCTCCGCTTGCGGTCCAAGTAAACTTTCTGATACGTTGCGCTCGCCTGTGACAAAACCCTTGTGAATATTGGGTGACCTTTTCTAGAGTAACCCATTTAACGTCCTGGCCCCTCGCCGCAATTTGCCACGAGGCTAACGTTGGCTGCGTTTGGTCACCGCACAGCAACAACATTGTGATCGCCAGTTTAGCTCAGTGGTAGAGCAGCTGATTTGTAATCAGCAGGTCGTCGGTTCAAGCCCGACAACTGGCTCCATTTAACCCCCCTTGATTTCCTTAAGGAATTATGGGGTTTTCATTTATCCTGCTCGGCATTACCCATTAACATTTTATGCCTCGCCATGATTTTACGTCGGTCGTTTCCAAAAGTTTATGAGTTAGAGCAACTGGCCGAAAAGGCGGAAATTATCCAGCAGGAAACGCAGCGGGACGGCTGGTATTTGTTCCACACCAACCGCCCGGCGGAGCGTTGCTCCAAGGAGGAGGTTGGGGGCATTACCAGGGCGTGTTGGCGGTAGAGGAAGCCTTCTACCAGTTGAAAAGCCATTTGGAAGTGCGCTGGCAGTCTGTGACAATCGAGCAAACCACCATCAGTCGGCATGTCCTGCATGCTCAAATAAGGCGCGTTATTTTACCTGAAAACCGGAGTTGGGAGGATCCGCGAACCACGGGAAAAGAAGGCACCCAAATGCAACTTGCCCTGTGGCTACAGGGAACCCTTTTTCAGGACCTTTCCTACTTCGTATTTCTTGTCTTTCGCGGTTTCAAGTGCCGGGTTTTGCAATCATTCCAGCCCGTCTCGCAATGAGTTACTGGGGAACATCTGGGTGGTCAATTGGGGATTTCCGGGGCCGTGGCTATAAAGTCATCGACCTTCCCTGCCATCCACGATGGCGGTTGCCAAGGCGCTGCAACTCGTCAAGGGTGGCTCGTCCAAATGGATTCACAGAACTTTTCCCGTCCAAAGCGCGTTTGCCTGGCAGGAGGAATACGCGCTTTTAACGTGAGCACTTCCCTATTGGACAAAACCATCGAATACATTCGGGGACAGGAAGTCCACCACCACAAGTGACGTTTCCAGAGGATTTTTTGGCTCTGCTGAATAACCACCGCATCGAATACGACGAGCGGTATTTATCCCTCATTTTCGACCCGCCCGGCGAAGCTGCCGTCAGCATTGCCTCGTGGGTGGAAATTCAGGGCCGGCTCAAGGCGCTCGGCTTGGGCGCGGAGCAAGTCGAATTGCAGATGGCCGACGCCCGACGGCTGCCCATCGTAACTTTGTGGCCCGATGAACGGATACTTCAAGTCACGCTGCGAATCAAGACCGCAGGCTCTTTTCCCTTTGCCGACACGCTGATCGCCGCAACCGCGCAAGCTCACGAGCTGGCTTTGATCCACAAAGACCCGCACTTCGATTCCCTGCCGGTTCAACAAATCAATTTGGCGAAAGGCTGAAGTTGCCATGACGGTGTTGGCAAAACGGACTTGATGCCCTAGCTGGCGGAGGCGCAGTGACCCCAGCTATGAAGACGATTTCGGCCAAATGGAACACCAGCGGAGCTGCGCCGGACGCCCGTTGGATTTTCAAATCAAAAGCCCTTCAGGGCTGGAATCTTTGCAGCAACCGGCAAAATAATAATGAAGCAAGCTTCGTCAGCGGCACGGTTAAAAAATCGTGTGGAATATGCCGCTGACGGAGCATTAGATTGGGTTGGAAGGCAAACCACAAAGATACCGCACCTGCGGTGCTATGCTTCCTGTGGCTTGTCTTCGTAATCCTCAATAACTTTATCCGACAAATGTTCGAGATGCTTCTGGTTGCGCAAATCCGTAACAGTGTCGTAGGAAAGGTAGGTGCAGATGTCCGACAATGCGCCACCTTCAAGCAACGCAAAGACAGGCCGCCTGATTTCCTGAAAAACTTTTTCGCGTCTTGAAGCAGGTGCAACGATGTGCAGTTTAATTTTGAGGTTTGGCTGCATTGCCAGCATGTCCGCCATGCGAAGAATTCCAGAATAAATCGATGTGGTGTGTTCAACTTCAAAAGCCCTGACTATCGTCCGCTTCTTGAGCCAAAGCACATCAATTTGCTCGATCGTTTTCATCGTCGTTTGGTCGAATCCGACTGGGAGTTCCTCAAGCAAGACGTCCAAATCAGGTTTCCATTTTGACAGCACTCTGCCACGGTCGGCGCGGGGCAGCCAAATTTGAAATCCCATCCTCGTTCCAATTTCCGCAAGAGCGGCTTGGATTTGCAGAGATTCTCGCATCTCGCCTTCGTTAGCCGGCTCGTTCTTTTCAGCCTCGGCATTTTGCGGAACGGTGACAATCAGTTGTTTGCCTTCTCGCTTGATCGTATCTTGCCAGAGATTCGCGACCGGTTCCGAATACAAAAAACGGTAAAGTGTCCGCGCAGAACCGGTCAAACCAAGAGCACGAGTGGCCTCCTGAATGGATTCATTACTATGTGAAATCCGTTTTCCAATCGAAGCAGAAGCCCAATCAAAAGGCGACTTTATCTCCAAAAAGTCCACGAGAGCTTTTCGGTGCTTTATTGATACTGCCGACAAATTCTTAACTGGGTCATACGCTGCAAGCAGCGCGTTCAGAACATTGCCACTCTCACCAGTGAGCCAATTTTTTCCAGTTGCGTTTTCGGCATAAAGTTTATCAATTAATTGAGCCTTATGGTCAATGTTGACCTCCTTGAAAATCGAATCGACCAAACTTGTGAGGTTTTTATCAGAGTGAAGAATGTTAAAAAGCTTCCGCCAGACATTTTGCGAAACCATCACTTTGGCGACAACCTCACTGCCCTTTGGTTTGCCCTTTCCATTAAAGTCGAGAATTCGAATGACTTCGTCGCAATCATTGTCGGAGATCGTTTCATTTCCCTGAGCAAGCACTCGTCCCGACCAGAACTCTCTAAAATCAGCACTTTGCTTTTGCCAAATCTTATCTTTGGCGGCCGAATCGTAACTTTGGACAAATTTGGAAACGAGTTCTTGCACCAAGCTTTTATTCATAATTGATTGGCACGTTACTAACCCAGCAAATGGAATACAAAACCATTTTTAAATTCTATTTGCCAATCCATCTCGAGATAAATCCTTCTGAAATTTTCTCGCCCGGCAGGGCATTTCTCGATTTAATCCCTGCCACATGAAGAAGCAAAAAGCTTACGCTGCCGCCGGTGTGGATATTGATCTGGGCAACAAAGTCAAAGCCACGCTCCCGCAATTGCTCGCCTCCACGCATCGCCGCGAGGTGCTTGGCAAGGTGGGCGGCTTTGGGGGCTTGTTCGCGCTGGACGTGAAAAAATATCGCGAGCCCATACTCGTCTCCTCCGTGGACGGCGTCGGCACCAAACTCAAGATCGCCTTTCAGCAGGACAAGCACGATACCATCGGTGCAGATCTGGTGAATCATTGCGTGAATGACATCGCCGTCCTCGGCGCAGAACCGCTTTTTTTCCTCGATTACCTTGGCACCGGCAAACTGGAGCCGCATGTGTTCACCGACATCATCAAGGGCTTCGCTCGCGCTTGTGCGGAAAACAACTGCGCGCTGATCGGCGGCGAGACGGCGCAGATGCCGGGCTTTTATCAGCCGGGCGAATACGACGTGAGCGGCACCATCGTGGGTGTCGTGGAAAAATCCCGGATGCTCAACGGCCAGAAAACCGTGAAGCGCGGCGACGTGGTCATCGGCATCGAATCGAGCGGCTTGCACACGAACGGCTATTCGCTGGGACGTAAGATTTTCTTCGAGCAGCTCAAGTTGAAACCCTCCAGCCGCGTGCCCGGTCTCAAGGATACTATTGGTCAGGAATTATTAAAGGAGCACCTCAGCTACGGGCCATTGGTGCAGAAGTTGTTGAAGAAGTTTAATCTTGTCGGCCAGCCGGACCAGGTGCGGGCGTTCGCGCATATCACCGGCGGCGGTTTTGTGGACAACATCCCGCGCGTGTTGCCGCAGTCGCTCGACGTGGTCATCAAGAAAGGTTCGTGGGACATGCTGCCCGTCTTCCAGATCATCGAACAGAAGAGCGGTGTGCCGGACGACGAACTTTATCAGGTCTTCAACATGGGCATCGGTATAGTGAGCATCGTCACGGCAGACAAAGCGGACGCCGTGCTGAAATTCATCAAGGCGCAGCAGCACAAAGCGTGGATCATCGGCGAAGTCGTCAAAGGCAAGGGCGAAGCGCGGGTAATCTGATCGGACGCTCTGCTTTTGCCTAATATTGCTGGAGGAGTTCCAGCATTTTGCGGTCAAGTCTGTGCCCTTTAAAAGATTCGTAGGCGACATCTTTACGTTCGCTGTCAAGGACGCCAAAAGGCCCGCGGAAATTCCACAACGCCCAGCCGAATCCGGCCGGCCGCCAGTTATCGAGACAGTCGCGCATCCATGCCAGGACCACCGCGTGCGGCGTGTGATTGAAGGCACCCCATTCGCCGACCACAACGCCAACGCCCTGTGCGGCCAGCGCCTGCCACGGTTCGATCCTTTTTTTCTGAAGCGTTTCTTTGCTGTGCAAATACCGTGGGTTGGCCGGACGAGCACCGTGAGCGTCCACGATAAACATTTCCTGTTTCACCCCCCAGTCGCTGTTGCCCGGCACAATGGTGGAATCGCCGAAACGTAATTCCGCAAATGTCAGCCAGTCACCCTTGCCGACGGCGATCTGCACCTCTCGCGTCCCGGCGGGAAGTGTTGTGGCATACTCGCGGTCGTAGTCGGCAGTGTAGCCACCCCAGCTTGACGGTTCAGACTTTTTCCATTCACCCGCGCCGGGGCCAGGCTGAAATTGTTTCTGCAAGACGGCCGCGCCATCCGCTTTTACAGCCAGTTCGGCTTGCGCTGAAACATGACCAACGCGGATGCTGAACGGCGTGGCTTGCGGACACTCAACCTGCAACACGAGCGCGCTCTTGAATTCCGGTTTGCTGTCACCGTAGAGATGGTTGTTGATGCCGACGGGTACTGGCCAGACCGGCGTGGGCCACGGTCCTTGGTGAGAAATCCAGCTCGCTTCGTAATGGCTGACCAGCATCGGCTCGTAACCGCGGGTGCTCTGCGCGATGCCGAACGGCACCAATGCCGGCACCGGCTTCGTGCCCCAGCGAACGCCGTCAGCGATGATCAGCCGGTGCGGGTCGGCGGCGCGGATGGCCTCGATCGCTGGCTTGATCGCCGCCGCATAGACGGCGCCGGCAATGTCGCCGGGTTCATTGATGAGGTTGAAACTAAGTTGACCGCTTGGCACCCCTTTATACCGCGCTGCAAACACATTCCAGTGCCGGGCAAATTGTTCCTGTGCAGACGCATCGGTCCATAGCGTCGGCTGTTCGCCCTTACGCCTGTTGACGCAGTAGCCGGGGCCACGGTGAAAATTCATACAGACGTGAATCTTGTACTTTTCACCCCACGCAAGCGCCTGATCAATCTCCTGCATGGTCTGCTCGTTAAATTCCGCTTCCGGCGTTTTCGCCCAGCATCGGAAGTCCATGGGCAGGCGGACAAAGTTAAACCCCCAATTGGCAATGAACGCGAAATCCGCTTCGACAAATGCCTTGTTGTTGGCGCTCTGAAATTTTTCCAGCAGATTAAACCCTCGCCAGCGGGGGAGTTTCTGCGGTGTCGCAGCAGGGAGCGGGCGGGCGGTATCACAATAGCTGCGTTTTGCCAATGCAGCGACGACTGTGGTAGCGGCAGTCGCTTTGAGAAATTGGCGGCGATTCATGGTGGTGATTGGATAATGCTTTGCTTTGCCGGGCAGTGTTAATCTCCTATCCCGGCAAATCAAGGAAGGTTTTGTCCGTGCGCGATTTTAAATCAACTCACAGCGGCATGAAGGCTGGATCTTCGGTGAAGTCATGACGAGGAAGGGCGATGCGCGAGTGGTTTGATTTGGGGTGGCAGAGCGGTAGCGCTACGCCGCTTTTCGCAAGTTGGGATTCCGCCTCATCAAGAGAGTCATCAGCCTATGCCGCTATTGACAGGGCTTGGTTTGGATTGAGATTTTGCATCCACCAAGGTGGCACGCCTCTGCAAGCAGGCGACAGATTTTTCATTTCAAATCAGTGACGTCCGCGTAATCTGCAGCCAATGGAATCTCGTTTTTCGATGCTGCTGCTGGCAATGGCGGTTGCCAGCCAGACTTTTTCACTTAGCCTCCGCGCGGAACTTCTCACCGCTACCATGCAAACACCACCGCCGGCCGGGATCGGCTATTTCAAACTCGGCACGACCAGAAATCCCGCCGGCCATGAGATCGGAGTGAACAGCCGCAGTCTGCTGTTCGACGGTCAGCCGGTGTTTCCGGTAATGGGGGAATTTCATTACTCCCGCACGCCGGCCGGCGAGTGGCGCGAGGAACTGCTCAAGCTGCAAGCGGGCGGCGTGGACATCGTGGCCACTTATGTCTTTTGGATTCACCACGAGGAGGTTGAGGGGCAGTGGGATTGGACCGGCCAGCGTGATTTGAAACGGTTTGTGCAGACCTGTGGTGAATTAGGTTTGAAAGTCGTCGTGCGCTGCGGTCCATGGTGCCACGGTGAGGTTCGAAATGGTGGTTTCCCCGACTGGGTGGTGGCGCACAAAAATTGGAAGCTCCGCTCGGCGGATACAAATTTTCTCGCCGCCACCAAAATCCTGTACGGTGAAATTTCCAAACAACTGCAGGGTGAGACCTGGAAAGAGGGCGGGCCGGTCATCGGCATCCAGGTGGATAACGAATTTGGCGGCTCGCCGAATTATCTGATGGCGCTGAAAAGGATGGCCATTGAGGCAGGCATTGACGTGCCGCTTTACATCAAGACCGGATGGCCGCCGATGAAAACCCCCGTGCCGCTCGGCGAATTATTGCCGCTCTTTGGCGCGTATCCGGATGGGTTTTGGAGCCGTAGCCTGCAGGCGATGGACGGGGCCACCTGGGAAAATTTCACCTTCCGCATCACCCGCACCGACACCGGCATCGGCAACGACACATTGACAATGAGCCAGAACGGCGACACTAGCGGGACGGAAAAATATCCCCACCTCACCTGCGAAGTCGGCGGCGGCATGCCCGCATCCTATCACCGACGCATGAATTATGACCCGCGCGATGTTGAGGCGAACGTGCTGACTCAACTGGGCGGCGGCAGCAGTCTGCTTGGCTATTATATGTATCATGGCGGACAGAATCCCGATGGCAAACTCTCCACCTTGCAGGAATCCATGGCGACCGGCTACCCCAACGATTTGCCGGTGAAATCCTATGATTTCAACGCGCCCTTGGGTGAATTCGGACAGTTCAATCCGCAATACTACTGGCTGCGCCGGCTGCATTTATTCCTGCATAGTTTCGGTGCAGTGCTAGCGCAGATGCCTGTAACGCTGCCCGATTTGCGACCGAAGGACAAAACCGATTTTAACACCCTGCGCTGGGCGGTGCGTTCGGATGGGAAAAGCGGATATGTATTTATAAATAATTATCAACGCCTCCAACCGCTGCCTGAGAAGATCAACGCGCAGTTCAAACTAAAGCTACCCGGTGGCGAAGTGGTTTTTCCCGCCAAACCGGTAACGATTCCGGCGGACGCATTTTTCTTCTGGCCGTTCCATCTCGACCTCAATGGCGCAATATTAAATTACGCAACGGCGCAGCCGGTGGGCCGGGCAGGTAACACCTTTTACTTTGCCAAAACACCCGGCGTGGACGCTCAGTTTGATTTTGATTCGCACACCTTGATTGATGGTATTGGGCTAAGTACCAGTTTTGACCAAGTAAAAACCAGCCGGGATGCGGCAATCACACTTAACCCTCGATCCGGCCGCCCAATCCGCATCGTACTATTGAGCGAGGCCGATTCCCTGGAATTGCAAATAAGCGCTGCTGGCCAGGCGGCTTTTGAACTGCCGCAAAAAACTTCTACTCTCCCGGTGGCGGCGGAATTACTTCAAACCGCTGGTCCGGTTCGGGAAATTCCATTGCACATGAAATCCCATCTCGCTCTCGCCCCCAATGACGCTGATTTTACCAATGCCGCCATCTGGAAAATCAAACTGCCAGCGGGACTGGATTTCAATTTGCATCCGCTGCTGCGCATTCATTATGTCGGCGACGTAGCGCGATTAACGCTGAATGGCCGGTTGATTGCAGATAATTTTTACGCCGGGAGAGAATTTGACCTGGGCTTAAATCGCTATGCCACGGAAGTCGGTTCCGGTGACCTCCGGCTGGAAATACTGCCGTTGCGGCAGGACGCGCCGATTTTCCTGGAGCCGAAGGCGCGACCGGATTTTGCCGGGCGCGATAGTTTGTTGAAACTTCAGACCGTTGAAATCGTCAATGGTTGTACAGTCCAAGCCGATTAAAAAAGACGTTTTGCATGAATTACATTTATTCCCGCCTCAAGGTGGCTGTTTTTGCTTTGGTGACCTTGACCTGCCTGGCCAGAGCGTCCGCTGCAGATTTAGTGATGTGGTATCAGCAGCCGGTCGGCGGCCTGGTAAATGAGCCGCTGACCAGCAGTCCCGGTCAGCCTCCGGTTGGCATGGGTGGCGGCAAGGGGTCGCACGCCATGAACGAGGCTTTGCCTATCGGTAACGGACGGATGGGGGCGCTGCTTTTCGGGTCTCCAACTCGCGAACGCATCAGTGTCAATGAAAGCAGTTTGTGGACGGGCGGGGAAAATCCCTCGGGCAATTACGATACCATGGGAGCTTATCAAGTGATGGGCAATGTCATGGTGGATTTGGTTGGCGCAGGCGAGGTAACGGATTACCGGAGGGACTTGGAATTAGACAACGCCCTTTCTCATGTCAGCTACAAAAGGAATGGCGTGCACTTCGAGCGCGAATTTTTTTGCAGCCATCCGGCCGAAATTCTGGCCGCGCAATTTACTGCGGATAAAAAATCCGCTTACTCTGGCAAAATTGAACTGGCGGATGCGCACGGGGCAAAAATCTCCACCGCCGGCAACCGCCTCACCGCTACCGGCACTTTGGACAATGGCATGAAGTACGAGTGGCAGTTGTGCGTTATAAATAAAGGCGGTGCGGTGAATTTAATTCCGGGAATTGCCGGTCAAATCAGCGGTGCGCAAATTGAATTCAAAGACTGCGATAGCCTAACGCTGCTGGTCGCAGCGGGCACCGACTATGTATTTGATTACGGCAAACATTATCACGGGGAAGATCCGCATGCCCGGGTAACCGCCCAATTGGATAAGGCGGCGGGAAAAACCTTCGCTAGCCTGAAAGCCGAACACCTTCAGGATTATCAGCAGTTTTTTCACCGGGTTAGCGCAGACTTCGGCCGGTCCTCTGAGGCGCAAACGGCTTTACCCACCGACCAGCGCAAACTGCAAGCGTTTAAAGCCGTGGACCCGGGACTCGAAGCGTTGTTGTTTCAATACGGACGCTATTTGCTGATCTCCTGTTCGCGTCCGGGGGGATTGCCGGCGAATTTACAGGGTTTGTGGAACGACAACAACAGCCCGCCGTGGCATTCAGATTATCATGCCAACATCAATATCCAGATGAATTACTGGCCTGCGGAGGTGGCGAATCTGGGTGAGTGCCACCTTCCGCTGTTTGATTTGCTGGCCAGCCAATTACCGGCTTGGCGTGCCGCTACCGCGGTAGCCAAAGATTTTAAAACCGCAGATGGAAACCTCACCCGGCGCGGCTTTGCGATCCGCACCTCGCACAACATCACCGGCGGCTTGGGATGGAAGTGGGACAAGACGGCAAATGCCTGGTATTGTCAGCATTTGTGGGAGCACTACGCCTTCGGACGTGATCTTAAGTATCTGCGCTCCGTTGCGTATCCCATTCTCAAGGAAACCACCGGTTTTTGGCAGGACCACTTAAAAACCTTGCCCAATGGAAAACTCGTGGTGCCCAATGCGTGGTCGCCGGAGCACGGCCCGGATGAAGATGGGGTCAGCTATAGTCAGGAAATAGTCTGGGATTTATTCAATCATTTTGTCCAGGCTGCGGATGCGCTCGGGGTGGATACGAATTATCGCGACACGATCGCAGCTTTGCGCGACCGATTGGTAACGCCTCAAATTGGAAAGTGGGGGCAACTTCAGGAATGGATGACCGACCGGGATGATCCCAATGATCATCACCGCCACACGTCGCATCTGTTCGCGGTGTATCCGGGAACCCAGATCAGCGCGAGTCAGACTCCCGATCTGGCAAAAGCGGCCAAAGTTTCGCTGGATGCGCGGGGCATTGACGCGGGCAGTGACGTGCGTGAATGGTCATTTGCCTGGCGCACTTCGCTTTACGCGCGCTTGCGCGATGCCGAGCACGCGCATGAAATGTTGCAGCAGCTTTTTTCCGCACGCAATACCTGTCCGAATCTGTTTGGGCTGCATCCGCCGATGCAGATTGACGGCAATTTTGGTATCACCGCCGGAATTGCTGAGATGCTCGTGCAGTCTCAGGCGGGGGAAATTGAATTGCTCCCCGCCCTGCCATCCGCCTGGCCAAATGGCAGCATTGTCGGCTTGCGGGCGCGGGGCGGCTATGAGGTCGGCATTATATGGAAGCAGGGCAAACTGGTTTCCGGCAGCCTGAAAAATGTCAGCGGCGATGGGCGGATAACCGTGCGGTACGGGAATCAGACAAAGGCAGTTTCTGTGGCCCGTGGCATGGAAAAAATCCTGGGAACCAACTTGGAATAATCAGCATGAAATTTTCCCTCCTTCTGGTAATCGGCTTTATCGCGAGCGGTTCCGCATGGGCTGCTGCAACCGACAACTCCGATATTCTAATAGGTTTAAGACCGGAACATCCGCGGCTCATCATTACGAATGGAGCATGGAATCAGTTAAAGCTTCACCGGTCGCACGATCCTGAACTGGAGGCGATTTTGACAAGGTCGGTGGCGGATGCCCGATCCCTCTTGGCCGTCCCACCGGTGGTTTATAAAAAGGACGGCAAACGATTACTGGCAGTTTCTCGCGAGGCGATGCGCCGGATTGAGATTTTAAGTTTTTCGTACCGGGTGACTGGCGAAAGTGTTTTTCTCGAGCGTGCGAAAACAGAAATGCTCACCGTGGCGGCGTTTGCCGACTGGAATCCGCCCCACTTTCTGGATACTGCAGAAATGACCGCCGGTATGGCCCTCGGCTATGACTGGTTGTTTGACGCATTGTCCGGCAGCACACGCGCCGTCATCCGGCAGGCTATGGTGGAGAAGGGCATTCAGCCGGGACTGGCGGTACATAATGGATGGCAGACAGGACATAACAATTGGAATCAGGTTTGTTTTGGCGGGCTCTCGCTTGGCGCGCTGGCTGTTGCGGAAGATTATCCCGACCTGGCCCGAGAATTATTAATCCGCGCCCGCAAGAATAATCCAAACGGTTTGAAACCCTATGCCCCCGATGGCATTTATCCTGAGGGACCCGGCTATTGGAATTACGGGACGACCTATCAGGTGCTTTTGCTTTCTGCGTTGGAAACCGCCTTGGGCACCGATTGGAACTTGTCAGCCAGTCCCGGCTTTCTCGCCAGCGCCTCGGCCTTGGTGGAACAAACCAGTCCAGCGGGCCGGACCTTTAATTATTCCGATTGCGGTGAAGGCCTGGCTTTCGACCCGGCCTTGTTCTGGTTTGCAAAAAAATTGCAGCAGCCGTCTCTGGTGTGCTTCCAGAACCAATTGTTGCAGCGAAAACTGGCGGTTCGGCGAAGGAATCCAGAAACGGACCGCTTTGCCCCCTTGCTCGCTCTCTGGGCCACCGGACTTCCCAAGGACATTCCACCGCCCGCATTGCCGTTGGCGTGGCATGGCAATGGACCCAATCCGGTCGGTGTATTTCGCAGTTCGTGGACGGATAGCAATGCCCTGTTCCTTGCCTTCAAAGGTGGTTCGCCGGGTGTCAACCACGCGCATATGGATGCTGGTTCTTTCGTGCTGGATGCCGATGGCGTTCGTTGGGCGTGCGATCTCGGTTCGCAGGAATATCTTTCCGTCGAATCCAAAGGTTGGGGATTATGGGATGGCTCCCAGGGAGGCGACCGCTGGCGCGTTTATCGGCTGAATAACTTTAGCCACAATACCCTGACACTTGGTGGCCAGTTGCAACGAGTCGCTGGCGATGCGCGTATTACCGCCTTCACGCCTGCAATGGCCACGGTGGATTTATCATCCCTCTATGCCGGACAGGCGGGCAGCGTGCTGCGCCACTTCCGACTCGGCGATAACCGTGCCGTGCGCATTCAGGATGAGATTTCGACCGCTAAACCCGGTCTTACGGTGAACTGGCAAATGGTCACCCATGCCAAAATCAGTTTGCAGGACACCGGGGCTTTAATCCACCAGCAAGGCAAGACATTGGCTGCCAGAATCATTTCACCTGCTGGCGCACATTTTGAAATCACCAGCGCCCAACCGCCGGAGGATGGGGTAAACCAGCCGAATCCCGGGGCTCGCATTCTTACCCTGAAGACCGTTGTGCCGGCGTCTGGCAAGCTAACCATGGAAATTGAATTGCTGCCGGCGACAACCGGTGCTGGACAGTAAAATTGATTCCCTGCTGGCTTCCTGCTTCAATTAGGCATGAAAATTTTAGTCATTGGTTCGGGCGGCCGCGAACACGCGCTCGTCTGGAAACTAGCGCAATCGCCACATGTCACGCAGATGTGGTGTGCGCCAGGCAACGCGGGGATTGCTCAGGAACGGCTCGCCCAAAATGGTGCCCCGGTCGAATGCGTCCAGATCGGTGCGGAAGATTTGCCGAAAGTGCTCGCTTTCGCGCAAACACAAAAAGTGGATTTCACCATCGTTGGTCCTGATAATCCGCTGGCGCTGGGCATCGTTGATTTATTTCAGCAACACGGCTTGAAAATCTGGGGGGTGAACCGTAAGGCTGCGCAATTTGAGTCATCCAAGGTTTTCTCCCAGAAATTCATGGAGAAATACGGCATCCCCACGGCGGCTGCCGGCACGTTCGCTGACGTTGCCGCCGCCAAGCGCTTCGCAGCCACCCTTGATGGCAAATGCGTGGTGAAGGCCAACGGTCTCGCGCTGGGTAAAGGCGTTCTCATCTGTGCGAATCAGGCTGAGGCGGAGCGGGCGGTGGACGAAATTATGGTTGGCAAAGCGTTTGGCGTAGCGGGAGCAAACGTGGTTATTCAGGAATTTCTCGATGGGATTGAGATTTCCCTGCATGCGCTTTGCGACGGCGTTACGGCTCGGATTTTTCCCACTTCTCAGGATCATAAACGTGCGCTTGACGCTGACCAGGGCTTGAATACAGGCGGTATGGGCACCTATTCGCCGACGCCATTTTTGGATGGCGCTCAACTTGCCGCGACCGCGCGCCTGGTGTTGGAGCCTTTCATGCGTGGATGCGTGGCCGAGGGCATTGATTATCGCGGCTTGCTCTATCCCGGCGTAATGCTTACCAAGAACGGCCCCAAGATTCTCGAGTTCAACGCCCGCTTTGGTGATCCTGAAACGCAGGTGTATCTCACCCGCTTGGAAAGCGATCTCTTGGAACTCCTGGCCGCCAGCGCCAGCGGCACCCTGTCACAGCATGAATTGAAATGGAGTCCGCTCGCCAGCGTTTGCGTGGTCATGGCCAGCGGCGGCTATCCCGGCAATTATGCCAAGGGCAAGCTTATCAGCGGTCTTGACGCGGCCAACGCTCAGCCTTACACCAAGGTATTCCATGCCGGCACGACTCGGGCCGGGGACGACATTGTGACCAGTGGCGGACGCGTGCTTGGCGTTACCGCGCTGGGTCAGGATTTGCGCGCCGCCCAAGCCGCTGCCTATGCCGCTGTGGATAAGATCTATTTTGAGGGCGCACATTTTCGCCGTGACATTGCGGCAAAGGCAATGAGCTAAGCAAACTGCCTTCTGCGGATAAGGACCACATTATTCCAAACTCTCCCTATCTCTGCCCGCCAAATCCGCCAAGCAGATTTGCAGTCCAGAGTTTCTCGGGCTTACCTTGGGCGATTTTTAATCGCGGAAATTTACGAATTGCACTGCCACGGGAAAATCATGTGTGCTCACGGCGGCAATGACGGTTTGGAGTTCGTCGCGGCTTTTGCTGTTCACCCGCACCTCGTCGCCTTGAATCTGGGTGGTTACCTTGAATTTGCCGTCGCGAATGAAAGAGGTGATCTGCTTGGCCACCGTGCTCTCGATTCCATTCTTAAGCTTGATGGATTGCCGGGTGTGGCCGAGCGGGGAGATTTCAGGATCGCATTGTTCGACGCTTTTCAGGCTGATGCCGCGCTTGGCGAGCTTGCCAATGACCATTTCGTTGAGCGTTCGGACCTTGTAATCGTCCTCGGCGGAGAGCTTGATTTCGGTTTTTTCCAGGACAATTTCCGCCTTGCTGCCCTTGAAATCAAAGCGGTTGGCGAGCTCTTTTTTGGCCTGATTAACAGCATTCTCAATTTCCATTGAGTTTACTTGCGAGACAATATCAAAAGATGGCATGGCCGAATTTTGGCAAAATGTGAGCCGTTTGTCACCTTTGACTATGGATTAAGGTTGAATTGGCCGCAGGTTTTTGCCAGCTTGGCGCGACTTTTTTGCGCACATGACCGAAGCCAGATCCAACGCCGATATAGCTCCCTGCCTGACGGCAGTCATGCCGGTTTTCAATGAGGCGGCCACGCTTGCCGAAGTCGTCCGTGTCGTGCTGGCGCAGCGTCCCGTAGAGCAGCTCGTGATCGTGGATGATTGTTCCACCGATGGTACGTGGGCTTTGCTTCAGCCGCTTGCATTAAACGAGCCCCGGATCAAGCTGGTTCGGCATGATGTCAATCAGGGCAAAGGCGCGGCCTTGCGCACTGGAATTTCCCATGCCACAGCGTCCATCGTTATTATTCAGGACGCGGATCTGGAATACGACCCCGGGGAATACTACCGGTTGCTGACGCCGATTCTGGCAGGCAAAGCGGATGTCGTGTTTGGTTCGCGCTTTTTTGGCGGCAGCGGCGCACACCGGGTTTTGTATTACTGGCACTCGGTCGGGAATCAGGTGCTCACCACCCTTTCCAATATGGCCACCGACTTGAATTTAACGGACATGGAGACCTGTTACAAAACGTTCCGGCGAGAGGTGATTCAAAAAATCAAACTCGAGGAAAATCGTTTTGGCTTCGAACCCGAAATCACGGCTAAAGTGGCAAAGCTGAAGGTTCGGATTTACGAGGTGGCCATATCCTACTCTGGTCGTACCTACGCGGAAGGCAAAAAAATTGGCTGGCGTGATGGCTTCCGGGCGCTCTGGTGCATTTTCAAGTACAATTGCCTGCGCCGCGCCTGACGGGACATGCCGACCTTGTTTGCCATCTGGATTTGCAGTTGCGTGTATCTCAATTGCATCGGGTGGTTATTGGCATTATTGCACCAACTCAACCCGGTGGGCTATGTTCTGGCTTTGATGCCAGCCGCGCTGGGCTGGCTGGCTTGGCTCAAAAAAAATCCACCGGTTTTCTGCCGGTCCCGCTTGGCCCGACGTTTTATCCAGCCGCTGCCCGCAATTTATCTCCTGCTCACCGCCCTGATTTTCCTCGGTGGCATGCTCTATGCCCCCAACAATTTTGATGCTTTAACCTACCGGCTGCCGCGCATGCTCAATTGGCTCCTGTCGGGCCAATGTTTTTGGATTTCTACCATTAATGAGCGAATGAACTATTCCGGCGTGGCTTGGGAGTGGATCGCTATGCCGATTCTGACATTGACCCGTTCGGACCGGTGGCTGTTCTTAATTAATGCGCTGGGTTTTCTTTTGCTGCCCGGCTTGCTTTTTTCCATCTTCCGGCAACTGGGAGTGGCGCGTAAGGTGGCGTGGACCTGGATGTGGCTTTTGCCGCTGGCTTATGGGTATGCCACTCAGGCGGGCGGGATCGGTAATGATTTGGTCGGCACCTTGTTTTGCCTGTTGTCGGTTTATTTTGGATTCCGCGCGAGGCACTCGGGAAAAAGCTCCGACCTCTGGCTGGCCTTGCTGGCTGCCGCGCTGATGACCGGCGTGAAGCTGTCCAATCTGCCACTGGCTTTCCCCTGCGTGGTGGCGGCTTGGCCGGCGCTGCGAGTACTGTGGCAAAACCGGATCGGCAGTCTTGTGGTGATGTTCGCTGCTGTGGTCGTTTCCGCCCTGCCGATCATGGCTTTTAATCAGTCACACACCGGTAGTTGGAATGGGGACCCGCACAATAAATATGAAATGCAGCTTCACCATCCGGTCGCCGGTCTGCTGGGCAATGGTTTTTTAGTGGCGGAAATGTCATTGTTTCCTCCGGTGCTGCCGGTTTCGAATAAGATTCACCAACGCTTGACTGATACGCTGCCGGATTTTTTGCACCAACAGTTTCCCCGGCTGTTTATGGCCAAAATGAATGAAATACCGGGCGAGGAGGGGGCTGGACTCAATTTGACCATTACCCTGCCGCTGCTTGTGGTGCTTATTGTCTCGGCTGGCCATTTTCGAAGCTGGTTTTCCCTGAAAAATGTAGGTTCCCTGTGTCCTCCTGTGGCTCTGGCTACCTGGGTGGCTGGGTTGGTTTTTATGGCCAAATTGGGCTCGGAAGCCGGCCCCAGGTTGCTTCTGCCCTATTACCCGCTGGCTTTGATTCCCTTGCTGCTGCTGCCCGCCCAAAGCATACTTTTGCGCCACCGGACTTGGATGGTTTTTATGGCTCTGATGGCCTTGGGCACCTTGCCGGTCCTGCTCGTCTCAATTGCACGCCCCCTGTGGCCGGCGCAAACCGTGTCCGTCTGGCTGGCCAGTCATCATCCTGAGAACAATACTCTGAAACGCTTGGCGACCACATATACCGCGTATGCCCATCGGAATGATATTTTGGCGCCCATCCGTTCCGCCTTGCCCGCCGATGTCCGGGAAATCGGTTTTGTTGCCGGATCGAATGACACCAGCTACTCGCTGTGGCGTCCGTTTGGTGATCGCCGCGTTTACGATTTACGCCCGGAAGGACAAAAATTTGTGGAACATCCTCAACCCGGGTGGGTGGTGATTAAACAGGATGCCTGGTCGGAAATAAGTTCTGATTCCATCCAAAAATGGGCAGCCGAACACCGTGCTCAAATCGTGCTTAAGGTGCCGATTGTCGAACTCGTCTCCGCCGGAGCGCAAACGTGGTATCTCCTCCACATTGAAACTGCTGATCATCCTTGACGATCAACTTGTCAAGGGCTGGACAATGATTGGCGGAAGAGGCGGGATCCGGACTCAAAAACCAAGTATTTCATGGGGATATTAACGCATTTTTCTGTCCACCCAATCTCGCAACGCAAGTCAAACTTTGAAACAGACCTGCCATTTGTCTCAGATTTTCGGTCCCCCTACTCCAAATCTTCCTTGGTGGGTATTTGGATGCCGCGCGTTTCGACTCACCAGCGACGCGGAGAAATCGGCCATAATCAAATGGGAAACACGCGACGGTTCTTTCATACTACCAAATATGAATTTGTTTGATGCCATTGAAAAACGTCGTTCGGTCCGCAAATATTTGAATGAACCAGTGGCTCGTGCAGTGATTGATAAAGCCATTGAAGCGGCCCTGCTCGCACCCAACTCCTCCAACTTGCAGCCATGGGAATTTTATTGGGTGACTCATCCCGAAAAGAAGAAGCAATTGGTTGCGGCCTGCCTCGATCAGGCAACCGCTGCGACAGCTGCGGAGCTCGTTGTGTTTGTGGCCAGAACAGATACCTGGCGTCGTAACCGACAACGCATTCTTGAAACCCTTGGTCAGCGCGGCACGGTTCCCAAGCAACAGCGGGATTATTACCTGAAAATTGTGCCGCTGTTTTACACGCCCGGTTGGTTCAGTTCGCTTGGGTTGTTAAAATCCGCCGTGTTTGCTGTGGTCGGTCTGTTTCGCCCTGTGCCGCGCGGGCCTTTTTCCAAATCAGGGTTAAGGGCTACGTTGAGCAAAACCGTCGCGTTGGCCTGCGAGAATTTTATGTTGGCCATCACGGCGCAGGGTTACTCCACCTGTCCGATGGAGGGATTTGACGAATCGCGGGTCAAAAAAATCCTGGGTCTGGGCGGTGCTGCGAACGTTGTCATGGTCATTTCTGTGGGCCGCGAGGATGCTGCGGGAATCTACGGAACACGTCTGCGTTTGGATCCCAAGCTGTTCGTGTTTGAGGTGTAAAGCGATTTACTAGTTTTTTAATTTTATATCCTGCCAACCGAGGTCAAAACGGGCGAGGTATTTGCGAAGCCTATCGGCATCGTTGGCGGTTTTTCGATTTTCCCGGGTGGCGGCGAAGAGTTTGCGACCGGCGTCGGAAAGAGTCGTGGATTCGTGGCACACGCGAATGACGAAAGCCAGTTGCGCCTGATCGAATAGGTCGAGTTGATCTTTCGCTGCGTCACTGAGAACTTCAGAAAGCACGGTGCCGTGGTCATCGTTTGCCATCGGCGTGGTCCAGGCGGTCTTCAAGCGTTGCATTTCACCATCCAAGACGGGTGCGGTAATGCGACCGCCGGGTGCCAGCGTGGCCATGCGGGTAATACACGCGTTCAAGTCACGAAAATTCGCGGTCCATTTTGCCGCCGGTGATCGGGCAAATTTCAAAAAAGCTTCGCGCACCTCCTTGCTCATGGTGACGCGCTGGCTGCTCTTGCGCGCGAATTGTTCCAGCTCGTAATCCAGATTGGGTTCGATGTCCTCCGGACGTTGGCGCAAGCCCGGCAGATGAAATGTCCAGAGGTTGGTCCGGGCCAGCAGGTCTTCGCGAAAGCGGCCTTCCTGGACGGCGCGTTGCAGATCGCGATTCGTGCCGGCAATCAATTGAAAATTGCTGGTGACCTCGCAGTCGCCACCGAAAGGCAAAAAGCGTTTTTCTTCCAGCGCCCGGAGAAGCATCGCCTGTTCGTCCAGTCCCAGCTCGCCGATTTCGTCCAGGAAAAGCAAGCCCCCGTCAGCGGCACGCAACAGGCCGGGCCGATCTTTTACCGCCCCAGTGAACGCCCCTTTGACGTGGCCGAAGAGTGCCGACATGGCCGAGTCGCCGCGCAGCGTGGCGCAGTTCACCTCCACAAATGCTCCCGCGATCTGGTGCCGTGATTTTTTCAGTTCGTAGATGCGCCGGGCGAGCTGCGACTTTCCCGCGCCCGTAGGTCCGGTCAGCAAGACAGGATCTTTCGCATTGATTGAGACATGCTCAATCTGCTCGATAAGCTGATTGAAATGTTCGTTACGCGTGGCAATGCCCGACTTGAGGAACGTCCGCGCCTCCTTTAGCTCCTTGCCGAATCGTGAGGCCAGCCGGTCATATTTGGAGAGGTCGAGATCGATGATGGCGAACTTCCCTTCAGGTCCGCGCCGTTTGGCATCCGCCGGCGAGCTTTGCAACAGGCGCGCCGGAAAATGACGCGACTCGGTCAGCAGGAATAGGCAAATCTGCTGCACATGCGAACCAGTGGTGATGTGGACGAGGTAATCTTCTGTGTCCGGCTTGAATTCGTAGCCACGCACAAAGTCATGCAGCGCGGCATACACTTCCTCGAAATCCCAAGGATCACGCAATGGTTGGGTGGTGCCGCGGACTTCGGTTCCCGGCGAGACGGTGGAAATATCCGCCATGACCACGTTGGCCATGTCTTTGAACTTGGGATCGTAAATGAGTTCAAACCGGTCAATCGGCAGGTCCGCGTGTTTGCACAAAGAAACGCTCGGGCGCCACTTATGCCAGCGTTCCTGGTGAAAGCCGTAATCCAGCACACTGCCGAGCAGACCGATCACCACCTGTTTCCTGGCTGTCATAGCTAAAATTCCTGCTATTTAGCATATCCGCTAGTACGGTTATCCGGCAAACCAAATCGCCTGACACAGCTGAACTATTATTTTTGCCTGTATTTATTGAGGTTTATGTGGGGATTGCCACGTTTTTTATAGTTGGCACGGTGGCTGCTTTAAGAATTGGCAGAAACTAAACGAAAGAAAATCTATGGCTAACCAATCATTATTCCAATCCTTGCGCGGGGCGCTCTTGCCGCAGACCGATGCCATCAACGAAGCGGGTGGCCGGGCTTACACGCTCGCGCCGAAGCAGGCGCTCGCCCAATACGCGGCGACCGGCTGTTTGAACTCGACCTATTATGCCTCCGCCGAGGACCAGCTCCAAAAGGTGCTCACCTTGACGAAGGAAGTGGACGCGCAGTTCGTCGCCAAGACCGCCGTGTATGCCCGTGAGAAGGGTTTCATGAAGGATATGCCGGCCTTATTGTGCGCGGCGTTGTCGGTGAAAGATCCGCCATTGCTCCGCACCGTGTTCGACCGGGTGATCGATGACGGCAAGATGCTCCGCAATTTCGTCCAGGTGTTGCGTTCCGGTGTGGTGGGCCGCAAATCACTCGGCACGGTGCCAAAGAAATTGGTCCAGCGCTGGCTCGAATCCCGCACGGATGAACAGTTGTTCCGAGTGTCGGTGGGCAATGCTCCGTCTTTGGCGGACCTCGTCAAGATGGTTCACCCGAAACCCGGCAATGCGACCCGGGACGCGTTCTACGGTTATTTGCTTGGTCGGAAACATAATGCCGCGGCGCTGCCCGGAATCGTGAAGCAGTTCGAAGCCTTCAAGGGCGGCCAGCGGGATGAAGTGCCGGACGTGGCTTTCCAGATGTTGACCGCCTTGGATCTCGGCAAAGCCGAGTGGACGGCGATCGCGAAGAAAGCTCCGTGGCAGATGACGCGCATGAACTTGAACACGTTTGCTCGGCACGGCGTGTTCGACAACGAGGTCATGGTGAAATTGATCGCCAACCGCCTGGCGAGTGCCGACGCGGTGAAACGCGCTCGCGTGTTTCCGTATCAGTTGTTGATGGCGTTCAAAGCGGCCGGTGGCGATGTGCCGAACTTGATTCGGGACGCGCTCCAGGACGCGATGGAAGTCGCGACGGAGAACATTCCGCGCATCGCGGGCAAGGTGTATGTCTGCCCGGATGTGTCGGGTTCGATGGGTTCGGCCGTGACGGGCCAGCGAGCCGGCGCGACCACGTCGGTGCGATGTGTGGATGTGGCGGCCTTGGTGGCGGCGTCCATCTTGCGCCAGAATCCGCAGGCCGAAGTGGTGCCCTTCGAGAATAACGTCGTGAACGTGTCGTTGAACAGCCGCGATAGTGTGATGACCAACGCCCAGAAGCTCGCCGCCGTGGGCGGCGGTGGCACGAACTGCAGTGCGCCGCTTGCGTGGCTGAACCAAAAGCAGGCCAAGGGCGACTTGGTGGTGTTCGTCTCCGACAACCAGTCGTGGGTGGATGCCAAGGGTGGCCGCGGCACTGAGACGATGCGCCAATGGTCGGTGTTTAAACGGTTCAATCCGCAGGCGCGGTTGGTGTGTATTGATATCCAGCCTTACGCGACGGTGCAGGCGTTGGAACGCGAGGATATCTTGAACATTGGCGGTTTTTCCGACCAGGTGTTTCAAGTCATCGCCGCCTTCGCTGAAGGCCGGTTGGGTGCCGATCACTGGGTGGGAACGATTGAGTCGCTCGCATTGTGAGCCAAGGAATAGCCCGGTCACGTCAATCCGGACGTGGCCGGGCCGGGGTGGAAACCATTTTTTGCGGGCCGAATGCCGCTTGAGACTACATTTAACCTGTTCTGTCTCGGCAACAACTTGTCGGCCCGCTCTGAAAGCGGAATTGATTTTTCAGAAATTTGGAGCGGCGGGAATGCCCGCAGGACTACATGGTAGAGCAACTGGCCCAACGCCAGAGCGTCCGGGTTCGTTTCCCGGTTCCGCGCAAGCGGAATAGCTCAATACTGTCTTGCACCCGATTGTCGCGCTGCTTCTTTGAAATTTTATGGCGAATGCAGGGGAGATTACATTGGCAACCAGCGGATTCGAATTCCGCCCGACCCGCTGCAAGGCCGGTTGAGAATTCTCATCAATCCTTGTCGCCATATTGCAGTCAGAATTTGTGACGAATGCCGATGGAACTACATCCCTCATAAGGACGAGGTCGCGGGTTCGAGTCCTGCCGACTCCAACACATGGGGTCGTAGCTCAGGGGTAGAGCGCGTTATCAGTTTCATCAAATTTTGTCGTCACAGTTTTTCGCGACGAATGCCGGAGCAAACTACATGAAGCCGATGGTCGCTGGTTCGAATCCAGCCTCCGACCGCAAGAAGGTTGGGGTAGCTCAGTTGGTAGAGCAGCGGAAAATGTTTCTCCAATTTTTGTCGTCGCGTATTTAGTTGGTTAACGCAGTTAAATGATTTCGGTGCGAATGCCGTTGGAACTACATCTGTCGCGAGTTCGAATCTCGCCGGCTCCATCAGTCGGGGCCGTAGCTCAGTGGTAGAGCGATTGTTTCGGCAAAAACTTGTCGCGCCGTCACTTGGACAAAAGAATAAAACTATGAACACAGAAACCGCAGTGCCGGTGATCCAGCCCACGGGCGAAGCCACCGGCTTCATTCCCGCGCCGGGCCATCAGGGCAAGCCGATCACGGTGATCGGCACCGCCGCCATCCGCGAGACGTTTGATGCGAAGTGCATCGAGCAGGCCCTCAATTCGCGCGGTGCGCCGGGCGTTACCGACCTCGTGCTCAATCCTGACGCGCATTGCGGCTACGGCGCACCCGTCGGCTGCGTGCTCGTTTCGCCGACACACATTTATCCCGGCCCCGTCGGCGTGGACATCAAATGCTCCATGAGCTTGCTCCAGCTTGATGTGCCGGCGGACGCGGTGGCGGACAAAACTGTTCGCCGCGCACTCATCAACGCCATCGTCGAACGTACTCCGACCGGAGCCGGCAAAGGTCAGCGCAATGTAAAGAAAGGTCGCAACGTGAATGGCGAGGTCGGCCGCCGTGTGGCGATTGAAGGAGCCTCTGTGGCCGTCTGCCAAGACCTTGGCATTCCGCCGGAGTGGGCGGCGCATTGCGAAGACGCGTTCCACGTCGGCCACAGCAATCAGCGCGACGATCTTGCCGCGCGGCTCGACTTGCTCATCCGCACCGGCAAATTCCCGAAGTTTGAGGACAAAATTCGCCAGCTTGGTTCTTATGGCGGTGGCAATCATTTTGGTGAATGCGAAGCCGTGCAGATTGCCGATAACGACCGCGCTCGGCGCGCGGCTGAGGTCTTCGGTTTGCGCGATGGGTGTGTGGCATTTTTATCACACTGCGGTTCGCGCGGCTTTGGTTACGCGTTGGCCCAAGGTCAGTTCCAGGCGTTGCAGAACAAATTTGCGACCTGGAACATTCCGTTGCCGGGCAACGACCGCGAGTTGGTTTACGCGCCGCTCGGCACGCAGGAGGCGGATGATTATATTGACGACATGTCGCTCGGCGCGAACTTCGCGACCGTGAACCACCTGCTCATCAACCAGCTCGTGCTCGAAGCGTTCCAGGAAATCATTCCCGGCACGCGCGGCCAGCTCGTGTATTGCATCAGCCACAACATTGCCCGCCGCGAAATCGTGAACAATCAGGAAGCCTGGGTGCATCGCAAGGGTGCCACCCGTGCCTTCCCGGCGAATCACTTCGCGCTCAAAAACACGCCGTTTTACGAGACCGGTCATCCGATTCTGTTGCCCGGCAATCCGACGGCGGGTTCCTGCGTGATGGTTGCTGACCCGGGCGCGGACAAAAGCTGTTACAGCGTTAACCATGGTGCGGGCCGCGCGAAGGGGCGCAAGGCGGCGATTCGGGATTTGGATCAGAAGACGGTGGACGATGAATTTGTGGTACACGACATTTTGACGAACTGCCGCACGTATCCGAAGGATGAAGCGCCGGCGGCTTACAAGGATTTCAACGAAGTGTTGAAGTCTGTGCGGCTCGCCGGCCTGGCCAGCGAAGTGGCGCGCCTGCGCGCCCGGTTTGTGATCAAGGATTCGGACGACAGTTTGAAAGGGGCGGCGTGATAGTCGCCATTGTTGGATTGCCTGCAAATGATGTCACGCCAAGCCTTATCCACCCTTTACCCTCGCGCCACTATCTCCCACCCGTGTCGATGGTATTAAATGAGAGGGCTTGAGGGGATGGGCAGGCGACCTTGGTTTGTGACTTTTTTATCCCGAAAAGCTTTCGACTTCCCAATGAAATCGATTGGTGGAAGAGGTGGGATTCGCACTCAAAAACCGCGCATTTCAGGGGGTTTTAATGTGATTCAACCAGTTTTCAAGCATTGTTTGGCACACCTAATTTCAGCTCGGTTTGACTTGCCAACTCCTGTCGGGATGAGCCCTGATCTGCCCATGCCAGCGCGCGCATAGCAGTCATGGCATTCAAACCTGCGCCTTGCCAGTCAGTCTTTTGTGCCTATCAGAATTTTACCACCGGCTCGCTGGCAGGTCGTGCGGCCGGTTGGTCAGTTGGCGGCTATTAAAGCCATTTGCGGATAGTATCCTGGTATTTGTTATAGACAAAGCCGATCACGAGCAGCGCAAGGCCTAGGGCCATGAAGGTAAGCACCCGCCAGATCGTCTCTTGTTTCCATACGTCCACGAGCACCACGCGTCCGATCGCCGTCGCTAGAATGCCGAGGCCGAGCCAGCGGTGAAAGCGTTCCCGCAGCAGCATTCCGGCAGCAAACACCAGCAGGGCCAGACCGGCCCAGATCATCGTGATGAAAAATCCTCCGGTAAACGTTGCCGCCCAGCAGGAGGCTAACCGCCACAAACTCACCCCGCCGGCCAGCACCAGAGCGCCATGCACGGATTCATCCACCGGCAGCCGATCCATACTGCGGCGCAGCAGCCGTTGGGTGAGCAACACCAGGAGCACGGACACCAGATTGAGCCAATAGACGTCCATGATAAAATCTTCCCGCGCCCAAAGCGCGAGCAGGGAAATCCCGGCATAAACCGCCGCGCCCGCCAGGGCTTCGCGGTTGCGTTGCCAGACTGCGATGCCAGCCATAACGGCTGCGACAATCATGAAACCCGCCACATGCTGTCGCTCGGGAATATATTGCCAGAGCCAGCACAGCGACATGGCCAAGGCGGCCCAACGATAAGCCCGGGCAATCTGTAATAGCGGGGCGCGCTCTTTATCCAAGGACTCCGGCCGGCGGCCCAGCCAGCGAACGGTGGCTAGCGAAAAGATTGCCAGCACCAGGATCGGCGCGAGTGGAAAGAACCAAACCGGGCGCTGGCCCCACACCTGCACGATAAATTCCCAGGCGCTGACGGCCAGAAAAATCTGGCCGACGACCACGAGCGGCCACGCGCGGGTGACCAGACCGTACCCTACTGCGATCACGGCCAGCAGGCTCGTCAAGGCGAGCCACGAAGGTGGGGAAAACAGCGGATGCAGCCACACGAACATCACGCCAACGGCGGCCAGCGCAAACAGGGCCTGGCAGCCGAGATTAAAGTTTTCCTCCACCACCAGAGTTTTTTGCTTTTGCCACCAATGCCCCAAGCCTATGGCCACCGCAATCAGCAGGAGGGGATTCCACCAGGGCGGCGTGGTGTTGAGGTAATGAAACAGCCAGGTGAGGAGCGCCCCGATCAGAAAAAATTGTCCGAATAAAGCCACCTCCCGGATGCGCAGCAGATAAATCGAAAAGGTTAGTGCGACCGCCTCGGCGGCCAGTACCAGCGGTAGATGTTCGGCGGTACAGTTGCACCACGTGGTCGCCGCCCAACTCACCAGCGCCAGCACCGTGAACACGCCCGGTTCAACCCGGATGGGGGCGGAATCAGCCACCTGCTCGCGGTGGGCATAAAAAGCGTTAACCAGCAGGAGGGTTCCCAGACCCAGGCCGGGCCAAAGCCCGTTAGCTATAAACGGATGCAGGTTCGCGACCCACCACACCACCGCGCACGCAGCGCTGGCATACGACGCTATTTTGGGGGCAAGCACCCGGCGCGCGGCCACCAGATTGAAGAAAACCACGCTTTCCACGCCAAGCACCAGCGCCACGGCCAGGTGCGGCTCGGCGGTGTTGAACCACGTGGCCACCGTCCAGACGACGAAGGCCAGCAGCGTGAAGGTGGAGCTTTCCAGACGACCGCTGGCGGGATCGGTTTTGGTTTCCTGCCGGTACCCCCAGAAGGCGTTAAAGGCCAGCAATCCGCCCAGACCCACTCCGGCCCAGCCACCAGAGGGATCAAGCGGATGCAAACTGATCACACACCAACCGGTGGCAAGCAAGGCGGCGGCATAGGAAAAAAACTTGAGCACCAGGCTTTGCCGTTGGGTGCCCAAAACAAACAGCACGACGCTTTCCGCCCCCAGCACCAGCGCCAGATGAAACCCGGCGAACTTGGTGATAAAGCCCAGCGTGACCAGCAGCAAGCCCTGGGTAAGATAGGCATTTTTGGCGAGGGGTTCATCCGCGAGCTGCTTTTTGGCCAGGCCGGCGAGCGCGAGCAAAAGCACGCCATAGCCCAGACTGACTTTCCAGAACCCCCCGGTATGCACCTGCAACATGGTCAGGAGAAACAGCGAGAAGAACGCGCCGTTGTTAAGGGTTAAAAAAGTCGCGCGGCTGGCCCCGCTCAGTTTTTCACAACGGGAAAGAAACGCTGCCACGGTAAAGATGGCCCAATAGCAGGCCAGGAAAGATGCGCCGAAATAGAGATGTTCGTCGGGAGCGGCCCAGCGCCAGCCCTCCTCCCGCAAGAATCGCCAGAACGCATAGCCGGCGTAGCTGGTTACCAGGCCGGCGAACGATAAGCTGGCCCAACGATTGCGGAGCAGGAACACCACGGCGGTGATGGTCAACACCAGATTGGAGTACAACGTAAAATCACCAACCCGCGTCATTATGGAACTGTAAAAGGCGAGGCCCACGGCAAACAGGGCCATCACCTCGGATTTGCGGCGGTCGGCCAGCCAGGCAATCACCCCGGCCCAGGCAAGCAGCAGGACGCCATCCATCACCGCGCTGCGGATGACTTGCAGTGGCGGTATGTGGTACGCGGCGTAGGTGGTAAAATAAACCGCCGCCAGCCCGCCGGCAAAAATCACCTGCGCGTAGTTCTTTAATGATGCCTTGGCCGTGCGCCGCTGCCACCAGGCACCAGCGCCCAGCAGCAGTCCACTGGCCAGGTAAAGCAGGGAAATTTTTCCGCCGGGACCCAGCTTGCCCACGATGTTGTGGTAGGCAAAATTTCCAAAGAAGACCAATCCCGTCAGCAGCATTACGATGCCGATGCGCACCAGCCAAAAAGTTCCCAGGCGCATTTCGAACGAGGCCTTATCCGCCTCCGGCAGTGGCTCGTATCCTGCACTGGCGGTGATAGGTGGCAGGTTATCGGCCGCCTCGATTGCGGGTGCGGCGTCCGGCGTTTCGCTGATCACCGCAAAAGCGGGAAGCGGCGGGGGGGCAATGGCAGGCGGGGGAGCAAAGGAAAAATCCGGATCGCTCTGTGTGGCGATGGGTTCTGCTGGTGTTGGCGGCTGGATAACCGGCACTGTCCAGCGATGCTCCGGAGGGATTTCCGGCGGCGGTGGCAGGATGGTCCCGGCTTCACCCTCACCTTTTATGGGAGGCAGAATGGCGGGTTTGAAAGGTTGAGTATCTGCTTCCGAAACGTGGTCTTTGGCTGAAGGTTCGCGGTGGTTTTTTCGCAGGGCGTAAACTTCGAGTTCCAATTCCCGCTGCCGTTCGGCGAGTTTTTCCCCGGCTTCGATGGCCCGGCGGGAGCGGATAAGAGCCACGGAGGCGATGGCCAGCGTCAAAATGCCAAATAGAAATTCCATAAAGTTTACCTTTCAGATTGGGCGGCTTTTATTATGTATAACCATTGGAAATCCGTGGCGGCGATAAGGCAAGCCATAATTACCACACCCGTCCGCAACATTTTTCTCATACCGACAGCATAACCGCTTCTCCCGTAAATGCTTGAATCGAAAAAAACACCGGTAGAATCAATCTAAACGATGTTGGCTGGCGGCTGGCCGACCCGGATGGGTTGGGTAAATCCGGAGCCGCACACACCGGCCGCGATTAGTGTCAAATAAAATTAAATCTCGTATTGACTTCACCAGTTGATTTGATAGTTTCCACGTCCCTTTGTTTGGAATTTAGATGAAAACGCATTTGCCGAAAGTGAATTTGGACCAGCGCAAGTGGCATGTCATTGATGCCGATGGCGCCGTGCTTGGCCGGTTGGCCGTGCAGGTGGCTGATATTTTGCGCGGGAAAAACAAGCCTGTCTATACGTCTCACCTCGACGCCGGTGATTTTGTCATCGTTGTCAACGCGGAGAAAGTACGTGTCACCGGCAAAAAAGAGACCGATAAGGAATATATGACCTATTCCGGCTGGAAAGGTGGCGAAAAATATGCCACCGTTCAGGATCTGCGTGCCAAGCACCCGGAACTGATCATTGAACGCGCCGTAAAAGGCATGATTCCCAAAAACCGGCTCGGGCGCGTTTTGCTCACCAAATTGAAAGTATTCAAAGGCCCGAAGCACGATCATCAGGCCCAGACGCCGGCTGTGCTCAAAGCCGCTAATTGATTTATCGTATGGCTACCACAATCACCAACGAATTCCTTGGCACTGGCCGTCGCAAGACGTCTATCGCCCGCGTCCGGCTGGCAACCGGCAGTGGCAAGATCACCGTCAATGGCCGCGCCTTTGAAGTTTATTTTCCGCTGGATACCCAGCGCGCCACCGTATCCCAGCCGCTCAGCCTCACCGGCACGGCCGATAAGCTGGATGTGCGAGTCAATGTGGTCGGCGGCGGGCCGGTGGGTCAAGCCGGAGCCACGCGCCATGGCATCGCCCGGGCGTTGCTTAAGTTTGACGCCACCCTGCGTCCGGCGCTGAAAGCGGAAGGCTTTCTTACCCGCGACCCGCGCGAACGCGAACGGAAAAAGTACGGCCAACCCGGCGCGCGAAAACGCTTCCAGTTCTCGAAGCGTTGATTCTCGCCCAAGTTTTACCACCCGCTGGCCAGTGCCGGCGGGTTTTTTTATGTGCGCTCGGCAGAGCGCGCTGACTGGTCGGTTAAAGTCAAGGCTGGGCAGGCACTGGAGCTGGCCTTGGGCGATGATGCCCAGTTGCATGTGACAATGATAGGCGGCGAGTTTGCGGCGGAGCTGATCCCGATACAGGTGGGACTCCCTGTGCAGATACTGGTCGCCGGAACGGCAAGGCCGTGGTTTCGCGGCTTGCATCCAGAGTTGATACCTATAGGTTCCAATGGTGTGGACGGCTTGCTTGAAGGCCACTTCAATTTTGAAGCGCACACCGTAGAGTTAAATAATCTGGAGCGCCGAGAAAGCCAGATCGGTGCAAAGCAGTATTTTACGCCCCGCAGCGGATGGATGACGAGGATGAATCGAACCCGAAGGCCAAACGATTTCCGCAAAAGATCCCGCACTTGGTAGCGGAGCGTGACGTTGCGCTCGCCATATATGGGGCTGGCGGTGGACACAAACCGACTTTCATCCTCGAACAAGTGTTTGAGCTTCACTTTGGGACCGTAGCACCTTGGTCGGCTCCTGCGTCGGCATTGGTTTTTTCCGGGGCCGCATAGGCAACGGTGTTGGATTTGGGAGAGGTGACAAGCTGGTGGTCGGATTGGAGCAAAGGCAGAATAAATCCGGCCAACAATAAATAGGCGTCAGCCACCTTGACAACGACGGCGATAGCCTGACCGGAATGGCCGAAGATGAATTCGGACTTGGAGTTGTTCTGGGACTCCCGATACAGCTTTTTGACGCCGAGCATCTCTTTTCCTGTTTTGGCAGCTTTGATGCCATCGGCCAATAGGGCGATATGTCTTTTGACAATCAGCAGGAAAGGTAGCAGAGATTTAAACATGAGTGCGATCCAGAGCCGTGTGTGCGCAGCTTGGTTCAGGACCAGCTGTGGAAAAAGTCCAGCAGCCGATCATAGTTGGCCTGGCGCAAGCCCAAGGTGCGTAAGAGGCTGATGACGACGCGCAGACCGCAGCGGGTGAAGGTGGCTGCCAAGGCGACGGCGAACCCGAGGAAGATGCGGTGGCGTATGAACGTGGGCCGGAGTTCACAGACCAAGGTTCACCAAGTAATCTAAAGGATCATAAAAAATTATTTTGTTTGCTCATTGACCACCTGCGCATTGACATCGTGGCTGCGCCAGATAGGATTTCCATTCGTGGCGTGCTCGTCTATCGGTTAGGACACGGCCCTCTCAAGGCTGAAAGACGGGTTCGATTCCCGTGCGCGCTACCAAGCTTCATTTAGACGAATATTTTATCAGGCAGCGCACCCTGAGCCAGAGGGGCACGCAGACCGTTGCTGAATCTTTTCAAATCTCGACATGGCGGCTCGAACCCCGCTAGAATTGCTCTATGAATTCACGAGTTTTGGTAACTGGTGCTGCGGGTTTCATTGGCTCGCATGTGGCCTCGCATTTGTTGAAGCGAGGAATGCGGGTTGTCGCTTTGGATGATCTAAGCGGAGGTTTTGAGGATCATGTACCGGCGGGCGTAGAGTTTGTCCGGGGTTCCATCAACGATGTTGACCTGGTCAATCGACTTTTTGCCGAGCACCGCTTTGAATATGTTTTTCATCTGGCCGCCTATGCGGCGGAAGGCCTGAGCCATTTCATCAAACGGTTTAATTACACGAATAATCTCCTAGGCAGCGTCAACCTGATCAACGCCGCTGTCAATACCGGCACGGTTAAATGCTTTGTCTTCACTTCGTCGATTGCCGTGTATGGCCGCAATCAGCTTCCGATGACCGAAGACACCGTCCCGCAACCCGAAGACCCCTACGGCATTGCCAAATACGCCGTAGAGCTTGATCTCAAAGAAGCCCACGAGATATTCGGGCTAAATCATGTCATTTTCCGTCCGCATAACGTTTATGGCGCCAACCAGAATCTGGGAGATCGTTACCGGAATGTCATTGGGATTTTCATGAACCAGATCATGCAGGGGCAGCCGATGACGATTTTTGGCGACGGCACGCAAACTCGGGCCTTTAGTTACATTGACGATGTGGCTCCAGTCATCGCCGCCAGCATTGAACGGCCAGCCAGTTACAACCAGGTATTCAACGTGGGGGCAGACCAGCCCTATTCGGTAGCCGAGTTGGCCAAGGTGGTCGCGAAGGCGATGGGAGTGCCGCCGCAGATCAACCATCTGGAGGCCCGTAATGAAGTGGTTCACGCCTACTCCGCCCACGAAAAAGCCCATAAAGTTTTCGGCGACCTGATTAAAAATGTTTCGTTGGAGACCGGGGTAAACCAAATGGCTGTCTGGGCCAAAAAAACGGGTGCGCGGCAGGGGCAGGCGTTCAAGGGAATTGAAGTCAGAAAAAATCTGCCGGCGTCCTGGGCCAAATTAGAAATACCCAACTGACCGCCACGTCCGGTAATTTGAGTTACGACCCATGAGAAGCCCAATTGAACTAATGACAGCCTTGATCCGGGAAGGGCATGATCCAAACCGTATTTTAGTCAAACTTGCTTTGCGCAAAGCCCTGCTGGATTGCGAAAATGTTTTGGACATAGGCTGTGGGGTGTCGAACACCATGCGCCAGTTGGGAATATCACACACCGTTGGAGCCGACGGTTACGCTCCTTCAGTGGAAGCGGCGAAGCGCCAAAAAACTCATGACCAGGTGATTCAATGTGATGTGAGCGACCTTTCCAGCCAATTTCAGCCAAAGCAATTTGATGCGTGCGTGGCGCTGGATGTCATCGAACATCTTACGAAGCCGGATGGGCTAAAGCTGATAGCAGACATGGAACGAATCGCCAAAAAGAGGGTCGTTTTTTTTACTCCAAGTGGTTTTTTACCGCAGCGCCATACCAGCAATGACGATTTGCAAGAACATCTTTCCGGCTGGGAGTCTTCAGAAATGGAACAGCGGGGATACCGCGTCATGGGCCTGCTGGGACCTAAAAGTTTGCGCGGTGAATATCATGCCCTAAAGCGCCGGCCCACTGCTATTTGGGGAATTGTTTCCCTGATGGGGCAGTGTCTATGGAGCAATCGCCATCCGGCAGATGCGGCGGCAATTCTATGCGTAAAATCTATTGGCAGCTAACCCCGGCACCATTTTACCGACTGGAATCACCGCCGTTTAATCGACGCTAAAGATTAAAGGTCTTTACTTCGGCAATGGCAACTTACGAATGCGTATTCCAATGTTATACGCCAGCGGACCGTACGGAATAGAGTAATCACGATCAGCAAGCCACTGCATCCACCGGGTCCATTGACTTGCGCTTTTAACACTGAAAAGAACGCAAAGCAGTTCAAAAAAGTTGCTGGCAAACACCCCCATGAACAACCCCCCGCGAAAAACGGATTCCATGGCATATCTGCCCTTAAAATTTGATTCTTCCAGCAACCGTTTCAAATCAATTAAGGAATAGTGCCGATGCAATTGATCATAGCCGGGTTTAATATCCGTGGGCGGCAGTTTTCCATATTTGGCGTGAAATAGAAAACGGTATAATCTGGGGGCTTTTGTTCGCAAATGATAGGTGTAGTTGTCCGGATCCATGAAGGCAAACAGTCCCCGGTGCGGCGTGGTGATGATGAATGTGCCACCCGGACTTAAGATGCGGAACATCTCGTTCAAGGTCTTGCGCTCGTCAATCACATGTTCCAGCACATCGTTGAGAATAACCACGTCGAAATATTCCGCTGCGAACAGGGTTTGCTCAACGCCGCAAACTTCAAAGGTGAGGCCCGGATACCGCTTCCTCGCGATGGCGATAAATTCTGCATTCGGATCCACGCCCCACACCTTGGCATTCCCCTTCTGGAAATGCTTTGTCCCATAGCCAAAGGCACAGCCTCCATCCATAATCCTCATACTGCCGGGAGGAATCCAATCGTAGGCAAGCTTGATTCGGTCACGCAAGGAGGATTCGGGATAACTGGCGTAGTCGTTATGGTTAGGCGGGTTCATGAAGCTTCAAAAATCGAATTATTCAGGTTTTGCTGTCGGCTTAAAAAGTTTTTCCCAGTCCACCCCTGGTGCCAAACCGGAAATTTCCATGTGTGTTGCTAACGATGGCGTTGCGACCCAGAGGGTCCGCCGTTTGCCAAATAGTAATTGTCGCCACGCATGTCGCCAGGCCAAAACATGCGAGGCCGCAAAAAACATTCCGTCGCCCAAGCTGCGAACAAACGACCATGGATTCAAGACGCGAACTTTGGTTAGCGCCAACCAAAGGCCGAGGTCTGAATTTTTCTGTCCATACGTCTGAAAAACATTAACCGTTTCAGCCAGAGATTTCTTACGCGCTAGAAAAGTCAGGCAGGTGGAGGTGATGGTATGCCACCGATGTCCATCTTCTTGAAATTCAGCACCTTTAATTCGATGAATGAATTTTGTGTGGTTATCTGAATGATCGTAAAGCGTCAGAAAATCCGCCTCCGCATGCCGCCGCAGAAACGCAACTCCACGCTCTAGCGAGCCCGGCAGATATAAATAATCGTCTTCAGCAAAAT
>CAISVF010000321.1 GCA_903888765.1 uncultured Verrucomicrobia subdivision 3 bacterium | reverse complement strand
GGGTGAATTCGCGCCGGTGGTTCTTGAAGGAGTGCGGGCTCGGTTTGGGTAAACTCGCGCTCGCGTCGCTGCTCACCGACGCGTTCATTCCCAAAACTTTCGGGGCGAATATTCCGGCGGCGGACGCGCTGAAACCGCGCGCGCCGCATTTTCCCGGCAAGGCCAGGCACGTCATTCATCTCTTCATGGCCGGTGCCCCGAGCCATCTGGATCTGTTCGATTACAAACCGGAACTGGCTAAACTCCAAGGCAAACCACTGCCGCCCTCGGTGATCGCCGGCCAGCGCTACGCCTTCATCCGCCCCGACGCCGCCGTGCTCGGTCCGCAATTCAAATTCTCCCGGCACGGACAGTCCGGTGCGGAAATTTCTGAAGTTCTGCCGCATTTGGCCGGAGTGGTGGACGATCTTTGCTTCATCAAGTCCATGAAGACAGATCAATTTAACCACGCGCCGGGACAGATTTTTCTAAATACCGGTTTTGCGCAACCGGGCCGGCCGAGTCTCGGCTCGTGGGTGCTTTACGGTTTGGGAAGTGCTGCGCAAAATCTGCCCGCCTACGTCGTGATGTCCACCGGTTCCGGCATCAGCGGCGGTTCGGCCAATTGGTCCAGCGGCTTTATGCCTTCGGTTTATGCCGGCGTGCGCCTTCGTAATCAAGGCGATCCGATCCTCAATGTGAGCAGCCCCAAAGGCGTGGATGCCAAACTTCAACGCGACTCGCTTTCTCTCATCGCGGAAATGAACCACGCGCGACTTGGCATCGTCGGCGATCCGGAAATCGCATCGCGCATCGCGTCTTATGAAATGGCCTACCGGCTCCAGACTTCCGCGCCGGAGTTGATGGACTTGAAACAAGAAAGCAAAGTAACGCTCGAAATGTATGGCTGCGATCCGGACAAGCCAAGTTTTGCACGGGCGTGTTTGTTGGCGCGGCGCATGATCGAGCGTGGCGTGCGCTTCGTGAACATTTATCACGAAGGCTGGGACGCGCACTCGGACGTCATCGGCAATTTGAAAAAAAATTGCGGCGCGACCGATCAGGCTTCCGCTGCCTTGGTCAAGGATCTGAAACAACGGGGATTGCTTGATGAGACGCTGGTGATCTGGGGCGGCGAGTTCGGCCGCACACCGATGGTGGAAAGCAACGCATCCCTCGGCCGCAGTCTCGGTCGCGATCACCATCCGGCGGCTTTCACCATGTGGCTGGCCGGTGGCGGCATCAACCCCGGCCTGACTTACGGTGCCACGGACGACATGGGATTCCATGTCGTTTCCGATGAAGTGCAAATTTACGATCTTCAGGCCACCATTCTTCGCTGCTTGGGTTTTGATCATGAACGGCTGACTTATACCCACCAAGGCCGGCAATTCCGGCTTACGGACGTGCACGGTCAAGTTGTGGATAAAATTCTCGCTTGATTTAAGCCTGGCAATAATCCGGAAGCACGTCTCGGTTCGGTTTTTAGACACAATTGATAGAACTTTGACTGCATTGGGTATGAACGAAGCAGGTGAAGGGACTGCAAGGCAGGCCAGTGAAAAGTTTCCAATCCGGTTAGCCACTTGGCTGGAGTTTGGTTTTTGCACCGCAAAAATCGAACCCCATTGAGTCCGCCTGTTTATTCAGTAAGCGAATATCTCAATGACTGTAATAAATCAGGTCGAAATCATTGGCCTAATCCGACATGCCGCACCCATTTTTTAGGATCCTCAAAACTCTTATAAAATCCTCGCCGACCCCAGGGGTGCCTATTTGTTCGTGGAAACCGAAGCCTTGATCCATGCCACTTTGAGTTGGAACGCACCCGCTTGTTGTTCGGAAATCAAGAAACCTACCGATGTGACTTTCGCTGCCTCCAGCGGCGGTTCATCAGACAACACGCGGCCCCGGAAAGTCGGTATGAACTCTGTTAACGGCAAATGATGTTCCTCCCAAACACCCGGCTGGGTTTTGAAGACTGCTTGGTAGATCGCACTACCAAAGCTCGGGTTTATGCGAGAGGTGAACTTGTAGCGATGCCCATCACCAAGCGTGCGTATGACGAAGGTGTCGAATCCGGCCAGTTGGTGACTTATGGGTAGCGAGCGTACCGAGGCAAAGCCGCCATTGTTCGCCAGGGACACTTCACCTTGAAAAACCGCCACGCCGTTGGTCACGCAAAATTGGCTGGTGGAAACGCCCCCCATCACTCCGTCATTGACGATTTGCCAGGCTCCCGCTTTGGTATCGGTTTGGAAATCAAAAATAAATTTGTCTGCCGCGCGTATGTTCATATTGAGCAGGAGTGCACTGACGATGGGCAGCCACATTCTGCCAGCCTGTTTGGCAGGCAGGCGAATCAGGCCGCTGAAAATCAACCTAGGGATGGGATAAAATGCATGCCAGTAAGGCAGACTGCACCAACCTTTTGGCTGGAAGAAAGCGGCTTGCGTGAGCAGTCTTTGGTCATCGGCCTGCGGCGCTGTTTTGTACTCAAGGCCGGCGCGGCCTGGAATTTTCTTCTGCGCCCGCAACCGGCTCAACCGGCCCGGTTCGACCACTTCCATCCGCCAAAAATCCAACGGGTCGCCGCCGCGCAAGCCTTCCGGGGCCTGCCGACCAAGGCCCCTGCCGGTACCACCCAATAGCCGGTCCATGGTGACCAGAATAAGTTGGGCTGCCGACATATTTTTTAACTCCGCGCCTGAACCTGGCCCAGACCGCCATCAATGCCGATGATTTGGCCCGTCACCCAGCTTTGCTCGGCGTCCAGTAACCAGCAGATTGCCGAGGCCACTTCCGACGGTTCGCCGATGCGACCGAGCGGATGCAGCGCGGCGGACATTTTGGCGACGGTTTCGTTTTGTGTCAGCGAGCGCGTCATCTCCGTGCGCGTCAGACCCGGTGCCACGCAATTCACCCGCACGCCAAACCGGGCATAACTGGCCGCCGCCGCCAGCGCCAGTCCTTCCACGCCGGCCTTGGCGGCGGCAATGGCTTCGTGGTTCACCAACCCGCGTCGCGCGGCGACCGAAGAACAGAGAACGATGCTCCCGCCGCCGGCTTGCCTCATCATCAGCCGCGTGGTGGCGCGCACGAGGTTGAAAGCAGTGGTGAGATTGGTGGCCATCGTGTCAGCAAATTCCTGGTCGCTGATCAAGTGCGCGGACTTCAGCAAAATGGAACCAGCGCAATTCACCACGCCATCCACTCGGCCATGGCTGGTTTGCACGGACTGTATCAGCGCGTCCACCGCTGCACTGTCGCGGGCATCGAGCGGGATGGCCTGTGCACCGGTTTCGGTCGCGACGCTTTGGAGCCGCTCGGCATTGCGCCCGGCCAGGACCAGCCGGCAGCCTTGCCTTGCCAGTTTGCGGGTCACGGCGGAACCGATGCCGCCGGCACCGCCAAAAATAATTATCACGGGAGAATTTTCTGTGCTCATAAAATCGCCGGGGACGGCGTCAACTGCGGCGTTGGTTTTTCTGGTTCTATTTTTAGCGGCCGGTTTGTAATCAAGCGAGCGCTGCGTTTGTAGGAAAAATAAGAATACGCCCACTGAAAAAACACGGAGGTGCGGTTGCGAAAGCCGATCAGGAAAATCAGATGCACGAATAACCAGGCCAGCCAGGTCAGCGGCCCGGAAAATTTCAGTTTTCCAATCCACGCCACCGCCGCCGAGTGTCCGATGGTCGCCATCGTGCCTTTGTCCCAATACTTGAAGGCCGGGCGGAAGGACGGGTTCGCGGCGAACATGGCCTTCTGCTCGATGATGTTAGCAACGTGAGCCGCCATCTGGATGGCGGCGGGGGAAACTCCCAGCACGGGTTTGCCGTCAGCTTGCGGCACAAAGGCCATGTCGCCGATGGCAAAAATTTCCGGATGGCCGGGCAGGCTCAAATCCGGATTCACTTTGACGCGGCCCGCGCGATCCAGTTCTACGCCCAGTTTTTTTGTCAGTGGCGTGGCGGAAACCCCCGCTGCCCAGACAACGTTGGCGGCATGAATGATTTCGCCTTCGCGGATGTCCTTGACCGAAGTTTCGGTGCGGACTTGCACGCCCAGCGCTTCGAGCTGCTGGCGGGCGCTCGCGGATAAATCCTGCGGAAAATTGGAGAGCAGATTCGGTGAGGCTTCGATGAGAATGATCCGCGCCTGCGTCGGATCAATGCGCCGGAAATCACGTTTCAAAACCGTGCGCGTCAATTCCGCAAAGGAACCCGCCAGCTCCACGCCGGTCGGACCGCCACCGACGACGACGATGGTCATGAGTTTGTCGTGTTCGGCGGTGTTTGCTTCGTTCTCGGCTTGCTCGAACGATAGCAGGACATGGCTCCGGATGCGAAGTGCGTCGTCCAGTGATTTCAGTCCGGGCGCGAAGCGTTCCCATTCCGGATGGCCGAAGTATCCGGTCTGGCCGCCCAGTGCGAGCACTAGATAATCGTAGCTCAGCGTGTTTTTTTCAAGGCGCACTCGATTTTGGTCCAAATCAAACCCGGCCACGTTGTCTAGCAAGACAGTGACATCCGGCCGGTCGGACATAATGGAACGCACCGGTTGCGCGATGTCAGGTGCGGAGAGGCCGCAAGTCGCCACTTGATACAACAGTGACTGAAATAAATGATGATTTGTGCGATCCACCAGCGTGATTCGCGCACCCGGCATTTGCAACTGTTTGCAAAACGTCAGACCGCCAAAGCCCGCCCCGAGCACAACGATGTGAACTGGTTTGCTGGTTTTCGTGGGGTTTTTCATTTTGCCACCGGTTTTGGACGGGAAACATCTCTAGACGGTTTTCTCAGCGCTTCCAGGTTGGTGGCGAGATCCGAAAGGTCTTCGGTCAGCACCGCTCCGATTTGTTGGAGTGGGTCGTGATAGGCGGGTAGCGCCCGTCCACCCGCCAAAATCGCCACCTCCGCCGGCAGCAATTCCCGTAACAGCTTTAGTTCGGATTCCATCCGTGAATCATCCTCGGGATAAACGAGGCTTAAGGCGACCGCCCGCGCCCGGCTTTGCCGCGCCGCGCCGGCTATTTCTGTCGCCGGCAGACTCGCCCCCAGATAAATGATCTGCCAGTCCAGCTGCGTGGCTACGGCTGCAACCAGCAATGCGCCCAGTTCGTGGATCTGACCCGCCGGGGTCGCCACTACCAACCGGGGAGAATGTCTGGTTTCTCCGAACGGCCTGGCTGCGTTCAGCAGAAATGTCCGCAGCACGGAGGTCGCCAAATGCTCATGGGCCACGGTAATGTTGCCATCAATCCAGAGTTCACCGATCATCCGCGAGAGCGGTGCGACCACTTGTTGGAGCAGTCCCATGGTGCCCAGCACCATCGCGCCGCGCTTGAGGGCGTCGTCCAATGCTTTTGCGTCGAGCAGTTTCATCGCGGCCACACATTCCTCGGTGATTGTCTCACCTGAGACGGGTGCGCTAGGCGCGGTTTGGGTCGATAGCGGAACTAGGCAGGAGGATTCCGCCGCCTGTTTCCGCAGTTTTTCCGTCGGCCACCGTGCGATCAGACCGATGTTGTGTCCCGCCTGAGTTACCTCGCGCAATAATTTAAGCCGTTCAACCTGCTCATCCGAGTAAAGCCGGCGATTGGTGCCGGTCCGATCGGGTTTGACCGCCTCGTAGCGTTGTTCCCAAATACGGATGACGTAGGCGCTCAATCCGGTGAGGCGGGCAACGACTTTTATAGGATGACTGGCGGTTGACATTTAATTATACAAATTTTACACACATTGACCAATTTCGGCAAGGTTAAAAATGATTAGGGTCTTCAAACAAGCTTGGGGAAGTTGCGGATAGTTAGGTATATCTTTAAAAACACTCCGGAATACGCAGAATAATGGTGAATAGCCAATTACTTAAAGAAAAATATTTGACATTACACAAATAATACACAATAATTATACATATTCGTCATCGTTTGACGAAACGGAAAGTTCGCCAGACAAAATTAACATGAAACTCGCCAACGCATTAGCCAGTGATTTCGCCGGCCGGACCCTCAGGTTGAAGTATTGGCGGCCGACGTGTTTCGCGGTGAGCGTGCAGGTTCAAAACAAAAACAACAAAGAAAGAAACAAAATGAAAACAGTAACCAAAATGATCACCATGGCCGCACTGCTGGTGCTGCCCTCAACCGTGCCGCAGCTACAGGCGGCGGACGACACAGCCGCTCCGGGCGACATTGTCGCCGTGGCCACCAGCACTGGCAGTTTCAAGACCCTCGTCGCCGCCGTCAAGGCGGCTGGCCTCGTGGAGACGCTCCAGGGCAAAGGGCCGTTCACCGTCTTCGCGCCGACCGACGAGGCGTTCTCCAAGTTGCCGGCTGGGACGGTGGACGACTTACTCAAGCCGGAGAACAAAGACAAGCTCGTGGCCATTCTGACCTACCACGTGGTGCCTGGCAAAGTCATGGCCGCCGATGTGAAAACGATGATGGCCAAAACCGTCAATGGCAAGGAACTGAGCCTTAAGGTAGATGACGGCAAAGTGACAGTGAACGACGCCAACGTTATCAAGACGGATGTGGCCGCGAGCAATGGCGTGATTCACGTCATTGATGCCGTCATGCTACCCAAATAAGCAAAACCACAATTCAAAAACTGTTTAAAACCCAAAACGATAAAACCACCAACCATGTGGAACTTCAGCGTCATCATCGCCAACGTCATCAAGACCAGTGTCGCTGCTATCAATGGCGTGGTGCCTGTGTTTGACACGGTTTTAATCCCAACCTGAGGAGGTGTGTGGATGGGGAGCGGGACGGGGCGCTTTTTGCTCTCCGTCTCGCAATTTCCAACTCCAACTCAATATGTTTAAAATTTTTGATTGCTCCTTACTTTTCGCCGCTTTAGCGAGTTTCCTGGCCAGTGTCGGCTTATGGTTTCTGGTGAAACACGACTACGGCGTTTACGTTGCGCTTTGGGTGCCGGGCATCCTCGCGCTCTGGGTGGGTTTGCCACTGGTCGTGACTTCGGAGCATCTCGCCATCAGCCGTAAAAGCGGACCTGAGCCTTTACCTCTTTCCTATTTTTTGTTGGGCTGTGCAATCAATGGAATTGTTCTTCCCGGCGTTCAGCCGGCGGCGGATTGGGCGAAAGATGATTTTTCCGGGCCACTCCGAAAGTGGTGATCGCTGAAATATTCAGAGAAATATTGAGAGAGCAAAGAATTCGAAACCCTGTATAGTATTGTGTCTTCATAAAACTTTTATGAATCAATGGCGCTTCAAACTCTTGTACGATGGCGATTGTCCTCTCTGCCGTCGGGAGGCGCGCTTCCTGTCGCGGCGCAATCACCATGGGTGGCTCGCCTTCGAAGATATCGCCGCTCCCGGATTTGATCCTGCCGCTTACGGCACTACGCGAGACCAATTGATGGGCGTCATCCACGGAGTTTTTCCGGACGGACGCCTCATTCAGCGCTTGGCCGTTTTTCGGGAAGCGTATCGTGCGGTCGGCCTCGGCTGGGTCCTGGCACCGACGGCTTGGCCGGGTTTGCGTTGGCTGGCCGACCGGGGCTATGAATGGTTTGCCCGCAACCGGATGACCATCGGCAAATGGTTTGGCCGGCACTGTGTTTCGGAAGCCTGTGCCATGCGAGCTCCTAAACTTCCGCGTGGATGAAACCAATTTTATGACCAGCCCAACTGTGATAACGGGTGACTCCGAATTCTTAAAATTTGCCTTTGGCAAAGTATGTCGCCACTTCCTGTTAGCCGTGGCCGCCGCCAGCCTTGCAGGTTGCGCGACGAAGCCGCTCCCGACACGCACCGTGGCCTACGTGGATTTGAACCGCTATCTCGGTAAATGGTATGTCATCGCCAACATTCCATACTGGCTGGAGCAGGGCAAGGTTGCCTCCTTTGACACTTATTCTATGCGGCCGGACGGACGCATGAACAACATTTTCACCTTCCGGAAAAGTTCGCTGGATGCGCCGCAAACAAGCTGGCGTGGTGTTGCCTGGGTGGTCAACCATGAATCTAACGCCGAGTGGCGGGTGCGTTTCCTCTGGCCCTTTTATTCGACCTATCTTGTTTTGGCGCTCGACCCGCAATACCAATGGGCGGTGGTCGCCACCCCGGGACACAAACTGCTTTGGGTGCTGGCTCGGGAACGTCATTTAGATGAAACGACCTATTCGAAAATTCTCCAACTCATAGCGGCGCAGGGCTACGATACCAATCGGCTTCACCCAGTGCCCCAACCAGCGACAAATTGAATTCGGATAAAATTCGCTGCCAACCTGGCACAACCGGTGCAGTGGCTGTACCCCGGCTGGCGACGAATCAGCATAACACGTGAGCAAAGAAAACCACCAGAATGCCCCGTTTACGGATGAGCCCGTGCTAATCGCCACCAATATTGTCAAAGCCTACGCCGGGCGGCCGGTGTTGCGGGGTGTGTCCTTGGAAGTTCGCGCCGGCGAGCGTCTCGCGCTCACGGGCGCGTCTGGCAGCGGTAAATCCACTTTGCTCAATTGTCTCGGTGGCGTGGATCGCCCGGATTCCGGCAGCATCCGCTTCAAAAATATTGCGCTCGAGACGCTGGATGCCGATGGGCTCACGGAAGTCCGCCGGCGCGACATCGGCACCATCTTTCAATTCTTTCATCTGTTGCCGACGTTGACGGCGGCGGAAAATGTCGAACTGCCGTTGCAGCTAAACGGCGTCGCCCCGGCCGGGCGTCCGGCCCGGGTGCGTTGGCTTCTGGAACGTGTCGGCGTGGCTGCGCGCGCGGAGGCTTTTCCGGGCCAGCTTTCCGGCGGCGAAATGCAGCGAGTGGCCATTGCGCGCGCGCTGGCGCACCAGCCCGCCGTGCTGCTGGCCGACGAACCGACCGGCAATCTCGATTCCCGCAACGGCACAATTATTCTCGAATTGCTGCGCGAACTTTCCGACGAAACCGGCACGGCTCTGGTCCTCGTCACGCATAGCGGCGCGGCCGCGCGGATTTGTCATCGGGAAATTCATCTGCGCGATGGACAAATCGGCGGCCAACGGGACAAGGATTAAATGGCGGCCTCGAATCTTAGCGTGCTGCGCCTTCTCTGGTCGCGCATTGCGTGGCGGCACTGGCGACTGTCGCCGGTCTCCTCGTTTTTGTTGCTGCTGATTCTCGCCATCGGCGTGGCTGCTTTTTTCTCCATCCGGCTGGCCAACCGGGCCGCCGTTGCCGGCTTCCAGAATTTCACCGACCTTGTCACGTCACAAAGTGATGGGCTCATCACCGCGCCCGTTGGAACTTTGTCCGAAACCGTTCTGCTGGAATTGCGAGAACTTCTGGGAAACGCGCCTGTCAACCTCTTGCCGGTATTGGAAACCACCGCGGTCGTGCCCGACCGTGCTGAAAGGCAAACCATCGGTTCGCGCCCTACGTTTCAAGTGCTCGGACTCGACTTGCCGGCCTTGGTAAACCTGGCGAGCCAGCCGGATAATGGCCCCGGCTGGTTTAGTCCTGCGACGGAGGGAAAGACCAATGAATCAGACCATGGTTTTTCGTCGGTGCTGCGGAATCCGCAATCGGTTTTCATCAGCGCGGCTCTGGCCAAACGGGACCAGCTAAAAAGCGGCTCCCTGCTGCCGCTTATTATCAATGAGCATCTGGTAACGCTCCGCGTTGCGGGCATCATTCCGGCGGATCCACGCCAGCCGGCGGTACCGGCGAATTTGCTGATTATGGATTTGCCCGCATTGCAACAGTTGGCCGACAAACCCGGTCAGTTGGATCGCGTCGAATTTGTGGTTGAAGCAGGTCCGCATCGCTCGGCGCAGTGGCTGGGCATCAAGGAAAAATTGGCAGCGGCCAACCTCACAAACTCGCCCCGCTGGCTGGTGGGCTCCCCGGCGGACCGCCGCGCCAGCGCCGCCACGATGACCGAAGCGTTTCGGTTAAACCTGACAATTCTGTCGCTGCTCGCGTTGCTGGTCGGGCTTTATCTGGTGTTTCAAGGGCTCGACGGCGCGGTGGTGCGCCGGCGGGGTGAAATTGCCGTGCTGCGCTCTCTCGGTGTCACTTCGGGACAGATTCAATCTGCCTGGCTCGTGGAGGCCGCGGGCATCGGACTGGTCGGCGGTCTGCTCGGGCTCGGCCTGGGGTGGCTTGGCGCGCAGCTGGCCGTGAAAATGGTTGCCCGAACGGTTAATGCCCTTTACTTCGCCAGCTCGGCCGACTCCGCTGCCTTTGATTTCCGCGAAGCCGTCATTGCCCTCGTGATCTCGGTACTCGCGAGCATCTTCGCTGGCTGGCGCCCCGCCCGCGTCGCTGCCAACACGCTGCCCGCCCAAATCGCCGTGCGCGCCGGCCTGTCCAATTTTCCCGGCGGTAAATTACTCCGCCGGCCGCAGCTGGGCATGGCGCTCATTCTGCTTGGCATGGCTCTGACCTGGTTTCCGCCGCTGCGGCTGCCGGGTGGCGGCCGGTTGCCCATCGCCGCCTACGCTGCGGCTCTGGGTTGGATTTTCGGGGCAGGAATTCTCGCCGGCATTTTTCTAGGGGAACTCGGCCGGGGGTTGCACCGGTTGAAAATGAATTCGGTGCCCCTGCGTCTGGCCGGCAGTCATCTGCGCGTGCCCAGTGGTCGCCACCGGCTGCTCGTCGCCAGTCTGGTGTGTGCCGTCGGCATGACGGCGGGCATGGCGATTCTGGTCGGCAGTTTCGATACCACGATGCGTGGCTGGATCGCGCGGACGTTTCAGGCCGACCTGTTCATTTCCAGCGATGGCGCACAGACTGCTTCGTCGGCCAGCCGCATTTCGCCCGCCACCTGGCGAGCTATCGTGGCACATCCGGCGGTGAAGCAGGCGAACGTCATTCAAGTCATGGATATCAAACTGGCCGGGGTCAGCACGTTGCTGGTCGGCAACCACCTCGCTTTCTTTCGCGATTACTCCCGGCCCGCGTGGGTCGAACCACCGGACAGCGATGATGTGTTCAATCCCGATCTTAACTCTGGACTGGCGCTGGCCAGCGAGGCGTTTTCCGCGCGATTTCACATGCATCGTGGTAGCTCTGTGCCAGTGCCGACGCGGAGCGGCTTTCGGCACGTGACCATTGCCGGCATATTCGCCGACTATGGCAACGAGCGCGGCTCGTTGCTGATTGAGCAGCGTCAGTTCGCCGGCTGGTCTGGCAACGAGCTCGCCGCGAGTCTGATTCTCGCGCTCCAGCCGGGCCACGACGCGGAGGCGATGCGCGCCGAACTGCGGGCGGCGCATCCGGGCCTCGGCGTGTTTACGAGCGGCTATCTGCGCGGTGAGTCGCTGCGCATTTTTCATCAGACTTTTGCCGTCACTTATGCGCTGGAATTAATTGGTGTTGTGGTTGCCGTCGCGGGGCTGGCCTTCACGATGGCGAGCCTGCTTTGGGAACGGCGCGAGGACTTGAACACGCTGCGTGCGCTCGGCCTGCGGCGCGAGGAGCTGGCGAGCGCGGCGGCGTGGGAAGGCGCGTTGACCGCAGCGGCGGGAGTGGTGGCGGGCCTGGCCGTGAGTCTCGCGCTGGGCTGGCTGCTCATCTATCGCATCAATAAACAAACCTTCGGCTGGACGCTGCAAACCGATCGGCCGTGGGGACAACTCGCTGCGCTGGCGCTGCTGGTCCTGGCCAGCGCGGCGGTGGCCGGCTGGTTCGTTGGCCGGTGGGCGGCCCGATTACCGGCGGAACGGGAGGAATGACTGCAATGCCTCAAGCACCCACCCCAGCCAAAAAGCACCTGCTCGCGACCCGGCTGGTGGCGGCGGCGTTGTTATTGGGATGGATGAGTGGCGCGGCGGAAATTCCCCGGCTGACAGCGGATGGCTACGCCGTGCCGCAGCCGGGAAGATATTTTGTCTTTCCCCGCGACCATGGCAGTCATCCGGAATTTGCTATTGAATGGTGGTATATCACCGGGCACCTGACGGCCGCCGATCAGTCGCAGTTTGGTTTTCAAGCCACTTTCTTTCGCCGCGCACTGGTGCCGCCGGGCTTGACCAATGCCTCTTCCTCCGCCTCGTTCGGCAGCAGTCAGATTTATCTCGCGCACATGGCGCTGGTGAACCCGGGCACCGGCAAATTTATCTTTCAGGAAAAATTAAACCGCGATGGCTGGGATGCGTATGCCTCCACCAACACCATGGATGTGCGCAACGGAAATTGGTCGCTGCGGCTTGTGTCCCCCCAGGCCGGCCGGCCGGAATTTTACCAGTTGCAAGGCACCGTCGCCGCGGAAGTCGCCTTCGCGCTGAAGCTGATTCCGCGGAAGCCGCTGGTAATTTTCGGCACGAACGGCGTTTCGCGCAAGGCGGCAGACCCGCGTGCCTCGAGTCATTACCTCACGTTCCCGCGACTGTCGGCCGCTGGCACGCTTACGCTTAATGAAACCAATCAGGCGGTGGCCGGCGAAGCCTGGATGGATCATGAATTCAGCAGCAGCCAGTTGGGCGCGGGCCAGGTCGGCTGGGACTGGTTAAGCTTGCAGCTTTTCGATGGTCGCGAATTGATGGCCTACCGCCTGCGCCGTCAAGACGGATCCACCGACCCGTTTTCTACCGTTGCTTGGATTGATCTGGCCGGAAAGGTTGTTCAAATCGGGCCGGATCAGTTTAATTGGTCCGTTTGCGCGCACTGGCAGAGCCTCCAATCCGGGGCAGATTATCCTTCATTGGTGCGGTTGCAGGCGATCAATCCCGCAACCAGCCGGCCGGAATCTTTCATGGTGCAACCGCTCGTCGCCGATCAAGAACTGACCGGCAAGCTGGGTGGGGTCGGCTATTGGGAAGGCGCCTGCCGCGTGCTGGATGAAAATAAAACCGTGATCGGCCGTGCCTACCTGGAACTCACCGGGTATGGTGAAAGCCTGCGCGGGAAATTCTAATGGGAATCCAATTCAATCCGCGTAGCCCCTGGACAGGAGTTTGGTTGGTGCGCCGCAAAAATTGAACCCCGGCGAATCCTCGTCTCCCATAGTGGCTTATTAACCAAAATTCCGCAGTTGAAACCGCGAAATAAGCGAAATACGCCAAAGTGCCGCAGCTTTGCAAACGGGAACTGTTCACTCACTGCGGGAAGCATTTTTGGTACGGCGGACACCCCTCTGAGCCTTCCCTTTCGCTTGGTTGGTGGATCATGAATTCAGCAGCAGCCAGTTGGGCGCGGGCCAGGTCGGCTGGGACTGGTTAAGCTTGCAGCTTTTCGATGGCCGCGAATTGATGGCCTACCGCCTGCGCTTTCAAGATGGATCGACCGACCCGTTTTCTACCTCCACTGGGACCTCAAACAAATGGTGGTCTCCTGTGGAATGGAATTCTCTGCATCCGGCCGCGTCTCAGTCCCCTTTGTGTAACTTTTCCACCCGCCGATCCGGCAGAAAATACATCAAGGCCGGCAACATAATCAGTGCCATTGAGGCCCATACATTCACCCAAGCCAGCGGAATGGAAGCAAGATAGATAACGAGGGCAAGATAGTTTTTTTGCGCCTGCCGCCGGTGCAGGTTTGTAAGCTCTTCCTTGCTCCGCTGATGAACTGCAATGGAACGGCGCAGCAGGTGAAACGCTAGCGAGCACGCCAGGGCAATGCCGCCGTACAGCGCCACCACTGCGGGCGTGTGATGGTATTTGCCCAGGCAAGCCGTCACCCAGGGCATCAACGACATCCAAAACAGCAAATGGATATTGGCCCACAAGGTCATCGCATCCACTTTTTGCGCCAGATGAATCAGGTGGTGATGGTTGACCCAGTAAATCGCCACGATCAAAAAGCTCAGGGCGTAGCTTAGCAGGGTCGGGACAATTTTGAGAATTTCCGGCCGCGTCCACTCCTGCGGTACGTGGAGATCCAAAACCATGATCGTGATGATGATGGCAATGACCCCGTCACTAAAGGCTTCCAGGCGGTTGGCTCGCATCTGGCCAGTTTAGGGTGCGCTCTAAAAAAAGACAGCCGGCTTTCGCCGCGAACTCACTCAATTAAAGTGCGGCATTCCAGGCTTGCTCCGGCTTCCGCTATTTCAGCCCGATTCCACCGGGGATGTCGGCCGCTTTTAAGCGGCGACTCCACTGCGGGTGCTCCTGATAGTGCGGAAATCAGCCTCGATGCGGCAAGTGCCGGCAAAAATGTTTTTTGCCAACGCGTTCGCGTTGGATCATAAAATGAAGCTATTTCTTCGCTGGGTCAGTGCCGCTGGCACTTCGCGGATGCAGCTTTTTCCACCGCTCAGCAAACAGAAAGAACACCGCCGGACCGAACGCGAAGAGCATTACCGAAAACCCCATCGTCAGCCCGATGAACGTCATTAAACCCGCACAGCAATAATCACGGTATCGCGCCACGATATGCATGGGCACCGCGATTAATAATTCGAGAATGCTGCCTTTGAACAAACTTTGACATTGGCGCGACACCAGGTCAGCCGGTGTCAAGCCGTGGCTCATCCGGGAAAATATCACCGCCCATAGGCACCAGGTCAGGATGCCCAAGGCAATGGCTGCCCAGCCGACCCCACTGCCGCCATTCCCGCGGCAGCAGAACTCATAAATGGAGAGAAATGCTCCCGCCGCGAGGCCGCCAGCCATCAGGCCACCGGCCAGAATCGTTCGCCAGATCGGCCCCTGGGCGACGGGCCGCTGGCTGGCCAACCGGATGGGTACCGCCAGCAGCAAGAGCTGGCTCACGAACATCACCGCCAGCCAGAGCCAATAGGGCCAGGCTGCGAATATTCCGAGCGCCTCCCCCAGGCTCACTTTGGGAGCGAACGCCAGCAAACTTGCCGGCAGTGTGAGTACTATCAGGAGCGCCAGATAAAGGGCTGCCACCAGTAAAGGCCATTTTTTCATAAATTTTTTCGGTTATTTTTCGGTTTATATTTTTGTGGGCCGGCTTGTAAACCAGCCTGTCATTCTAACCATGCGGAATTTATCGGCAAAACGGATCAAATTTTTTACACTCGCTCAAGTTGCGTTGGGTGGTAAAGTCGCCCGGGCTGCGTGTATCCCATGAATCAATCCGCTGTCAGCGCCGAAAATGTTTTCGTCCGGGCCATTGAATTGCCGCCTGGTCCGGCTCGAGACCGCCTCGTCGCTGCCGAATGTGCCAGCCATCTGGCCCTCCGGCGTGAGGTCGAGAGCCTCCTCCGGGCGCATGACGCCGCTGGTGATTTTTTGCGTGTCGGGGGTGCCCATAAAACCAATCCGCCGCTGGCTCCAGCGGCCGTTCCCAGGCAATGCACGACGGCCATTGACGCGGCGGCCCATGCGGGGTCTTTTCTTCGCGGCGCGGATAAAAGTCTTGGTCTTTCCATTGCTGATTTTATTGGCACCCTGCCGGAAGTGGTCCGTCAGGAGGCGCGCGAGCGCATTGAAGCCGGCCTGCGGGTAAGACAGTGGCCGGTCCGCGTTGAACCGGTATCCGTCCATGAAGTTGAGCCGCTCCCTGCGCTATCGGGTTTTCGCATCGAACGAAAACTCGGGGAAGGCAGTCTGGGGGCGGTTTATGTTGCGCACGACGAAAAACTAAACCGGCGCGTGGCGGTCAAAGTCCTGCACCGGCGGGCGGATGCAGTCGTCCGCCGACGCCTGTTGGACGAGGCGCGCAAAGCGGCGGCGCTGGGGGATCCGGCGATCGTCACCATTTTTTCCGTGCTCGACACCGCCGACCCGCCGGCCATCGTGATGGAACTGGTGGAAGGCTTTCCCCTGGACCGCTTTGCGGCGGAATTAAACTTTGAACAAAAAGCGAGATTGTTGCGCGAAGTGGCGCGCGGTCTGGCGGTTGCCCACGCCCACGGTCTGATCCACCGGGATCTCAAGCCCGACAATATCATTGTCGGTCCTGATCTGCGGCCGCGCATTTTGGATTTTGGCCTGGCGCTATCGCTGGAGGAAGCCGGCCTGCCCGCCGGCGGATTTGAAGGCACCCCTCTCTATGCTTCACCTGAACAAGTGCGCGGCCAGCCGCTTACGGTGGCCTCCGATTTGTTTTCGTTTGGCAGCCTGATGTTCAAGGTGCTCACGGGGCGCGCACCGTTTGGGGGCGATACCATCGGGCAAACTCTGGAAGCCATCGCCACCACGGCGCCGCCATTTCTGCGCGAAGTGGCCGTTGGCGTGCCGGAAGATCTGCAGGCGGTCTGTCTGGCCTGTCTCGCCTGGAACGCGGCGGATCGTCCGGCGGCGGCCGAAGTCGCACTCGAGCTAGGTCGCTTCCTCGTGGGTGAACCGGTGCGGCTCAAGCCGAAACTTTATGATGACCTTTTGCGCCGCAGCATCAGCGAATACTCCGGGCAGGCGCGCGCCTGGGCCAGTCAAAGCATTATCTCGCCGGAAGAACGTGACGCTCTGGAAGTGGTGCATCGCCGGCTGCTTGCTGATGAGGACCACTGGATCATTGACGCGCGCCGCATCACGCCGCTCCAGACGATTCTGTCGGCGGCGACCTGGCTGGCGGTGGTCGCCACGGTGCTGATGGTTTGGATGTTGCGCGACGATCTGTCGACGCCCTGGCGCTGGCTGCTGCCCGCCTATTTCACGGGAATGTTGCTGGTGGCCGGCCAGGCCGCGCGCCGCGCGCGCCAGCCGCTTGCCGCCGCCACCTTTCTTGCGGGCACCGCTTTGGCCATCGCGCCCTGTACCCTGGCCCTGTTGGCCGAGTTGCAGGTTTTGGCAACGCCCGCCGGGCAGGTAAAACAACTTTTTGCCGGGACCTTTACGAACCAGCAGGTATTCCTTGCTGCCATGACTGCGCTCGCTGTTTCGGTGTTTGGTTTATGGCGGTTGAAATTGACCGGCTTCGCCTGGACCTCCGCCATTTTGAGCGCCATCAGTTTTCTCAGCGGCTTGCTGCTGTTGAATTGGTTGGATCGGAAGCCGGAAATTCAAGCGCTCTGGTGTCTTCCGCTCGTGGCGTTGGAACCGGTGGCCCTCTGGTTTGAGCGCCACGGGCGCGTGCGCTGGACGCTGCCGTTTCATCTCGTGGCGCTGCTTGCCTTGGTGATCGGCCTCGACATCATTGCGCTCAACGGGCCGACCCTCAAAATGATCGGCGTGGATGGTGAACGGTGGCCGTATTTTGACAAGCAGCGGTTGACCGCATTTTCGCTGGTCCTGAATGGTTTTTGTTTTCTGCTGCTCATGGTGCTGGCGGAACGCTCCGCGAGTTTGGATCTGCGCCGCGCAAGCAAATTGTTCGAAATGCTGGCGATTATCCACACGCTGAGCGCACTTTTTGCCAACGCCATGAATCATCGCGATAATGCGCAAGTCCGCGTGGATGTGTGGGTTTATCTGGCCGCTGCCATGGTTTTGATGCTGCTCGCGCCGTTTCGTTCCCGTTGGCGGCTGCTGGTTGGCGGTTTGGTAGGATGTGGCTTGGGCAGTTACCTGCTCGTGGAACTGGGCATTGTGGATCGCAAAACGTTCATCATCGGCCTGGGCTTTGCCGGATTGCTGGTCGCTCTCGGATCCTTCGCTTACGTGCAGCGGCGGGAACAGGCCAAACGAAATTAAAATCCCCTCGCCAAAGCGTGCTGCCAATTGGGTTATTCGGATTTTTGAATTCAATCAAATCTTGCCGTCGGCGCGTGGAGAGTTGCCTGTTTCCTTCCCGGAACCGCCCGGGAATTCATCCGGCCGGCACCGAAACTATTGGTGGGTAGTGGGTTCAGACCCTGAGTGCTGGGCTGTCGCTAATCGCGCTTTTTATATCTGTATGCTGCCAACGGACTATTGCCTGATTTCTTTTCTGCCGCCGTTTCCCAATTTTCACTTTCTTTCCCGAGACCTGAATTTTGATCCCAGCCACCCATCAGCCGGTATTACCATCGCCGCGGCAACGCGTTCCCCTTTGCCCGAGTGAGAAGGTAGGGATGAGGGCGGTTTTTAACTAACTTTTACCCACCCGTTTTACGGCTCAGCATGTCGTTCACTGCTTCATGATTTCCCGATAGAGCCAGGCTCGCGCATAGGCCCAATAACGTTTTGCCGTGGGTTCGGAAATATCGAGGGCCTTGGCCGCCTCGCTCAATGTGAGACCGGCAAAAAAGCGCAACTTCACCAATTGGGCCTTGAGCGCATCATGTGCCGCCAACTTCTCCAATGACTCATGTAGCGCCAGGAGTTGTTCGTCCTCCATGCCGACCGCTAATTCCAGATGTTCGAGATCCAGTTCCACCCGTTCCGCCTGGCCCCCGTGGCGTCGGGCTTTTTTTCGCCGGGCATTGTCGATGAGGATGCGCCGCATGGCTTCAGCGGCGGCGGCAAAAAAATGGGCGCGATTTCGCCAGGCCGTTTGCTCGTCGCCGCCGAGCCGCAGCCACGCTTCATGAACCAGTGCGGTGGCTTGCAGCGTGTGACCTGGCTTCTCTCCTGCCATCTTATGCCGGGCTAATTGCCGCAACTCTTCATATAGGATGGGCATCAGTTTGCTGGTGGCTTGAAGATCACCCTGTTCGATTTGCTGAAGCACGCTCGTCAAATCACTCATGGAAAATAATGATGAATACTTAATGAATACTTAATGGCTGCAATCTTGCGGGGTAACAAGTAAAAATGCTAGGTTCTGATTTTTAGCCGGCCACAATTTTAACAGCCAGTGTAATTGTAGGGATCAATTTATTGCAAAATGACTTCTTATTTTGTGAACTGATTGCTCCTGCCGATATTGCACTTTGAACAAAGTGTGCGAAGGTTTTCCTCAAGCGTTTCACCGCCTTTTGAATATGGAATAATGTGGTCAACATGGAGTTAAACCTCGGGATTTTTCGCCGGTGACGCCCCGCACATTTTACAAATACAATTGTCCCTAATTAAAATTGCTGCACGCAAACGCCAGTTTATTTTCTTTGAAGTTCTCAGTGATGATGGCTGCTTGGCTTCCGTGCCAGTGGCTTCTGCTCTGCCAGATTCACTTTCTACAGTGCCATTAATATATTTAATAAATTCTGCGAGTGCTTTGTTCCAACTCCCAAATCGTTTCTCATAAGTGCCAAGAGCAAATTTTGATAGATTGCTTGTTTTTTCAACGTCTTTGCCAACCGGCTGTCGACCGAGTGTTTGCCATATATTGGCAAGATTTTCAAAAAGTTCTTCATCAGGAATATTGAGGCGATTATTTAAGCCTAACCCTGCCGCACTTAATGCCTCATTCCAGGAACCAAAGCGTCTCGCCATCGTGGTTGGGCCGTGTTTCCCCCTTTCGGCATACATCGTCGCTGTAATAGAGTTTTGCCCAGCCTCACTTGCCACCATTTGCAGGTCAGCAACAAGCTCTCCCTTTGTCGGCGGGAGTTCAAAAGGGGATTTTTGCGCGAGTTCAAAAGGGGACAGATTCAGAGCGAGTATTTTCCGAGGATTTCGGGCCCGGTGTTGCGCGGTGGTTTTGGTGGTTCTGAGACGGCCCAGAACTGGCGGC
>CAISVF010000320.1 GCA_903888765.1 uncultured Verrucomicrobia subdivision 3 bacterium | reverse complement strand
GGCGAGCGCCGCCAGAATGATAAGCAATTCCGGCGGGGTCTGCGGGCTGTCCGTTTCGTCCATCGAAACCTCGGTTATAAAATTTGCCGCGCCCTTGGCTTTCACGATATGCTGGTATATTTTTCCAGCTTCCTGCACGGCGAGCAAAAATTTGTTGGCGACGCGCTCCACCTCGGCGCGCGTGATGACCAGCGGACGCGCAATGTGCGGAATGGTCAGGCTGCCAATCAGCTCGGGATGGCGGTTCACAAAAGACTGAACTTCGGCAGCCACAGCCGGCTTGGCTATGGAATCCGCCACATCAATGGTGAAAAAGTCCGAAGGAGCAATAAAACGATCTACCGTTTCCAGCCGGATATGGTCAGCATCCACGTGAAAAGATTTTTTCCAGCCCAGCGCTTGAACAGCTGCATCTGCCTCGGCGCGCAGACTGGCGGGCTCGGTACCGATGAAGGTGTGCTCGCGATTGGATTTATTCCACACCGGAATGAATTCCGCGCCCAATTGGGTAGCCAGAACGCAAGCCTGCAATTGTGCCCGCCCCTGATGCCCAAAGCGGTCGCCCATACCAAAGGAAAATTTACCAAGAGATAGATATTGGTTCATAAAATAAAAATGCCTGCCATAGTGTACCGGATTTCCGGCCTGCACCGCCATCGTGTTTTGCAAATCTGTTTGAGAAAATGGCACTCCCGATTTTCCTTCATGCCGCACCAATCCTATTCCCCGCATTGCCACGCAGGCGGGAAACACCGCCACCCCCTCTGCTCGGCATTGAGCCGGCCTCATGCGGGTGCGCGGCCCTGAAGGATTTTTCTCGCGACCTCCGGCAGATTTTGTATCGTTCATTACACATTATGGAACCGCAAGGCGACATCGCATTAATCGGTCTGGCCGTCATGGGCCAGAATCTCATTCTCAACATGAACGACCACGGTTTCACCGTCGTCGCTTACAACCGCACCACCGACAAGGTGGATCATTTCCTAGCCAATGAGGCGAAAGGCACCAAGGTGCTTGGCGCCCACTCCATTGCCGAAATGGTGGCGAAGCTTAAACGCCCCCGGCGCGTCATGATGCTCGTCAAGGCGGGCAAGCCCGTAGATGAATTCATAGAACAACTCGTCCCCGCACTTGAACCCGGCGACATCATCATCGACGGGGGTAATTCCCTCTTTGAAGACACCAATCGCCGGCAAAAATATGTGGAAAGCAAAGGCCTCCTCTATATTGGCACCGGCGTCTCCGGTGGCGAAGAAGGCGCACGACGCGGTCCCAGCATCATGCCCGGCGGCTCACCCGCTGCCTGGCCTTATGTCAAAGATATTTTCCAGGCGGTCTCCGCCAAGGTCGAAGGCAATGTTCCCTGCTGCGACTGGGTAGGCGAAGCCGGTGCCGGCCATTACGTAAAAATGGTCCACAATGGCATTGAGTACGGCGACATGCAGCTGATCTGTGAAGCCTACAACATCATGAAGACCGGGCTCGGCATGAGCGCCCAGGAAATGCACGAAGTCTTTGCTGAATGGAATACCGGCGAGCTCGACAGCTATCTCATTGAAATCTCCCGCGACATCCTCGGCAAAACCGATGAGGACGGCTCCGCGCTGGTGGACAAAATTCTCGATACCGCCGGCCAAAAAGGTACCGGCAAATGGACCGTGATCAACTCGCAGGATCTCGGCATTCCCATCACCCTCATGGCTGAAGCCGTGTATTCCCGTTGCGTCTCGGCCCTCAAGGATGAACGGGTAAAGGCGGCCCGCAAATTAAAAGGCCCCCGCCCAGCCCTCACGAGCGTTGCCGCCAATTCAGTCAAGAAAAAATTATTCATTGCCGACATTCGCGACGCGCTCTACGCCTCCAAGATTGTCAGCTATGCTCAAGGCTACATGCTCATGCGCGAGGCGGCCAAGCAATACAAGTGGAACCTCAACTACGGCGGGATCGCCCTCATGTGGCGCGGCGGCTGCATCATCCGCTCCCGTTTCCTTGGCAAAATCAAGGCCGCTTACGACCAGAACCCCAAGCTCTCCAATCTGCTGCTGGATGATTATTTCCGGGGAGAAATCAAAAAGTCCCAGAAAGGCTGGCGCAACATCGTTGCCACCGCTGCCAAGAAAGGCATTCCCGTTCCGGCGTTCAGCACCGCGCTCGCCTTCTACGATCAATACCGCAGTGCCGTGCTGCCCGCCAACCTCTTGCAAGCCCAGCGCGATTACTTTGGTGCCCACACCTACGAGCGTGTGGACAAACCGCGGGGTGAATTTTTCCACACCAACTGGACCGGACGGGGCGGCACTACTGCCAGCAGCACTTATACCGTGTAACGCGCACCGCTTACCAACCCGCCCGAGCTCATCCAAGCGCGCAGCCTTCAAGCTGCGCGCTTTTGGCTTTCCGCGCCGAAGACAACCGGATCTCCTGGCGCATAGCCTGCAAACGGTCAAAGGCTTCGCTGGATTCTTCAGCGGAGCCACGCCGGATTGCGAGTTTTCTATCTACTGGCAATCATCCCGGACTGTCGGGCGTAGTTAAAAATACCGCCGGCGTCCACCACGGGGCGTACATCTCCCAGAGGCTTGAAGGCATACACATTGCCCGTGGCTTGCACGGTGACTGTTGCCGCGTCCAGATCCACGGTCACAACATCGCCAGTTTTCAGGAGATCGCAGAGGCGATCCGCAGATTCACACGGATACAATTCTCCGGTAGCCACACAATTACGAAAGAAAATCCGGGCAAAACTTTCCGCGAGCACAATTTCACAGTTGGCTGAACCCATGGCGATGGGAGCATGTTCACGCGAGCTACCGCAGCCGAAATTTTTACCGGCGACCACAATGGGATATTCGCTGTCTAATTGTCCGGGCTTGACGTAGCGGGTGGCGTAAAGTGAATCAGGGAGTCCGGCCAGGGCGTGGCTGCCCAGCTTCTCATACTCTTCGGCGATCGTGGGCACGAGGTTGAGAAACTGCGCGGAAATGATCTGATCGGTATCAATGTTGTCGCGCACAACATAAACCGGCCCGGTAAAAACAGATTTCGTCATGCACTAAATCTGCCTACTGCCAAGGCGCTTTTCAATTCCAAATCGTCGCAGCACAAACAAGCTATGAGAATTCTCCGGTTTTTGTTCGCCAATCTTCTGGGGCAAGAAGTGCATTTTTCTGGCGCGGCAGCTACGAGGCAGGGAGCTTCCATTTTCTGGGTCCAACACCAAACTGTCACCACTCCATCACCGCGATCGACGGAATGCGAAATATTAAGGACCCGTTTGGAGCCCATTCCGGAGGCGAATTCAGCCGCCCCCTTAAACAACTGGTCTCAAGTGGATAGTTTGCCCCGAAAACATTTAAACCCGAGGGGCTTGGGGCGCACCAATATCGGTCGGCCCGGAAAAAGACAATAATTTGAGCGCTCCATAAATCAGGAAAGCCAACAGCACCATTGCGATCAGGAGATAAAACGCCTTGACCAGCCAGCGCTTAACCTTCCTCCGCTGCGAAAATGCTTTTCGAGATTTCCCAAACACAGG
>CAISVF010000319.1 GCA_903888765.1 uncultured Verrucomicrobia subdivision 3 bacterium | reverse complement strand
GTCGGTCCGGTCGCTCGGCCAGAAGGTGTGGAAATATCGCAAGGCCTGATAATCCACCCGGCCGCCACCACCGGAACAGAGCATGGCCGTGACATTGGGAAAGTTGGTGGCAAAGCGCGCCATGACCTCATAAAGGGCCCAATTGTAGTCAATCAGCAGGTGCGACTGCTCCTCCGGCCGCAGATAGGATGAGCCCGGCTGGGTAACAAAACGATTGCAATCCCACTTTACATACGAAATATCGGGGTTGGGCTGGAGCGTTTTATGAATCACCTGCCAAACGTACTCATGAACTTCGGGCCGCGTCAGATCGAGGATTAACTGGTTGCGCTGCAATTGCGGCTCCCGGTGCGGCTGGCCGATGACCCAGTCGGGATGGCGCTGATAAAGCTCGCTCGCCGGGTTGACCATTTCCGGCTCCAGCCAGATGCCAAATCTTACGGCCCGCTGGTTGGCTGCGTGCGTCAGAAAAGACAGGCCATGAGGCAGCTTGCGCGGATTGACCAGCCAATCGCCAAGCCCCGCCTTGTCGTTGTCGCGCGGGAACCGGTCGCCAAACCAGCCATCATCCAGAAGGAACACATCCGCTCCCAACTCCTGCGCACAACCAAAGAGCGAGACCAGCTTTGGCTCGTCGAAATCAAAATGAGTGGCCTCCCAATTATTCAGCAACACCGGGCGCAGCATATCAGGATTGCGTAAAACATAATGCCGGGCCCAGCGATGAAAGTTGCGGCTGACCTGCCCCTTGCCGGCACTGCTCCACGTCCAATACATTTTGGGCGTGGCAAACATTTTGCCCCGGGCCAGATGATAAGCGGAGGCAAACGGATTGATGCCAGCCAAAGCGCGCAAGCGCCCGTACGGATCCACTTCGAAAGCGAACTGATAACTGCCCGACCACCCCAGAGTGCCGCCAAACACCTCGCCGGTGTTTTCTTTGGCCGGGCCACCTTTCGCCAGCATAAAAGCAGGCGTGCGATATTGATGAGCGCGAATGCCCAGCTTGGTATCCAGCACCTTGATACCGTAGGTGAGTTTTTCCTCCATCAGGCTGGCTTCCTTGGCCCAATCACCATGCAGTTGCGTCAGCCAATAATCACCGGCGGAAAATTCCGGCGCGGACGAAGCAAAACGCTCCAAAGTGACCGTGCCGTTTTCGTCATGCACAATCTCCTCCCACTGTTCGATCACATCCTCATTGAGATAAGTCTGGAGATTGATGACGACATGCAACGGGTAGAACGCATCCTTCAGTTCGATCCGCGTCAGGGTGACATTTGCGTCAATCCGGGAAGTCTCGTGTTTTACATACTGCAGATCGGTGGAAGTGTTGCCGTCGGAGTGAACCGCTTGCAGGGCGGGTTCAAATAAAAACCCATCGCCGGCGGGCGGATAAAACTCCTTATTGCGCACCAGCGGCTTGGACGGAACAGCGGCAGTTGGATTGGACGCACCAAAATTCAGCTGATAAAGATGCCGATCCGGCCCCACCATCAGAGTCAATTGGGAGTGCTGAGTGGAAATGGGAATCCGCAGCAGCTGGTCCAAAGCCGCCGCCGCGAAAGCCTGGCAGGCCAGACTTAGCCCCAGAACGGCAAGGCAGGGCTTGGCCGACGACCAGCCGCCAACTAAGCGCGTGTGTACGGAGAAATAGGTTAACCGCTTCGCAAAAGGCAATTTCATTTTTTGGTAGGTTTCTTGTTTGGACCGCAACCCATTCGCATGCCAACAACTTCCGTGGTTCTCCCGGCGCAGAATGGCTGAGACTGAATGGTGAAAACCTCGCAAAAATACTACGGCGAAATCTCCAACGCAAAGGCAATATCGCATGGTTTTTTGGCAATATGGTATGCCGCAGGTTTGATCGCGCTGCCATTCACCTATGCCGGAAACTGGATTGAGCCTACTTGGAGGATTCGACCTGTGTTATTGAATAATATCCAAAAGTGGGAGGCGCGCATTCCCCAAGTCACCTACAGATGAGGTCAAACCACGCTAGAACGACCTTCGCCTTCTCGCACCAGGGAGCTGGCGGGAAGTTCGACCATGGTCTGTCGGCCAAGAAAATCCATCAGAACCGCAACTCTATTACGGCCACTTTGCAGCTGAGCTACCACGGCAAGCATACCGCGCAGGCTCCCATCGGTAATTTTCACCACATCGCCCGGGGCCAAAGGGGCGTCGAGCACACGCAGTTCTTCCGGCCCGAGCGCAGCCCGCAGTTCGGCGATGATGGGGTCGGCTATCGTGGGCCAGCGATCGCCAAAATGAACGATTCCGCTGACTCCATGCGCGTGGCGCACCGCGCGCAATTCCCCCGGCCAGTCGAAACGGGCAAACAAATATCCGGGAAACAACGCTTCCGTGGTCCACATGGCCCCACGCACCGTCGCCCGCTTGAACCGAATGCGAGGCAGAAACACCTCAATTCCAGTTAATTGCCGTAAATGGCCGGCGGCAATGTGCTCATGCTTGGGCTGTGACCGCAAACAAAACCACTCGGTCACCGGTGAATTCTCCAGCGCGATTGGCGGCATGGCGAGCGCAAAGGAATCAGCCCTTGGTGGAATAGTAATCTTTGTAGCGGTCGTAATAATGGTAGTCGCCGACACCGGGGCGAACCGCATTAAAGACCACACCGAGAATCTTGGCTTTGCGCTGGTGCAAAAGATCAAGCGAAGCGCGGGCAATGCGAGCAGAGGTTTGCTCGGCACGGATTACGAAGATAACGCCATCAACCCGCGGCGCAAGCGTCGCAGCGTCATCGGCAGCCATCACTGGCGGGGTATCCAGGATTACGAAATCATTCTCGCTGGCAGCCTCCTTGATGAAGTTCTGCATATCAGCGGCGAAGAAAAATTCCGTGGAATGCTTTTGCACTTTACCACGCGGCAGCAGGCGGAGGTTGGGCAAGCGGGTGGGCTGGGTCAATTTGCGCCAGTCCTGATTTTTTTCCGACAACACCTGCCCCAAACCCTGGTCCGCAACAATGCCAAAGCGGGTATGCAATAGGCCTTTGCGCAAGTCGGCATCCACCAGCAGTACTTTCGATCCACTCATGGCCAGAGCCAAAGCCAGATTGGCTGCCGTCACTGACTTGCCGTCATTGGGCACAGAACTGGTCACCAATAAGATACGCGGGGAAGTACCTCCCGGCGTCAGATAAAGCAACGAGGATCGGAGGTTGCGGAAGGATTCCACAAACGCAGTTCGCTTATCCTCAGCCTGCAGTAATGGAATATCCACAGAAAACCTCCGGCGCCCTTCACGCGGGATCTGGCCAAGCACCTGCTCATCAAAAAATTCCTGCAGTTCAGTGTAGGAATTCAGCCGGTCATCCGTACGATCCACAATAAACAGGATGAGGAAGGCCAAGCCCAAGCCCATCAGGGCAGCGAGAATGAGGTTGCGGGCCCACTCAGGGGGTTGTGGGATGGCATCACTGGCGGGTTGATAAACCGTAACGGTTTCAGGGCTGATTTCTTTATTAACATCCAGCATCTGCAAACTGGTGAGCAATTGATCATAAAGCGCCTGAATACGCCCACCACGAGCCTTGATGCGCTCGTATTCACCGCGTTTGCTGGCCAATTCCAGACTTTCTTTGCCAACGCGCTGAGTTTCTTTCTTCAAATTAAGGATTTGCAGCTGGAGCGCGCTTTTGCGGGCTTCGAGTTGTTCCAGACTTTGGTCGCGGTAAATCGCCAGAATGCGGGTCATGCGGGCGGTGTTATCGTCAAGGCTCACCATGCGGGGATGCTGGGGTTTAAGATATTCCGCAAAGCGTTCCTTATCAGACTTGAGCAAAAGAATCTGCTGTTTAATGGATAGATAATCGTTGCCAATAGTGCTGCCGCCAGCCGGACCAGTGGAGGCCACATCCGCATTAACCAGGACATTCCCGCTGGAAGAAAGGTCACCCATGGAGCCAGCGCGGAGGCGGGATGGCTGGTTTTGTTGCTCGATCAACAGGTTCTGATCCAGCGTCATGGCGTTAAGCAAATCAAATTGGGATTGGGCTTCCGCCAAGCGCTGGAAAAGCACGGTCACATAATTATTCATCACCGCCGACTGTTCAAGGATGGCTAGGTCATTGGTGCTTAAGAAGGCGGAGATCTGTTCATCCACACGATTCAATTCCGGCTCCAGCTTTTGAATCTGCTCGGTCATGCTGGCAATGGTCGTATCGGACGTGTGCGCCGCCATTTCTTTTTTCAGGTTAATATATTCGCCCATGCACGCCTGTAGAAACTTTTGCGTGTATTGGGGTTCCCGACCGACAGCGTGCAGAACAAAAATGGTGGTTTTGGGAAGCACCGCCACGTCCACTTTGACCAGACAAGCGGCGAGCCCCTGGTTTTCACTGGCCACCCGATCCTTGGCCCGGGTCAAAACCGTTCCACCCTGCATGATGGCAGCCTGGGTACCCACGAAATTACCCAATTCCTCCTGATACAGCGAACCAATGGCTCCCTGCTGCTGGTTTAACTTGATATTAACAATCATCTGCCCATAGGAAGAAAACTGCGGAGGGGTATAATTAACCCGCCAATATTGCACGGCCACAGCGACCGGCACCGTGAGCAGGGCCACCCACCAATAGCGGAAAAACAGATTGCGGTAGCGCTGGAACTTGGCATGAAAATTGGAGGTGCCAGGCGACCGCCGGGGTTTTATTTCGGGAAGCTCTTCGCTCATGAAAAATTTATTTTAGAAATTCAACAGCCGGGTGGGGACGATAATAAAGTCATTCGGTTCCAGCGCAATATCCTGCTCGGTTTTGCCCTTTTCCAAAATGTCTTCCATGTTCAAATCAAACGTTTTTTTCTCGCCATTAGGGCCGATGGCAGCCCGAATAACCTTCACCTTGGTCTTGCTGGCAAAGTCCCCAAAACCACCGGCACGCAAAATGGCATTGCCCGCCGTAAGATTTTCATTGATTTGCATTTCCAAGGGACCCTGATTGCGCACCTGGCCCCAGATATAAACCCGCCCCACAATGCGCGAAGCCACATTCAAAGATAAAATTACGGTCGCCTGCTTATAGTAGTCTTTTTCCAAAGCGGATCTGATATCAGCGGCCAGTTCTTTGCTGGTTTTCCCGACTGCTTTCACTCGCCCAATGTAATTTACATCCAGTTCTCCGGAATCGGCCACCACTAGATTAATCGGCGTCTCCTGAATACCCAAAAGACGATCCTCTAAAATTTGGAAACTGACGGCATCGCCGACACGAAGCCGGTAATTATCATCGGACACATAACCATTCAACAAGCCAGGTGAGGGAGTGCCAGACGGAGCTGATGGAGCAGGGGTTGGTGCGGATGCGCCCCCAACGCCCAGCTTGCTAACGGGCGTCGGCATGGGCAATTGCGCCATGGCGGTTCCGATGCTAAGCGCCAACAGGAACAGCCCGCATAAATTCATTTTTCGCATAGAACAGCTAAGATTATTCAAAACTGGTAGTTAAAATTCAAGCCCACAGTGTTTGCCACATAATTATAGGCTGCCTGATTGGAAGTGTCGCTCACGCAATTATATGACAAACTGGCAGATAATTTCTTTGTGATGGGGTGACCGACAGAAAAGCCAGCACTGAATTGAGTGTACGACAAACCACTTCGAGTATCCTGTTCCCATCCGATAGGCGTGCTGAAAGTAAAATTCCTGATAAAGAGCCAATTGGGACTGATTTGGATAAATAACCGGTCATATAGCCCGTTGTAGGAAAAATCTATACTGCGACCCGCAGAAATCGTGTAATTAATATGTTCGTTAACCTGATGGGAAATCGAAAACTGAAAATACAGACCGGTCATTGACTGATTCAGATTGGTATGAGAATTTTCCGGGGTATAAAGCGTATAGCCACCATCGAGTCGAAAACTGAGGTGCGTGCTCACTTGCACGCTGGTAAATGCCCCGGCACTCCATTGGGTTCCGTTTCCGACCGAAGCGCCCGTGCCAGTCTGATCGTAAGAGATCAACGTGCCCCCGATTTGGGGACCGACCATGATTTCAGGACGTACTTTATAACCGGCGTTCAAAGATAGGTTTTCGGTGGAAGAATCCGGTTGGCTGGATGTTCCCTGCCCCAAACTCATATAATTCACGTGATCGATTCCAGTGTTTACAACTATCTTATTCAAATCCCACATTCCTGAAACGCCGGCGTCATTTTGAAATGATGAAGTACCACCCTGCGAGCCGTGAGCAGTAGGGTTTTGGTAATTATTCTCGGTCATGGACATCCGGTCATGCAGGTCAAAAACCCAATCCCCCACGTAAATATCAAAAGATAAG
>CAISVF010000318.1 GCA_903888765.1 uncultured Verrucomicrobia subdivision 3 bacterium | reverse complement strand
CCACCGCCAGCGGCACCAATTCCGTCGTGCTGGGCTCTTACTCGGACGCCATCGGAGACTGTTCCATCGCGCTGGGCTACTTCTCGGAAGCGTACGGCAATAATTCTACCGCTCTCGGCAGAAGCACAGCGGCTACCGGCGGCAAATCTACTGCGCTGGGGTACTTGGCAAGTGCCAGCGGCACCAATTCCACCGCGCTGGGAAGCGGCTCTTCCGCCAGCGGGGATTTTGCCACCGCGCTTGGTTATAATTCAAAGGCCACCAACGATTTTGCCACCGCCCTTGGCGTTCGGGTAGCTGCTAGCGGCAGTGCGGCCACTGCCATTGGCTATATGGTGACCGCCAGCGGTTTGAATTCCACCGCGTTGGGTGACAACTCAACCGCCAGTGGTGGTGGTTCGACTGCGTTGGGTACCAGCGCCACCGCCAGTGCTATTGGTTCGACCGCGCTGGGCAACAACATAACCGCCAGCGGTTTATTTTCCACCGCGCTCGGAACCTCCTTGATCGCCAGCGGTGACTATTCCATGGCAGCAGGTTACAAGGCAAAAGCCACCAATGACGGCGCATTTGTGTGGGCGGATTCACAGAATCTCCTATTTAGTTCGGTCACGACGAATGAATTTGCGGTTCGTGCCAACGGTGGCGTGCGCTTGGTTACCGGTGGCGCAGGACTGATGGTGGATGGTCAAAAAGTTCCGGCCGGTATCGTGCCTTTGTCTCAACTTCCTTCCGTGTTGCTCACGAACAGCAGCACCGGTCCCAATGCCATGGCCGCCGGACACGGTGCCACTGCCAGCGGTAACGCCTCTGTCTCGCTGGGCTACAACTCATCCGCCAGTGGCGATTATTCCACCACGCTCGGTGTCAGCACAACTGCGGTCGGGGATCGTTCCACCGCGCTGGGCTACAATTCAAAAGCCACTAACGATTTCAGCACCGCTCTGGGCAGTCAGGCGATTGCCGGCGGCACTAATTCCACCGCCGTGGGCAGCAGCGTAATCGCCAGAGGTGATAATGATATTGCCCTGGGTTATCAGGCTGTTGCGAGCGGCCCCAATGCCACGGCCTTGGGCTATCTCGCATCAGCGGTAGGTAAAAACGCGGTCGCCCTTGGAAATAACGCTACGGCGACCAATGATTACGCTATTGCGATGGGTTCATTGGCCGTTGCCAGCGGTTTCGCTGCTATCGCATTGGGCAGCGGCACCGCCAGCGGGATGGGGGCTGTCTCGCTTGGTGACGGCACGATCTCCAGCGGCTTTGATTCCACCACGATGGGATATTTTTCTCAGGCCACTAACGACGGATGTTTTGTCTGGTCGGATCAAAGCGTTATTTATTCCGGTGCCACCTCCACCAACAACAATTCCGTGACCATGCGCGCCTCCGGCGGCTACCGGCTTTTTTCCAACAGCGGCATGACCGCCGGTGTGAGACTCGCTCCCAACTCCACCTCGTGGGCCGTGATTTCCGATCGCAATGCCAAAAAGGATTTCGCCGCCGTGGATAGCCCGGGCATCCTGGAAAAGCTCGCCGTCATGCCGGTTACGCAGTGGCGTTACAAATGGGAGGATGAGACCGTCACCCCGCACATCGGGCCGATGGCGCAGGACTTCAAGGCCGCCTTTTACCCCGGCACCGACGACACGAGCATTACCACCTTGGAGGCCGACGGCGTGGCCTTCGCCGCCATCCAGGGCTTGAATCAGAAATTGGAAGCTAGAAGTCAGGAGTTAGAAGATAGGAGCAAGCAGTTGGCAGCGGAGAACGCGGAGTTAAAGCAAAGCGTGGCGGAGTTGAAAAAACTGGTGCAATCCATCGTCGATAAGAAATGAGGCGTCTATGAGCACACATACGCAAACGTTATCAGCTACGGTGGGGCGCGTCACTCCGTGTGCGCCGGTCTTGGCCGACAGTCGTCGGGCGCACCGTCGTCTGACGTGGCTCACTCGCTTCGCGCTGCTGCTCGGGTTCATCCTTCTTCATGCGTCCTTCTGCCTTCGCGCATCTGGTCAAACCTACTCCATTGATTGGCACAAGATCGCCGGCGGCGGCGGGACGAGCACCGGCGGCACTTACTCTGTCAGCGGCACCATCGGCCAGCACGATGCCAGCACCCCGCTGACGGGCGGACCTTACTCCCTCACCGGCGGCTTCTGGGCGATCATCAGCGCCGTGCAAACGCCCGGCCTGCCCAACCTCACCATCACCCACAGCGGCAACAACGTCATCGTTTCCTGGCCGAACACCGGCAGCTACATCTTGCAGCAAAACCCGAACGTCGCCAACCCCGCCGGCTGGATCACCAGCGCCTACCCCATCACCCTCGCTAGCGGTATCAATAGCATCACCCTGATCTCCCCCACCGGAAATTTATTCTTCCGCCTGCACCAATAAACCTTGAAACCGCCATTGAGCTAAACCGCGAACCAACGCGAACCACGCAAAAGCGAAGGCTCGGAAGGGTGTCCGCCGCCCCCAAAAGCTTCCCTCAGTGGTTGAACGGTTCCCGTTGGCAAAGCTGCGGCACTTTAGCGTATTTCGCCTATTTCGCGGTTTCAACTCCGGAATTTTGGATAACAGAAACACGCCGCTCCCCATCGCTGCCACCTCTCGTGCCACTCGACAAAATATGCAGAAACACCTTCCCTTCCCCCAAGGCAGGGCGGTGGCCGTCTGCCAAGACCTCCGCTGCACGCCCTCGTGGCAAACCCAAACGCGTCATGGACTGCGGTGGCAGAGCAGTAGCGGCGACACCGCTATCGCCCCCGCCAAGGCTTCCCGCCGGCCATCCTAGCATCGCCCGCCGCCACAACTCCGCCTTTCCCAATTGCCGCTTTTCCCTTTGCCCTTCCCCCTGCCACCATCCTGTCACCTCAAAGCACCCGAGGGCAGGCGCATTCCCAGACGCTTTGCACCACCCATCGCCCCGCGAACACTTCCAGCGTCTTGAAAAGCGGTGGCCCTCCACCGCTTTTCCCTGCCGCACCGGAGGTTTAACCTCCGATGCCTCACCGCCTGTTTAATGGTTTACCGCGTCAATCATCCGGCCTGCTGCGATTGGCCGCGTGCAAACGTGCTAAATCCGCTTTTCATCCGCGTCGAGCATGTCCACGAAACATTTTATATCGTCGCGCTGGCCGATGCCGGCCTGCTCTTTGCGCATTTGCAAGCGAGCCACCGCGCTGGCATCGGTTGCCAGTGGCCGGCTCAGAACATCGTGCCAGTGGGCGTCTTTTTCCGCCTGGGCTTTTTTGACGTTCTGCCGCACCCAATCACAGACTTGGCCATCCGTGATGGACTTTTTCACGACCTCCACAAACTGTTCATGCGTCACGCCGGCGGCCTTGAGCCAGAGTCCGTCAAACGCTTTTCCCAGATTTTCCTGATAATCCAAATGCAGTTTGCCGGCGAGGTGCAGGCGGATTTTATCAATGTAGCGGGGCAGGTAATGCCAGCCGTCCATGGTTTCGCGCGGGCTTCGGGGATAAATAAGTTCACTCATGCGGGTATCATCGGGCAGAGCGTCTAAGATTTCAAATTTGAAATTTGCATTTTCATCCGGTGGCCGCATCTTGGCTGCATGAAAGTTTATGACTTCGAGTTGGCGGTCATCGGCGGCGGCAGCGGCGGTTACGCCGCAGCCCGCACGGCTGCCGGTGCGGGTTTGCAAACCGTGGTCATCGAGGGCGGCGAGGAAGTGGGCGGATTGTGCATTTTGCGTGGTTGCATGCCCACGAAAGCCCTCTTGTATGCCGCCGAAGTGAAACATCTGGCCGCACAATCCGCTATTTGGGGGTTGCGTCCGGGAAAAATAGGCTTTGATTTTGCGCGGGTGATGCAACGCAAAAATGAGCAGATTCAGGATTTTGCCGGTTTTCGGGTGCAACAGCTCAATAGCGGACGTTTCGACTTCATCCGCGCCCGCGCCACCTTTCTGGATCCGCACACGGTCCAATTAAGCACTGGCAAAAAAATCACCGCCCGGTATTTCGTCCTTGCCACGGGATCCCGCGTGGCTCCCGCTCCCCTGCCCCAGCTTGCCAAGGTGGGATATATCACCAGCGACGAGGCTGTGATGCTGAAAAAGCTGCCGAAATCGCTTATCGTGCTTGGCGGTGGTGCCATCGCCTGCGAGTTTGCCCAGTTTTTTGCCCGCTTTGGGGTGCAGACGACTTTGATCCAGCGCAGCGACCAGCTCCTAAAAGAGGCAGATACAGACGCCGCCGCCGAGATCGAAAAGGTTTTTCGTCGGGAGGGGATTGCCGTTTTTACCGGCACAAAACTTGTGACGGCCCAATCCCGGGGGAAATTAAAATCCATTACCTTCGAACAAAAGGGAAAACAAATTTCTGTTTCGGCTGAGGAAATCCTGTTCGCCCTGGGCCGGGTGCCCAACACCGAAGCGTTGGAGTTGCCCCGTGCCGGCGTGAAAACCCGGCAGGGGCGCGTGGTGACGGATGCGGGTATGCGGACCAGCGTTCCCCATATTTTTGCCGCTGGCGACTGTGCCGGACCGCATGAGATTGTTCATATTGCCATTCAACAAGGCGAAACTGCGGTTTACAATCTGCTGCATCCCCGGGCGCCTCGCTCCCTGGATTATCGCCTGTTGCTTTCCGTGGTATTTACCGAGCCGCAGGTGGCGATGGTGGGATTGACTGAAAAAACGGCCTCGGATCTCCGGGTGAAATATATTGCCGCCAGTTATCCGTTTAATGACCATGGCAAATCGCTTTTAATGGAGGCCAAGGACGGTTTTGTAAAACTACTGGCCCATCCGAAAACCGGCGAAATTCTCGGCGGCACCTGCGTGGGGCCGGTGGCCGGCGAACTGATCCACGAAATCGTGGTTGCCATGGCCGGACGCATGACGGTGCATCAGCTTGCCGCCATCCCTCATTATCATCCTACCCTGGCCGAAATTTGGACCTACCCGGCCGAGGAGTTGGCGGATAAAATCAAACTGGGTAGCCAATTCAAAACCCTGTAGGAGACGAGGTGACGAGGCTCAAATAATTCCTAACAGATCGACGCGTCCTGCCACGCCCCAACGAGGCAGGGCGCGCAGTCCCCTGCGTGCCGTCGTGGCGAACCCAGGCGCGCCAGTTGGCAAGTGCGCGGCGGTCTTGGCAGACGGCCATCAGCCCGCCCATGTCGGGATCATACGCCAGCCACCCGATTTCTGCCCGCTGGTGTTTTAAAAGTTGCCATGTACAAAAATTCCGAACTGATCGACGCGTCCTGCCACGCCCAAATACGGTAGGGCGCGCAGTCCCCTGCGCGCCGGGGCAGGTTGCAAGCAAAGACGGCGCGCACGGAGTGACGCGCCCTGGCACAACCTCGGAGCGAGTTCATTGGCCTCATGCCGATCCGCTCTGGGGCTTGGATTCTCCTCACATCGTCTCCTACGGTTTTGCAAGCGCCTCTGGGCAGTATATAAACCGTAAACCGTGCGAACGGCGCGTCGGCGGCTGGCTGGCGCATTTTTTACTTGGGGGCCTGGACGGTGGGTTGAATTACTTTTTTGTGTTCCAGCTTTTCCAGCTTGGGCGCAATGACCATCCGGCAGTAAGGCTCATGGCCGTGTTCATCAAAATACCCCTGATGGTAATCCTCTGCTTTGAAGAATTTTTTTAGCGGCACAATTTCCGTGACGATCGGGCTGAAGCTGTTTTGCTGGGCCGCCAGCTTGGATTTTTCGGCGATCAGTTTTTGTTTCTCATTGGCGTACAAAATGATGGACCGATACTGCGTACCCGCGTCCGCCCCCTGGCGATTGAGAGTGGTGGGATCGTGCGCCTGCCAGAAAACGTCCAGGAGTTGCTCGAAAGAAATCCTGGCGGGATCAAATTGAATCTGGGTCACTTCGGCATGACCCGTGTCCCCGCCGCAGACCTGATGATACGTCGGATTTTCGGTGTGTCCGCCGGCATAGCCGCTCGTCACACTCAGGACTCCTGGCAGACGCTCGTACACCGCTTCGATACACCAGAAACACCCTCCGCCCAGGGTGGCCGTTTCGATTTGATGGTTGGTGGTTGAATTTGACATGGTGGAATGAGTGGTTTGCGCGTTTATATTCAATAAATACAAGGTAAAAACGATGGTTGCTAAAATAGCTTTTAACCTAAACCCGTGCTTGCCGGCGGCTGGCTGGACGCCAGCACCAACGGCGGCTCCGGTGACTGGATTAATCCTTTGGTCGTGAGGGCACATGGTCATCTGTTTCTAGTGAACCACCACCAACTAAAACCGGCAACTACCAAAATGAAAATAATGCCGCCACACAACCAGGCAACAAATCTGCGTGAGCCGCGCTCCATTTCTGACTCGCCCAAAATGCTCCGGTCCCGAATCTCCGTGTCTGCCTCCCAGATTCGGCCAACGAACTCGATCAAGTATCCAATCAATTCTCCCATGAAATCAGCCGTGCAAATGTGGCCTAGCGAGCCACCGACGACTCGCGACGCGAACCGCATACCGCGGAACCGACAGTGTCAACGGCGGCTCCGGTGACTGGTTCAAGCATTGAACTGACGCTCCGATCATTTCAATCCTTTCAACGTTAGCGGGCGTTTGGAGTTGCGGCGTTTATTGCGTTTAGCCGGTGCCAGGCCACCATCGAGCGCGCCAGATTTTCTTTTACCGGTATTTTCAGTCCATACCCTTGCAAGCCGATCGGGCCGGTGTAGTGCAAGGCTTCCAGCGTTTGCAAAAAGCGGCGCATCTCAAAACTGCCCTCGTCCAAGGGCCGGATCAATTCGTTCCAACTGCTATTGCCTTTGCCGCTGTCCGCCCCGTTGATGGTCACGAGAAATAAATAAGGCGCGGCGTCCGCCAGCAATGCGGGAATTTTCGCCTCGTCTCCGGCCATCAGGCAGTGGCAGAGGTTGAAAGTGACGCCGAAATTTTTCCGGTTCACGGCTTTGGCCACGCGGGTCGCATCTTGCACGCGCTCCGTCCAGCAGCCTTTGTGCGGATAAATCGCCACGCGCAGTCCGTATGTCGCGGTGTCCTCGGCCAGCCGTTGCAGCGCCGGCACCGCTATGCGGTCGCCGTCCGGCGAGCTGTTGGTGAAAGCCGTGCTGCTGATCGGCAGCCAGATCACGGCGTCGGTGCCTGCCAGCGCTTTCATCGCGCGCGTGAGCGGGTCGCCGAACATGAGATTGCTCGTGGTCAGCACCGCGTATTGGTAGCTGTAAACCGCAAATAACTTCAGTCCGTGCTGCCGCACTTGCGCGGCGGCCACTTCCTCTGGCTGGCCGGTTTTCCAACTGATGCCGTCGTAACCGAGCGACTTGACCGTATCCAGTTCTTTCAAGTCCCTCACCGCCGTGTCCATGGCAAAAAAGGAGTTGGCTTGGGCCATGCCTGCGGCCAAAACCAACGCGCTGAATGGGATTTTCCAGTTCATGCCTGCAAACCAGAGAGGTCCACCGTCAGCCTTGCATTTTCCTGGAGCAGATCGGCCATCGTCAAAAAAGTGTGGCGCGCGGCGGCTTCGCGACCGAGCACGCAGGTCAGCACGCCGTCCACGGCACGCGGGACGGTTTGGTTTGCAAATTGACCAGTCGTGACGTTTTGATAAAACGCGGCAATGTTCCGGACGGCGCCAGCTTCGTACAAATTTTCCACTTTGCCGCCGCCGAATGATTTTGGTCCTCCGCGGACAAACGATTTGCCGAAATAGCTGATTTGCGCGTTGGCCTCCCGTCCTTGAAAGGTCGCCAGCAGCGTTCCGTCATTGTTATTGGACAAACCTTGTCCGAAATGATTATGCACCAGTCCGTCGGCATACTGAAAAACCACGGAGCAGACATCGTGGGCGTCGCCGTGCGGATGTTCGCGGCAAATCCGTGACCCGCCGGCCGCGGCCACCGGTCGTTGGCCGGTCACCCACAGCGCCGCATCAATGGCATGGATGTCGAAGTTGCCCATGTAATCGCAGCCCAGCGCGATGTCATTGATCCAGGTGAGATGTTGCAGGCGGCTTTCGATGGTTTTGGTTTTCGGCGGGTCGTTCCAGGTACCGCAAAGTCCCATGGTTTGAATGTGCGCGAGTTTGCCCAGCCCGCCATCGCGAATGCGCTGTGCCACCTCGATATTGATGGGGTCGGTTGGAATCTGGTAATCAATCAGAAATACCCGCTGCTTTTGCGTGGCCACTTTGCTGGCTTCCAAAATGGCCAGCGCGCCCGGCACATCCACGGCGACCGGCTTGGCCATGTAAACATGCAAACCGGCGGCCACGGCAGCGGCGGCCTGCTCGGGATAAAAATAGGGCACGTCAATGATGACGATGGCTTCCACCCCGCTGGCAATGACTTTTTGATAACCGGATAAACCGGAGAAGCACCGTGTCTTGTCCACGCCCAGTGCCGCGCCCTGGCTTTTGGAAACGGCGGGAAAATAGTCGGCCACGGCGTGAATCTGATAACCGCCATGGTTTCGGAACAGGCCGGCAATCCATTGGCCCCGTCCGCCCAGGCCGACGACGCCCAGTTTCAATTTCCGTTTATACTCAGTGGGCGCCGGCGCATTGGTCGCAGCGGAATTGGTTTGGGCTTTCCCCTTTAACGCTCCCAAAAACACGGCTGTGGCCGTAGCCGCCAAAGTTCCGCCGATAAATTTCCTGCGATTCATGGGTGTTCAATAATAGATTTCTCCTTCCCAGTCCAGTCAACGTGCCTGAGCTGCTGCCATTTTTCCCGGTTCGCTGGCCATGGCCGTAGGATGCGTCCTGGTTTTCGCGCCCGCGAAGTCCTGCGGATTCACCGCCAGCGAAGCCGGCGGAAAACTGGTTTCATCCGCTCCCGGCCCGGTGTTTGGCGTGTTGCCCATGACCAGGTCAATCGTCCCGCCGTTGGCTATGACCGCGTGCCGGAAGTAGGCTTGGTTCAGGGGTTTGCCATTAGAGCATTGACAGAAAAGAGGTAGCGATGGGCAGCGAGGATTTTTGGTTTTTGGCGAGGCTTTGGCGCAGGCGCAGGTTTGAAAACCCTGCAACTGAGCTGAAACAAAGCGGGCGAACCAGAAACTTGAAGACGCATTGACGATGGCTGGTTTTCGCCGCAAACTCATCCGCCAACGACGCGCATTGGGGTTGACCGGAAGGTCCACGCAGGGCGTGGGCCAAGTCGTTTACGATTCCAATAATTAAATAACCATGCTCACCGGCGGCATTTCCAATCCGCTCGAAGTCATCGAGCAGATCACCTACCTCCTGTTCCTCAAGCGGCTCGATGACCTGCAAACGCTGGAGGAAAATAAATCCTCCCGGCTCAAAAAACCGATGGAGCGCCGCGTCTTCCCGGAAGGCAAAGATCCCAAGAAACGCGCCTACGAAGATTGCCGCTGGTCGCGCTTCAAACATTTCGAGGCCAAGGAAATGTTCGAGGTCGTGGATCAGCACGTCTTCCCCTTCCTCCGCACGCTCGGCGGCGACGATTCCACCTACGCGCTTCCCATGAAAGACGCGCGCTTCACCATCCCCACCCCCGTGCTGCTCGCCAAGGTCGTGGATATGATTGACGGCGTGCCGATGGAGGACCGCGATACCCGCAATACCCATCACCATCGCGCCCCGTTGGGGCGCACGGATTTGTTTTTGGGCCTCGACCCGGCCCGTTGGGCTGGGCTGAGGCATCGCGGGCCGTTGGCCCGAATTCCCGGCACCAACGCTGCGCCAGCCCGCAGCTTAGCCTCCCTCCAGCACCGCGCCTTTCGCGGGGATTTATGACCACGCCCGCGCTCAGGCCCAAAGGGCCGCCACCCCTCAGCCCAGGTCACCGGCCTGGGTCTGCCGGCAAAATTGGTTTGCGGCCTGTCGGGCCGCGATAACCGACAATCCCAAAATGATATGCCGCAATCATTGTCCCGCATCCTGATTCATCTGGTGTTCAGCACAAAAAACCGCGAACGCATCCTCACGCCCGCCCTCCAAACCGAATTGCATCCCTACCTCGCCGGAACTCTCGACAACCTGGAATGTCCGTCATTGCAGGTCGGCGGCGTGGCAGACCATGTTCATTTATTCTGCGGCCTGTCGCGCACGCGCACCATCGCCGACGTGGTGGAAACGGTTAAAACCAGTTCGTCCAAATGGATCAAGACCAAAGGCACGGCGTTTGCGGATTTTCATTGGCAATCAGGCTACGGCGCATTTTCCGTCAGCCAGTCGGATGCGGATGTGGTGGTGGCCTACATCCGGAACCAGGCGCAGCACCACCAGAAAATGACGTTTCAAGACGAATACCGGCGGCTGTTGGCACGGTATCAGGTGGCATTCGATGAAAAATATGTTTGGGATTGAAACCTATCGCGCCCCGTTGGGTCCCACGGATTTGTTTTTGGGCCTCAACCCGGCCCGTTGGGCCGGGCTGAGGCATCACGGGCCGTTGGCCCGAACGCCCGGAACCAACGCTGCGCCAGCCCGCAGCTTCGCCACCCTCCAGCACCGCGCCTTTCGCGGGGATTTAT
>CAISVF010000317.1 GCA_903888765.1 uncultured Verrucomicrobia subdivision 3 bacterium | reverse complement strand
GTGGATTATTCCCGCTCACCGGAAACAACGCAATCGCCCGCGCTGGACCCGGTTTTCCATTGCACGGCCTTTACCAACGAAGCCCAGCAAGTGGACTACCCGTTTTTCTGGTCAGCAACAACGCATGCCGGATTCATGGGAGGTGGTGCGGCAATGTATGTTGCCTTTGGTCGGGCCGCAGGTTGGATGTCCGCACGCAGCCTGGCGGGCGGGCCACCGGAACGACGCGGCGGTTTTGATACCGGCCCCGGAGGACCACCAGAGATGGGACCGCCGTCCGATAGCGGCGCTTATCATTACGTTGATGTCCATGGGGCCGGGGCCCAGCGCAGTGATCCCAAGGTTGGTGATCCCGCTCTATTCCCGCATGGTCGCGGCCCACAAGGCGATGTTATTCGCATTCAAAATTATGTTCGGCTCGTGCGCGACAGTTCAATGCCCTAACCTCTTACAATCGGTGCAAATGACTTTGAATTGGTTCAACTCACTGTATTTTGCCGATAACACTCCTTCGCCACGAGACGGAGCGGTGTTTTAAGAGTCTCGCCGCACTTAATTAATCCAACGACGGAATTTGCGAAACAAGGATAAGGGCACCAACAAAACCCATTTACTCTCAATGTTTTGGCAGGGGCAGGGTATCGCTCGTATGGGCTGGTTGATAGCGAGCGGGAGGCAGACTCTTCAGCGGGTTGTGCTTCTGCTGGTGCCGTAAAACCCAGATCATCAAGCCAACTACCAGTGCCATCAAGAGCAACGCGATGCCAACCAATCCGACTTTCCAGTTCACTTTGGCCAGAACCAGCGTGAGTTCGTCAAAAAAGGTTTTTTTCTGATCCGAGAGCGGGGGTGGCACGCTGTATTTTTCGGTACGCCCCAGTTCTGCATCCAGGCAGACTAAAATTGCGGCGGCGTCGAGTTTGAGAGCGGCGGCGTAATTTTTTACCGAGCCACGAATATAAATGGGCGCGGAAAACACATTGAAGTTTCCCTCTTCCAAGGCGCGCAAATGATCGGTGCGGATCTTCGTCAGCTCTGCCACCTGATCCACCGTTAGGTTTCTGGCTTCGCGCGCGGCGCGTAATTGTTCAGCTACCGTTGACATTAGCCTTTTATTTAGCGGGTTTTCCGGACGCTTGGCAATGATGGAAATTTTTGCGATTCATTGAACCTTGGCTCGCCTCGCACATTCTACTGGCATAACAATGCCGGAAGTGGCTGCCATCGAACATTTGCCCGTGCCGCAAGCGCGCGCCGGAGAACCGGCGGCGTGGGACGTTCTTTTCCGGCGCTACCAGCTGCCGCTATATGTTTATGTTTTTGAGCTCATCCGCGACGAACAGGCCAGCCTCGACATCGTGCAGGAGATTTTTATTGCCGCCGCCAAACATATTGGCAGCCTACGCAATGATGCAAAATTCGGCAGCTGGCTCTTCGGCATTGCGCATCAGAAATGCCTCCAGCACTGGCGGAAACGGAAGGAAATCCTGCTGGATGAAATCCCGGAAGATCCAGACGAATTCGAAAGCAGCCCGGATGAACTGCTCATCCGGCGCGAACAGGAAAAGACATTCATGCAAATTTTAAACGACCTGCCGCTGCCGCAACGCGCAGTCCTGCTGTTGCACTTCGTCGAGGAATTTTCGCTCGAAGAGATCGCACGCATCACCGAGACGCCGCTCGGCACAGTGAAGTCCCGGCTCCACTATGCCAAACGCGCACTCCGAAAACGGTTACAGGAACACCATGAAAACGCCTCGTGATTTTTTAATGGAACAACACCGCGCCGCCGGGCCGAAACTTGACAGTCTTCGCCGCAGCACGGTGGCCCGTTTAAGCGACCGAACCAGTGCTGCTCCCGGCAATCTCACGCACCAGATGGCCAGCCTGCGAAAATGGGTTGTACTCCTCTGGCACGAGTTGATTTTTCCTTGTCGCCGAACCTGGACCGGTTTGGCAGCCGTCTGGGTGATGTTATACCTCATCAACCTTACCCAACGAGACCAGACCTACGAGAGCGTCCGAAAACAATCGTCCGCCGCACCCGAAACCCTCTTGGTCTGGCGGCAACAGGAACGATTGCTGGTCGAATGGGCGGAAAGCCCGCGCGCCATCGAGGCTGTGCCGCGACTGCCGTCCGCGTCAAGACCACGCACCGACCGCAGCGCGCGCCTATTGACAGCTTGAATTTTATGAACACCGAAACTTCACAAAAAATCTGGCGCTGGTCGCGTAGACTCCTGGTCGCGCTAGCCGTACTCGTCACGCTTGCCGCAGGGCTGATCGTAGAGGAAAACGGACGGGGCAAGCACGCGTGGGAAACCTACCGGCAATCCGCCGAAGCCCGGGGCGAACGCTTTGACTGGTCACTCTTCGGAACCAATGCCCTGCCAGACGAACAGAACTTTTTTAAGGCTCCCATTTTCGCCCCACTCCTGGCAGCGGAATGGGACGAACAAAAGTTGGAATGGAAGCCACTGCCAACCAACACGGTGGACCGGATCAAGATGTCAGTTTATCGCTCTGACGGCACTTCGCCCAGCGGACACGGAGGAGCCTGGGACCTGGCGCGGTTGACCCAATTGGAGAACTGGCAGGCGTATTACCGCAGTTCGGCAACAAATCACCGCAATGAGTTTCCCGTTTCCGCGCAGACGAATTCTCCGGCATCGGATGTGTTGCTGGCGCTCAGCAAATTCGATTCTGCCATTGAGGAATTAAGAGCGGCAGGCGAGCGACCGACGTCACGCATCGGGGATTATTCGGGCGGGAACGCACAAAAAATCGGTCTGCTGTTAAGGTATCTTTCCGCCATCAAAGGCTGTGCCCAGGTACTCCAACTGCGCGCCATCGCGGAACTGGCCGACCACAAAAGCACAGCGGCTCTGGCGGATGTGCAACTCCTGCTGCGCCTCGACGCAGCGTTGCGACAGGAACCGCTGCTCATCGCACATCTGGTCAGTCTCGCCGTCACCAGCATCACGCTCCAGCCAATCTACGAGGGGTTGGCACAACATCGCTGGACGGAAGTCCAACTCGCCCAACTCCAAATCGCGCTGGCCGAAAGGGATTACCTGGCCGATTTCCAGCGCACCATGACCGGTGAGCGGGCTTTCACTTTTGAAACCCTGGAAAACCAGCGACTTACCCGAGAATACAAATTCATCCAGACAGTGGGCCAGCAATCCAAAGTCGTGACCACGAGCCTGCGCCTGATGCCGAGCGCCTTTTTTTATCAGAATGAATTGACCCTTGCCCGGCTGAATGATCAATTTGCGCGGACGCTGGTCGATGTGACAAACCATCTGGTTTCCCCGACGCGGGTTCATCAGACCGACCAAGAGATAAACACCGAGTTGCACTCTTACAATCCCTACAAGGTGATGGCAGCCCAAGTCTGCCCGGCCTTCTCCAAAGGCATCTTGAAATTCGCATTGCTACAGGCCTGGTTGGATCTGGCCCAAACGGGCTGTGCTCTGGAGCGATTCCGGCTGGCCCAGGGGCATTATCCGGTCACGCTGTCGGAACTCTCGCCGCGATTCCTGACCGGCATTCCGCATGATCTCATCAACGGCCTACCGCTGCATTATCAGCGAACCGTTGAGGGTAAATTCATACTCTACTCGGTGGGCTGGGATGAAACTGATGATGGTGGACAAATCCGCGAAACCAAGAGCGGCGGGTTTGATCGCGAACACGGCGACTGGGTGTGGAAATATTAAGCGCCGCCCGCAGGCGAACGATTAACTTATGCCACCGTCGCAAGCCATCCGATCGCTGGCCCCATGCGAGTAGCAGTCGTAAACGGCAATTGCGGATGCGCGCAAGGCCACCCAAAAGTACCGCGCAGCATGGCAAAACTTCACCACGGAGGCTCACACCGCGCCCGGCGCAGCGCCGTCGGCTCCGCCGCCGTCGAGATCAATCAGGATTTCGCGCGGTTCGGCTCCCTTGCTCTCGCCCACAATGCCGCGACCTTCCAGCTCGTCCATGATGCGAGCAGCGCGCGTGTAGCCCAGGCGCAGCCGGCGCTGAAGCAGGGAAACACTGGCCTTCTGTTCGCTGCGGATTACTTCGATGCACTGCTGAATGATATCTTCGTCCTCATCAATTCCGCTCTCTATATCAGTATTTGCCGTGGGCTTGGAAAGCTGTTTGTGAATTTCCGGGTCGTAGGTGGGCTTGCCCTGCTTGGCGATAAAATTCACCACATCCTCAAGTTCCTTGTCGGTGATAAGCGCGCCCTGGGCGCGTTTCAGGTTGGCAGAGCCGGGCGGCAGGTACAGCATGTCGCCCTTGCCGAGCAATTTGTCCGCGCCCATTGCATCGAGAATCGTCCGCGAATCCACCCGGCTCGCGACCTGAAAGGCAATGCGCGCGGGGATGTTGGCCTTGATGACGCCAGTAATGACGTCCACCGATGGCCGCTGCGTGGCAACGATGCAATGAATGCCCGCCGCCCGCGCCATTTGCGTGATGCGCGCGATGGCCATTTCCACATCGGCGGGAGCAACCAGCATAAGGTCAGCCAATTCGTCGATGATCACGACAATGTAGGAAAGCTTTTCCGGGATGACAATATCCTCGTCGCGCGGGACCACGATCTGCTCATCCACCTCAACGGCAAAGCCGTCCGCCCCCGCCTCAACTTTTTCCTTTTTGACGAGCAGCGGGAGTTCGGGCTCCTGCGGCACCAGTTTCTTGTTGGGCCGTTCGTTGAACGATTTCACATTGCGCACGCCGACGCGCGCGAAAATCTGGTAGCGTTTTTCCATCTCGTTCACCACCCAGCGCAGCGCGAGCAAAACTTTCTTCGGATCCGTGACAACCGGAACCACCAGATGTGGCAGCGCGTTGTACTGCTGAAGTTCAACCACCTTGGGGTCAATCATCACGAACCGCATTTGATCCGGCGAGAACCGGTAAAGCAGCGAAGCGATGATGGAATTAATGCAGACGGATTTGCCCGAACCCGTGCTGCCGGCGATAAGGCAGTGAGGCATTTCCGCAAGGTCGGCGATGATCGGATGCCCATAGACATCCTTGCCCAAGGCGATCGGAATGCGCGCCTTGGTATTGCGCCATTCATCCGATTCAAAGAGGTCGCGCATGATGACCTTGGTCTTGATGAGGTTTGGCACTTCGACGCCCACCGAACTTTTTCCGGGGACCGGCGCAAGGATATGGATACGCTCAGCTTTGAGCGCGGCGGCGAGATTGTTGCCCAGGTTCTGAATCTTCTCCAGCTTTACGCCAGGGGCAGGGTGCAACTCGTAACGGGTGATCGTCGGGCCTTTGGTAATGTCACCAAGCGACACCTCTATATCAAACTGCGCAAGCGTCTGCTGCATGAGCCGCGCATTAGCCATCAGTTCCTCCTTGGATTCCGTGGGCTTCACCGTCATATCCGGATGCTGGAGAAAATCCATGGGCGGCAACTGGTACTTGTCAATCATCGGCACGGACGCCACAGCCATGGGTTTGGGCTTCTTGGGCAAAGGTTTGGGTCGTGACGCCGGGACAGAGCCATCCGCGATAATAACCACAGGATCCGGCAGCGGGTCAGCCGGCTTGGCGGGCTCCGCTTTTTCCACTTTAACCTCGGCGGGCTTTCCCGGCGCTTCAGGTTTCCGGCCCAGAATATCCGCCGCGGTGGCAGCACGAACCACCTCGGCAGGAATGATCTCCACCTCGGCAGGAATCGGTTCCGGCTCCGGCGATTTTTGAGGTTCCGGCGAAGTGGATTTGCGAAAGCGGGGGCCTTTGGCCTGCGGCACACTTAAATCACGCACGGTAGGTTCCGGCACTGGCAATCCGTCAGCCCCCAGGCCAGCCGTAGGGCTGACCGGTTTCTCCGCTTTTCCGGCCAAACCAACCTGCTCTTCCAATTTGCGCTTTTGCTTTTCCAATTCACGCGCCCTCTTTTCCAGGGCAATTTCATCCGCAGATTTAAAAGCATCTGCCTCCGCATCCCGGCCCAACCGTCCCCCCAGCCAATAACCGAGCTGGAAATTCGTCAAAAATAAGACGCTGATCAACCCCAGTGCCGCATAAATAATGGCCGCGCCAATTACGCCCAGCAGACAGAATCCGTATTCATAATGCCGGGACTGACCGTAGGTCAAATACCCGAGCCAGCCACCCAAACTTTGAGCGCCGATAACATCGTGATATTTGCCATGCCGCCCGCCATCATCAACGAGATAAGCCAGCCCGCTGATGGCAATGAAAAGCACGGTGGTCCAGAGCAAAGACCAGATCGGACGCTCCCGCAGGAAATGAAGCCGGTCCAGAAAATTGGCCACGCCAAACACTACGCAAAAAAGCGGCAGTAAATATGCCGAGACCCCCAACAGGAGAAAAGTAAACCAGGCCAGATGTGCGCCGATTTGATAGGCCCAGTTATGCAAGGGTTCGTTATGCGGGTGCCGGAAAAACGCGAGGTCATAGCGATCAAACGACCATTGGGAGACGAACAACAACAATGCCAACGCCAACAGCCCGATGCCAATGACATCGTTTAAACCGTGTTTGGAACGGGAACTTTCTGACGGCTTGGTTGCCATGAGATCAACTTAGCAAGCCAGCGCGACGGATCAAAGTTGAAATTGTCAGACGATACCGCTGTTTTCGCCGCCCCGAAAAGTTATCGTGCAACTGGAAGCACCTGCCATGAAAATAATGACGGCGCTGATTTTTCGATTTCAAACCGGGGTAAATCCACATAGATTTTCAGCATGGCTCTCACCCCATCCACCATGCTGGCGCTCAGAACAACAGCTCCCGATTTTCAACTGCCGGATACCAACGGGAAGGTCGTTTCGCTAGCCGATTTCCAGAGCCAATCCGCCATCGTTGTGATGTTCCTCTGCAACCACTGCCCTTATGTGGTACACCTGCGCTCCGGAATCGCCCGCTTCGCTCGTGAATATATAAAGCTGGGGGTCGGCGTGGTCGGCATTAATGCCAATGATGCAAGCAAGTATCCCGCCGACAGTCCGGCAAAAATGGAAGCGGAAGTGAAATCCGCCGGGTACGTCTTTCCGTATCTTTACGATGAACACCAGTTGGTTGCCAAACATTACCGCGCCGCTTGCACCCCGGATTTCTATCTATTTGATAAAACCCGCCAGCTGGTTTATCGCGGCCAGTTTGATGCCAGCCGGCCCGGCAACGGGATTCCGGTGACCGGCGGGGATTTGCGAGCGGCCCTCGACGCGGTGCTTGCAGGCAGACAGGTTACCGATCAGCAAAAACCCAGCATGGGGTGCAACATTAAGTGGAAGCCGGGCAATGAACCGGATTATTTTTAAGGTCTCTTTTAAGGTCTCGTACGCAAGTCTCTAGCCAGTTTCAACTTGTGCGTGAGGAACCGGGCCTTGCCCGGTCCAATTGCTAACAACGCATAATACTCATGACGACGGCTCATAATGCTTTGGCCAATGACCTGACTCCCAAGAGCGCTCCCGCGATCCTGGAGCAATTGGTTCAGCAAGCGGAACACGCCGGAGCAAGCGATATTCATTTGCAATCGCGTGGGAAGTCCGCCGAGGTATCCTTCCGGCTCGATGGGGTCATCACTGCGGGAGCGGAACTTCCTACCGAAGTTGCTGAGCGGGTCTTTGGTCGCATTAAATTTCTTGCCCGGTTAAAAACGTATCAGGAAACCTTGCCACAGGACGGACGGATTGCGCACGAGGAATTGAAATGCCACCACGACATCCGCGTGGCCACCTACCCGACGGTGACTGGCGAAAAAATTGTGCTCCGGCTGTTTAATCAGGCCACCGCACAATCCCTGGAAGAGTTGTCGCTGGCGCCCGGCGCAAGAACGGAAATGGAAAACTTTCTCCGCCAGACCACCGGCCTGCTGCTGCTCACCGGCCCGGCCGGCAGCGGTAAGACCACCACGATTTATGCCTGTCTCCGGCATTTGGCCAAAACCGGCGGGCGTCACATCATTACCGTGGAGGACCCGGTCGAGCAGATTATTCCCGGCACCATGCAAACGGAAATCAACGAGGCTATCGGATTGGATTTTACCCGCGCCGCTCGCCATCTGCTGCGGCAAGACCCGCAGGTGCTAATTCTCGGCGAAATCCGCGACGAAGCCACCGCACAACTGGCCGTACGGGCCGGGCTCACCGGGCACCTGGTCATTTCAACCCTGCACGCCGGATCCTGCAAAGGTGTCTTCGAACGACTGCTGTCAATGTGTCCGGATCATTCCGCCGTGGCCAGCGCAGTGGAACTGGTTTTGAACCAGCGACTGATCCGCAAAGTTTGCACGGCGTGCGACGGGACAGGCTGCAAAGATTGCCTGCATACCGGTTTCAATGGCCGAGTGCCGCTAATCGAATGGCTCCGGTTAGACGACAGCTTGCGCGCCCAAATCCGCCGCGGCGAACTATCCGCGCTGGCGCCCAAACAGATGCTGGCTGCTGAAGCGCAGTCCCTGGTGAATCAGGGAGTGACAAATGAACGGGAGTTCAAACGGGTATTCGGCTTATGAAACACGACGAATTTGCCTTTTTTAACGAGCAACTCGCCGCCATGCTGCGCGATGGTATTCCCTTGGAGGGAGCGCTCCGGCGGCTTTGCCAGGAAATGCGCGCCGGAGCCCTACGCGACAACCTGCAAACGCTCGAAGTCGATCTTGCCAGAGGCACACCCATGGGCGCTGCCCTAGCGCCCCGAGAATTTCCGGAGCTTTATAAAAAGATGATTCTGGTCGGCGTCAAAAGTGGCGATCTGCCCGGCTCACTTACAATGCTGGCGGACTATTTTCAGCGCCAGAATCAAATCTGGACCCGTCTCAAAAGCATGATGACCTATCCGCTCATCGTCATGTTTGTGGCTTTCCTGATCTCCCTGCTGCTGGCATTCATGTGGAACTGTGTCATCGGGCCATCTTTCAAGGACATGTTCGCCGGCATGGGAATCATGATGCCGGGAGCCACCATTTTCGCCTTTGAAACGCTGCAAAGCATCTGGATTTTCCCCGTAGCGCTGGGCCTGCTTTTTGGATTCATGCTCAGCGTGGTTTTCCTGCCAGCCATGCGCGGCAAAATATTGTGGCGGCTCCCCGCCTTCAAGGAAGCCACCATCGCCCGTGTCGCAGCCTCGCTCAACCTGCTGCTGAAAAATGGCGTTAATCTGCCCGAAGCCGTGGGCCTCGCCAAGGAACTGGAAAACAGCCCTGCGGTAGCGGCCGATATGCGGCGCTGGGAAATAAAACTCGCCGCCGGAACTGCAAAATTTTCCGAAGTTGCCGCCGGCAACACCATGATTCCGCCGATGTTTGTGTGGATCGTCTCAGGAGCGGGAGAAAACCTCGCCGCCGGCTTTCAGCGCGCGGCCGAAATTTACCATTCGCGGGCGATTTACCGCACGGAAGTCGCCTTATTTTCGGTGCTGCCCATCGCCTCACTCTTTCTCGGTGCCGTCGTGATCTCCCAGGCATTTCTGGTATTGAGCATGTTTCTGCCCATGATTGCCATGATCAGCAATTTGAGCGGCAATTAACCATCGGCCCGATGAAATAATTCCATGAGCGACTGGTTGCCATTTTTGCTCGGTTTTCTTTGGTACGCCCTCCTGATCCTGTTGCCGGGCCTCGCGTTTTCGATGCTGCTGCATTTTCTGCTGTCCCTGCCGATGCAGCGGCGCGACCGCGCCCGTTTTTTTCTCGACCTGCTGGAAACGCTGCTGGCTCGCGGCGAACCGGTGGAACCCGCCATCCTTTCCGCAGCGGCTGGGCACGACCGAGCGATGGGCGTGCGGCTTTATATGGTGGCCGCGCATCTCGAAGAAGGTGCCCGGCTCGGTGAGGCTCTGGAAAAAACGCCCTCCTTCCTGCCGCCGCAAGTCAACGCCATGCTCCAAGCCGGCGAAAAACTAGGTGATCTCAAAAAAGTGCTGCCCGCCTGCCGCGAAGTTTTGCGCGTTGCGCCCGACACCGTTCGCACCACGATGCATTACATGGTTGCCATCCTTTTGTTGTTTGCCCCCATAGCCATCTGGCTGATTTCACTGCTGACCATTTTTGTCATCCCCAAATTCAAGGAAGTAGCCGCCGGCATGGGGCGGCCGCTATGGCCCATTTCCACCTTTGTGTTTGCGTTGAACGATTCGCATATTTTGATTGGCCTGGAAGCCGTACTATTCCTCGCCTTGCTAGCGCTGGCACTGGTTTATGTCGGCGGCCCCGGCTTCGTCCGGTGGTTTCAATTCCGGGACGTGCCGGTCGTTGACTGGATTAGCTGGCGGGTGCCGTGGAAACAAAAAAAACTACTCCGCGCGTTTTCGGCCATGTTGGCGGTCCTGCTCGACGGAGGCGTGCCGGAAGCGGAGGCTGTGAGGCTAGCTGGCCAATCCACGGCAAACGAAATCTGCCGCCAGCGTGCCCGACGGGTCATCACGACGCTGGCCAGCGGCGCTAAATTGAATCAAGCTATTCGCGCTTTCGATGATACCGGCGAATTCCACTGGAGGCTGGCCAACGCCATCCACGCGCGGGGCGGCTTTTTGTCCGCGCTGCGCGGCTGGCATGAAGCGCTGGATGCCCGCGCGTTTCAACAGGAGGAGACCGCCACCCACCTTATCACCAGTGGCCTGATAATATTGAACGGCCTGGTCGTTGGTCTCATCGCCACCGCCATGTTTGGCCTGCTGGTCATGATTTTAAAAGGCGTTTTGGCCACGACATGAAAACCTCATTCTCATCCGGTTGCCGCCCCCGTAAAGGCTTTCTGCAAATTGACCTTCTGGTGGGGATGGCGATTCTCGGGATTGCCATCATCCCGCTGGGCTACTCTTTCTCGCGCGAACGGCAATTGCTGCGGAATGAATATTATCACGCCGTCATTGTTGAAATTGTGGATGGCGAAATGGAAATCCTCGTCGCCGGTGCCGCAAAAGATCTTCCCGACGGCCAGAAATTGCTCACCGTAAATTCCCCAGCCGCCGCCAAATTGCCCGCCGCACAGTGGCAATTCACCAGGACCGGTAAGCACCTGCAACTCGCCTGGCTGCCAAAGGAAAAATGCGGCCTCAGCCCGGTCATCCGCGAAGCCACTTTGCCATGAAACTCCAGCCACGCCATAGCGCCGCCTGCCGTTGCCGCGGCGTATCGTTGATCGAATGCCTGGTTTACATCGCCGTTTTCGGCATTCTCGTGGGCATTGGCACGGCTGTGTTTTATTTCTGTTGGGACCACACGCGCGCCGTGGTATTCACCGCCAACGAGGTCGAATCCACTTTGCGCGCCGGCGAACGCTGGCGCGCGGACGTGCGCGGCGCCACCGGGAAAATCACCGTCGAGACCACGCCCGCCGGCGAGACCATGCGGATTCCGATTGGAGAAAAAGAGATCTATTACCGCCAGACCGGTGGCGAACTGAGGCGCGAACAGCAGCCAGTACAGGTTTCCCGACTGCTGCTGGAAAAGATCCACACTTCCACCTTCATAACCGAACCCCGGGCGAGCGCAATCGCATGGCGCTGGGAACTGGAATTGACGCCGCGCCGGAAAGAAGCGCATTTCCCACTAATGTTCACCTTTGAAGCCGCCCAGCACCTGCCATGATTATACGACCTCATTCAACAAAGGCTCATCCCGCGTCCGCCATGGGCAAAAACGGATCGGTTTCCGTGATTTTCGTGGCCCTGTTGGCCATCATGATGATTCTGGTAATGGCCGAAAGCCGCGCCCTGTTCCATTTGCATCGAGAGGTAAAATTTATGGAACAACAGCAAATAAAGCGGCTAAACAGCACCAACCATGGGACGGCTGGAATTTCCCAATCGGAAGCCAAATGAAAACCGATCACCCGGCCAGCCAGAAACTGAAAATGATGAAGGCATCCCTGCGCTGCCTGATTTTTGGGATCTTAGGTCTGCTGCCGCTCATCGGCGTGCCGTTTGCGCTGGCTGGCTTGTGGTTCTCCTACGTCGCCCGGCGAGAAGAACAACGATACTGGAACCCGGCCAAACCGCAGCGCATTCTGGGGTTAATCTGTTCCGCCTTTGGCGCACTGCTATGGGGAGCCATCGATACGATATTGATCTATCAAGCCGGCAACAACTACATCAACTCATAAATCTCCCATTAGGCTTTAGGGAGGTTTTCCTCGACGATGTCGCGGGGCGAGCAAACCAGGAGGGAATCTGTAGTTAGCAAACCAGGAATGGTTCGTGGGCCACAAGACACGGAAGATCATCCCCACGCCCAGTCCTTGAGGAGGCCGGAGCGTAGCGGAG
>CAISVF010000316.1 GCA_903888765.1 uncultured Verrucomicrobia subdivision 3 bacterium | reverse complement strand
GGATCAGACGGTGAAGGACGTGTTCAAGGTGGTGTCGAACATCAACCGCCCGCCGCCGCCGAACTTTCCGCCGGTGGTGACCATTCGCTTTGATGTGCAGGAACAAACGGAACCGGTAATTACCCCATGAGCTTAAAAAAAACCAGCCACCGTGGTCATGGGACAATGACCGAACTGAATATCACGCCGCTTTTGGATTTGGTGTTTGTGCTGCTGGTGATCTTCATTATTACGACGCCACAACTGGTGAATAATCTGGAAATCAATTTGCCATCGGGGAAGCCGCCGCCGGCTGACAACCGGCCCAAACCCAAGCCCACGCGGATTGAGGTTAATGGAACGGGCACGATTTCCTTGAATGATGTCGTGGTCAGCCTGCCGGAGTTGAAAGCCCGGCTGCAACAACTCAAGGCGGATAATCCGGATTTGGGTGTGGTGGTGAAGGGCGAAGATGAGGTGGATTACCAGGTCATGGTGGATGTCATGGATACCCTGCGTCAATTGGATATCACCAAAATGGGACTGGCCACACAATAAGTCTCACAATAAGTCTCAGCCCGGTGAGCCATGTGCTGCCTCGGGCAAACCCGAGACTTTAAAACATCGGCTTGCATTTCGTGTCTGATTCTGGATGCTGCCGTTTGTAGGATGAGAACCGTAACTCTTTTTGCCCTGATTGTTCTGACTTTGTTGACCGGGTGCGCCACTCCGGAAAACATTCCTCTCAGCGACGACGGCGCAGTGTCGGCGTTGCAGAAAAAGGACATCATCGCTCCTCCGGTCAAACCCACCCTCTCTGACTCCGAACGCCAGGAGGTTGAAATCGAGGTGTTTAGCTGGCTTCTGGATCGCCCCATTGGCGATGATCCCGTTTATTCGGCTATTTTCCTGCAGGTCGATCCGCCCACCACCACTATTCTGATGCGACAATTCCCCGCTCATCAGCCGCCCCTAAAGCCATTGTGGCATATTTCGGTTCGACCTGGTCAGTCCCCGCTGGACAAGGATACCGGCCGGCTGGCCGTGATCCTAAGCGTGGACATGCTGGACCCCGAAAACGGGGCGTTGGTTGCGGTGGGCAAATGGTCCGCCGGTGATGCTGCATCCGGATTTCACACCTTCACCTTGCATCGGAGCGAGGCTGGCTGGCGGATTCAGAGCGTAAAGTGAACAGGGGGACACTTGCCGCCCATGTGCCGGGCCAATTGTCGGTTTTGGATGGTTTCCGTTCGCCGGGCGGCTTGTGCCAAGGGCGTAGATAACTTATTCCGCATGAACTGGTTTGGCCGGAGAGCCTTCCCAACGTGTTCCCGCCGGCAGGCGTTCCCCTTTGGCAACCAAGGTGAGGGGACCCAAATGCACGCCGTCACCCACCTGCGTATCATACAGAATCGTTCCCCGCGAACCGACCGTGGTGCGGGCACCGATTTCAACCATGCCGATTTTCATCACCCGATCTTCAAACAGATGCGTTTGTGGTCCGCACCAGGCATTCAACTCCGCTTCGTCGCCGATGCGCACGCAATCAAATTCCGTCAGGTCGGTGGTATTCAAATAAGCGCCCTTGCCGATGCGGGTGCCTAGCAATCGCAGCGCCCAAGGCAACATCGGTGTTCCGCGTAGAAAATTCAACAAGTTAGGCACGGCCAGGGATTCATATAAGTTCGTGACGGCTTCGCTGAGCCAGACAAACATCGTCCACATTGCCTGCGCGCCGGGGCGGTAACGGCCAATTAACGCCCATTTAAGGAGCAGGACAAGGAGAAACGAGGCCAGC
>CAISVF010000315.1 GCA_903888765.1 uncultured Verrucomicrobia subdivision 3 bacterium | reverse complement strand
TGACGGAGAGGAGAACCCGCACCGGCACCTGCGATGGCATCGGTACCCCAGTTCAAATCAACATGATAGCCAGACGCCCAAGGAGATTCATCCAAGGCTTTGTCCAAGCTGATCGTAACGTTGTTGACGTTAATGCTGTCAACTTTGCCACCAAGCAGTCCAGCGGTGGTTTTCGTCGAGGGATTCCCCGGATTGTATTGGGCCGCGACATCAACGTAGCCGCTGATGACGGTGTTTGCGACAGCCGTGTTCAACTGGCTGAGTTTCGCTTCATCTGCGCGGACGGCGGAAGCCATGCTGACGGCTCCGACGGCGGCGAGTCCTAATGTCCATTGATTAAACTTCATCTGTTCCTCCGATGTGTTTTGTTGTTTTTTGTTTGTTTACCTGTGATAAGTGGGACGAAATTGGTTCGTCCCTAGCACCACAAGGTGCCATTGATTCAAAACTAAGGAAATACAGGCGGTTTGACAATCTTTTTTTTTGGCGAAAATCGCAGGGCTACAACCCCGCCACGAAGCATCATCCGATAAAATTACTGCCTCGCCGGGCTAGCGTCATTTCATTTCACACCTCCAGCAACTTCGCCGGCTGAGGCTGGAAAACCTTGATCTTCGGCCAGCGAAGGTGGATCTGCTCCTCAAACCAGAGACGCGCCGCGTCATCGCCGTGGCCCAAGAGAATGGCCCGGGGCGACACCTGACCGACAAACTCCAGCAGATCCTCCCGATTGGCATGGGCGGTCAGGTCAAAATCCTGGACGTCACAGGCCTTGGTCACCCGACCGGCGCTGGGGCTGAATACGAAGGTTTCGCCCGGCTTGGCCGCCTTGAGCCGGCCGGCCGGGGAATCCGGATCAGCATAGCCTACAAAAAAGATGCTCTGCCGCTCATCCCCTATCATGCGCTTGGCCAAGTCGTGCGCGGCGGTATTCTCGCTCATCATGCCAGCGGTGATCACAAAGATTTTTCCGCCGCTCAGCTTCATGCTATCCGCCTGGCCTTTTTCGAGCACAATCAATTGCAAAGCCTCGTTCAACTTCAGATTCGTGTGCTGGCGGTGGGTGCGGTGGGATTCAATATCGTAGATCTCCGTAAAAACCCGGCCCAACCCGCCGATGTAAATCGGCTGTTTTTTTAATTTTCCCTCGCGCATGAGGAGCGCAAGCGTGGCCAGAATTTCCTGAGTGCGCCCGAGGGCGAACGAGGGAATCATCACGCAGCCTTTCTTTTTCTGGCCATCGTGAATGGCCGCCACCAGCCGGTCCATTTCCTGTTCCCGGGTAAAATCCTTGGGCACAGCGCGATTGCCCCGGGTGGTTTCCATGATGAGCACATCGGCTTTCACATCCTCGAACCGCGCGCTTTTCAACAAGGTCTGGTCGTGAAAACACACGTCGCCGGTATAAAACAACGTTTCTTTTTTGCCGCGCAATAAAACCCCCGCCGATCCCAGCGTGTGGCCGGCGTCAAAAAATTCCAGGGTCGGGGACGGCAAGCCCGCGCGCGCCTTGTGATGCGCCGCCCACTCCACTTCACGGTTGTATTTGAACCCTTGAAACTGCGCGGCCATGTCATCCAACTCGTCGTGGGTATAAAGGGGATATTCCTTGATCCCCAGTTCATCACGCTGGCGGGTCATGACATTCACCGAATTGTGGAGCACGCGCTCCGAAAGCAGGTAGCTCAGCTCCGTCATCAGCACATGCGCCTTGGGATACTGTTTCACCGCCATCGGCAATGCGCCAACGTGGTCATGGTGGCAATGCGAAATGGCAATGGCATCCACGTCATGCGTGCCCGCCTTGCCGAAGCGTGGCAAGGCATCGCGGCCCTCGCGTTTGGGATGCATGCCGGCATCGAGCAAAATGCGGTGTTCGTCCAACTCCACCAGCCAGGCGCTGGCTCCGATGTCGGTATCCGGGTTCAAATTCGTGATGTTCACAGTCTAATTAAATCATATTAAGACCAGAATGAACACCGAATAAAAACAGCGAATGGGTCTGGGCACTCGGCGACCAGTCCGACAGGCTTTGGCATAAGTGAAGTCGTCATTCAGGTCGGGAAGGACCAAACAAAATCGGACCATTTCCGGTACGATTTCCGGTCCGTGCGCCGGACTGATTTTTCTGGCCTGAATCGTTTGTGCCAGCGGCACCCCGGTAAGGGCAGGCATCCGTCAGCCTTGGGGGAAATCACCCAATCAAGTCATCGGCACTTGAGAGCAATGCTCCGCGCTCCGCAATGGGATTCCGTGAATTGTCACGCTTGCCCCACCGTAGCCGCAAGAGAAGGTGGAGGTAAACTGCGCCGGGGTATTCCAATCGCAATTTAGCAACGACCTTCACCGAAACTGACTTGCCGCCACTTTTCAGGTCACTCGGCACCACGCCGCTTCCAGTATCTCAACAGTCCTGTGGCCAACGACCGAGGCCGGCATCCCATTTCATGGAAATTTCAACCGTTGAATTTCTTCGCTGCAATCGTGGAATTGTGGCCACCAAAACCAAAAGAATTATTAACTATGGCATCCACCTTCATTTCCCGCGCGGTGTTGGCCACGTAATCCAGATCACATTCCGGATCGGTATTTTGGAGATTGATGGTGGGCGGAACCATGCTGTGCTGAATGGCGAGGGCGCAAGCGGTCATTTCCACCGCCCCAGCGGCACCCAGCATGTGGCCGGTTGCACCTTTGGTGGAACTCACCACGAGTTTTCGCGCATAATCGCCGAAGACGGTTTTTATCGCCTGGGTTTCGCAAATATCCCCTTGCGGCGTAGAGGTGCCATGGGCATTGATATACGCGATGTCCGTAAGGTTCAGGCCGCCGGACCGCAACGCCATCTTCATACAGCGGGCGGCGCCTTCACCGCCGGGAGACGGCGATGTGAGATGATGCGCGTCAGCGGTGTTGCCGTAGCCGGCAATCTCGCAATAAATCCGGGCACCGCGTTTTTTGGCATGCTCCAATTCTTCCAGCACCAGCACCCCGGCGCCTTCACCCATGACGAACCCGTCGCGATCTTTATCAAAGGGGCGGGAAGCGTGCTGAGGATCATCGTTGCGCGTGCTCATGGCGCGCATGGCGCAAAAGCCACCAATGCCGATGGGCACAATGGCGGCCTCGGCCCCACCGGCAAACATCACCTGGGCATCCCCCATTTTGATGGTGCGCCAGGCCTCGCCGATCGCATGGTTGGCGGTGGCGCAGGCGGAACAGGTGGCAAAATTGGGCCCGCGCAAATTGAAATACATCGAGACCAGTCCGGATGCCATGTTGGAAATCAACATGGGAATCATGAACGGCGAAAGCCGGCCGGGACCGCGCTCCGTGAGGATTTTCATTTGCTCGCTCGTCGTCTGCAACCCGCCGATGCCGGAGCCAATGAACGCCCCCATTTCATCGGGATTCTCTTTGTCGAGCTCCAGCCCGGAATTTTTCAGGGCGCTCCAGGCAGCATAGACGCCAAACTGGGAGTAGCGATCCGTGCGGCGGACGTCCTTGGGCGACGGAAAGGCGGCGACCGGGTCAAAATTTTTCACCTCGCCGGCAATCTGCGTGGCGAAGGCGGCGGCATCGAATGCAGTGATTTTGTCAATGCCGCATTGGCCGGTGACAAGATTTTGCCAGAAGGTGTCCAGGTCGTGCCCGAGCGGAGTAACGACGCCCAAGCCGGTGACGACCACGCGGCGGTCAGTATAATGGTTTGCCATGACAAAATCAAACGGGGCAGTTCGGGCTGTGTCCAGCCTAAACTGCCCC
>CAISVF010000314.1 GCA_903888765.1 uncultured Verrucomicrobia subdivision 3 bacterium | reverse complement strand
GCACGGGTGATGAAGTTCCCTACAAAGGCGAACCGCGCGATAAAAGATACAACCTGCCCAAGAGTTCCAAGGCATGGGACGACTTTCGCATTGAGACGTTCGCCTTGTATGCGAAGCTCTTCGACCAGGTCGAACCGAAAATCTCGCTCGAATTCAACGCCCTCGGCGAGAAAGGCACCGATGAAGCAGGGGAAGGGAAGCAGAAGGCCAGGGAGGCGGGGCCCAGCGAGGCTGCGAATTGGGTGAAAAACAACATCCCCGGAGGCTACGGCACAAAAGGAGGCGCCTACGCGCGCGGACATCATTTGGTTGGAGAGCATTCCGCGTATGACAGCCAACACAACCAATTGGTCGATCCCAAAGGAGTCCCGATGTTTGCCATGTCAGAAATGGACCAGACTTGGACAAGGCCGTTGTATCAGCGCAACCTCCCGCTTAATTTCTACTGGGGGGCGATCAATGCCCTGAATTACGGTCTGAGTATTTGGGACGTTACCGGGGCGGCCATGGAGGCTGCCAGGGAGCAAGGTTTCGACTACTCGTTCTACTTCTTCGACAAGTATGCTGAACAGATTTATCCGGCGACCGCCACGGATGCGTTCTGCGCCTTGCACAAGGGCTTGGATGCCGCGGATACCAAGGCCTATCCGGAGGCGACGTATGGGAATGCTTCCCACAAAAACGTCGAGCGGATGAAAAAAATTGTTGCCGCCTACGCCAGGTATGGCGCGGCGATCGAAGACAAGGAAGCCCTCAAACTGGGCCAGGTCGGTCAACGGGGCAATCAAGCCGGATTCAATGACGTTGGTTGGCAGATCTGGCCGGACAACTATGGCCGATTCCTCTACCAGATTGAGGCCGATGCCACGTCCATTCCCCTCTGGCGCATTGGCGGTCCGATCACCCCGACTTCCTCCATTTATTCCCGGTTTGCGCGCGGCTTTGAGCACGCCTCCGGCAAGGCCGCCATGTATTTCAAACTGCACGACGGCTTCTCTCCAAGCAACGAGCCGAAGGTCATGACGGTGACGGTCGTCTGGTATGACAAGACGGCAGGCTCCACTTGGAAGCTCGATTACGACGCCGGTGCTTCGAGCATGAAAACGGGGCTGACGGTGACCGGAAAAGGTGACAAGCAATGGCACCATGAGGTTGTCACCTTGCGAGACGCCGTGTTCCAACACGGCGGCACCAGGGGCTCCGACCTCACTCTCGTGAACACGGATGACAAGGATGACATCTTCAGCCTCGTCGAAGTCCACCGCGGCGAGCCGGAAGTCCCGGAGCTGCTACCACCCACCGATTATCGCGTCGTTCCTAATTCTAAAGGCGCCAAGTATGGACCGGCCGGCAAGGGCAAACGCAACAACCACACTCAACCGCAGTCGTCACAAAACTGAAAATCATGACAACCCGCAGAAAATTCCTCGGCCTGCTCAGCTCGACGCTGGCGTGGTTCTCGTTGCCGACCTTTGGGCAGGACAACAATCAGCCGCCACGCCGCAAGAAAGGCGGACAAGGTGGAGGCGGTGGTCGCGGACGACGGGGCGCGCAGGATTATGTGCTGCCGCCGGAACTCGCAGCATTCAGTTGGCTATCGCTTGTGCTTGGTCGCGTCACGGACAAGTCGGTCACGGTCAGCACGGTCGCAAAAGAAAATATCGAAGGTTTTTTTGAATACGGGACGACTGCGGGAACTTACTCGAATAAAACGGAGCTGATGCAATTTGCGGCGACCAAGCCAGTCGAAGCTGCGTTAGAAAATCTTCAGCCAAACACGCAATATTTCTACCGGCTGCAATTTCGCAAGCCGGGCGAAAGGAGTTTCATCGCGCGACCGGAAGCCCGATTTCACACGCAGCGCGCTGCTGGCAGCACCTTCACTTTTGCGATCCAAGGCGACTCGCATCCCGAACGTCCGCAGATGAGCGAGCCGAACCTTTACGCCCGCACCTTGTTAAACGCCGCCCAGGGCAAACCGGATTTTTATATCTGCATGGGCGACGATTTCAGCGTCGCGCCGATTCGCGAAGTGAGTTTTGAAGCTGTCGCTGAGCGCTATACCTTGCAGCGTCCGTTCCTCGGCCTTGTGGCACAATCCGCTCCGGTGTTTTTGCTGAACGGCAATCACGAGCAGGCGTCCCTCTTCAATTTCAACCAGGCCAATGATCGCCACTTGGTCGCCGTTCATGCGCAGAACGCGCGCAACCAATTTTATCCCACGCCCGCGCCGGACAAATTTTATTCCGGCGACACCGAGACGTTACCATCCGT
>CAISVF010000313.1 GCA_903888765.1 uncultured Verrucomicrobia subdivision 3 bacterium | reverse complement strand
TTACGATGGCTATCAGAAGTAGCGGATCAAGCCCCTTCCCCGCCAGACTGCGGGCAATTTCCGCCAGATTCGTCGAACCGGAAAAACCATAAAGCAGGCTGAAGCCAAAAAGCAAAAACGCCGCCGACATGCCGCCAAAAAGGAAATATTTTAGCGCTGCCTCACTGGATTTGACATCATGCTTGTTAAACGCCGCCAGAATATACAGGGACAAGCTGGCAAATTCCAAGGCAATGAAGATCATCAGCAGATCTTCCGTGCTCACGAGAAACATCAAGCCCACCGTGCCAAGCAGAAGAAGCGAAAGGTATTCCCCCACATGATCAGTAAATTTGCCGGAGGTGGATATCATCACGGTAAACACCGTGAGTCCCAGCAGCGCAACTTTTACGAAATCAGACTGCGGAGTCACCATCAGCAATCCGGAGCACGGATCGCTGGTCACATGGCGCGTGAGGGCAAACGCGGCAGCGGCGACGCAGCCCAGCACGGAAATCAATCCGCCCGCATGAAAACGAGTTGCGATGGATTTGCCCCGCAGCAGAGTCAAATCGGCAGCCAGCACAATCAGGAGCGTGAGCGTCACGATCGCTTCCGGCGCGGCAAGTTGCAGAATCTGAAGATATTGCAGATTACTCACAGCGCGCCTCCTTTCAATAGCCGTTCAAACAGCGGCGACTTAAAACAGGGTTCAATCCAGTCCATGAGCAATCCCGGGAACAAACCAATGATGAGCGAGGCACCGATCAGCATCCCAGCCCCGACCTTTTCCGGAAACGAAATAGGCTCCAACGGATGTTCGTGCTCCGTGGAGGCATCTGCCGGGGCGTCCGCATAAAATCCTTTTTGCACTGCGCGCAAGGTGTAAGCCACCCCCACCACAACCCCCACACCGGAAAGAACGGTAAGTTTGGGAAACGCCGTCCATGCGCCCATCAACACTTGCAATTCCGCCACGAAACCGCTGAAGCCAGGCAGGCCCATAGAGGCGACGCCGGCGATCACAAATGTGATTCCGGCAAAGGGCAGCAGTTTACCTACATTCATGTGCTCCAATTTACTGAAGTCGCGGGTATGCGTCCGGTCATAAACCATCCGGCCAACCACCCCGAACAAGAGCCCGGCAATAATCCCGTGTGAGAACATCTGCAACACGGCACCGGTAAGCCCGATCGTGTTGAGCGTTGCCAGTCCGAGCAGCACGAAGCCCATGTGGCTCACGCTCGAATAGCCCACGACGAATTTAAAGTCTTGTTGCACCAGTGCCACCCCTGCGCCATACACAATGCCGACCACGGCCAGCGCGGCAATCGCCCATTGCCATTCCCGCACGCCCTCGGGAAACATCACCATCGCCACGCGGAGACAGCCATAGGCTCCGAGTTTCATCACCACGCCTGCGAGCAGCATGGAACCTGCAGTTGGCGCCGCAACGTGCCCGGTTGGCGCCCAGGTGTGAAACGGCCACATGCCTGCTAGAATCGCGAACCCGACGAATACCAGGGGGAAAACCCAATGCTGAAAGGCCAAGGGAAAAGAAACTTTGGACAATTCCAGCAAATCCAGCGAGCCGTGTCCCAATTGCCGGAAGGCCACCACCCAGGCGGCAATCATGCCGATCAGCACCAAGTGGCTGCCGACGAAGGAATAAATCGCCAGTTTCATCGCACCATATTCCTTGTTCGTGCTGCCCCAGCGGGCAATCAGAAAATACTTGGGAATGATGGTCAGTTCGTAAAAGACAAACAACAACAGCAAATCAAAACTCAGGAACACCCCATACACCCCGCCGATGAGCGCGAGATAAAATGCAAAAAATTCCTTGGTCCGCTTTTCAATGTTCCAGGAAAATAAAATACCCGTGACGGCGGCCAGACCGGTCAAAACCACCAGCGTCAGGCTGATACCATCCGCAGCAAGGTAATAATTGGCACCGATCGCCGAAATCCACGGAACCTTGATGATGGTGGTCACCGCCCCGGGATTGGTCTGCTGCAGGGCACCAGCAAACGCCACCACACAGCCGGCAATTGCCGTGAGCAGAGCAACCACGCGCGCCAGCTGCGCATTATCCCGCGGCAACAGCATCAGCACCAGCACTCCGATAAACGTTATGTAAATAGTCCAGGCCAGCATGATCAAAAGTTCAATTGTTGCACTAGTTTCACAACGGTCGCGTCAATCGCGCCCAGTAAGAATTGCGGCCAGATACCCAGCACGAACATGAGGGCAATACTGGGCAGCACCAGCCATCGCTCCGGGGTGGTAAGATCGGGCAGCTTGGCCCAGCGCGGATTCAGCGGACCGCAGAAAACCCGCTGGATGAGCGTGAGCAGGAAAATTGCCGTGACCAGAATACCGATGGTGGAAATTGCCGCCGCCCACGGTGCCAGCGGAAACACGCCCTTAAAAATCAGAAATTCGCCCACAAAGCCATTCAATCCCGGCAAACCGAGCGAGGAGAAGAGGGCGATGCCCATCAAGCCGGTGAATACGGGAACCACTTTGCGAATGCCGCCAAAATCGTCCAGACCGCGCAAACCGCCACTGCGCCGCTCCAAAAGGGCAATAAAAAGAAAGAGCGCCGAGGCGGTAAGGCCGTGGTTAAACATTTGTAGCAGGGCACCATCCAGAGCTGCGGCTTTCTGCAAATCAGAATTATTCACCCCGGTCACCACGCTGGTGGCCGCAAATATGGCCAGCAGGCAATAGCCCAAATGGTTGATCGAAGAATAGGCGAGCATCCGCTTAAGATCACGCTGGGCAAAGGCGGCGCAGGCAGACAACACAATCGTCGCCACCGCAAGCCAGAGCAGCGGCGTGAGCACCTGCCGGATCTGATCCGGGAATATCGGCAACAAAATCCGCAGGAAACCATAGAC
>CAISVF010000312.1 GCA_903888765.1 uncultured Verrucomicrobia subdivision 3 bacterium | reverse complement strand
TCATCACGCCAAACTTCATGCCGACTGGCGCGCGGCGCAAGCAAGCTGCTTTGTCTTGGATTTTCTGCCACCCTACAGCCCGGAACTCAATCCGATTGAACGGGTGTGGAAACGCACCCGCAGAAACCGCCTCCACAATGTCTACTTCCCCAAGTTGGCGAACGTGATCGAAGCGGTCGAAGCTCAATTTGCCCGGTGGTCCGAGCCAAACGCCGAACTGGCTGCTATCTGCCGTTTGTAATCCGCAAAATATTATGGCGCTATGTATAGATGTGTATCGCGGGGTTTCTATCTATGACAACGGCGTGCTTTTTTTTGCAGCTACGGCAAAAACTACAGCCCGGACGGCTACTATTTTGGCCAGAAGTGGCAATGCGTCGAATTTATCAAACGCTTTTATTATCAAGCCAAAGATCACCGGATGCCGGACGTGATGGGACACGCCAAAAGTTTCTTCGATGGTCAGATTCCCGACGGGGCACTGAATCTGCGCCGTGGGCTGGTGCTATGCCGGAACGGTTCCACCACCCCGCCGCCTCACGGCAAATTCCTGTTTTCCCACTCGAAGAGCCGCTTATGAGCCAACCCGGCGAGTTTCTCCGCCACACCGCGCCAGACGACTCGGTCTAGTTTGGGTTGATGCGCATCTATACCGGATGCAGGGGATAGGGCTTCAAGCAAAGCATGTGAACAGGCGATCCGGTTTTGGCGCACGCCTGGCTGAGGGTGGCGAGGAAGCGCTTGCCGTGATTCATTGCATGGCCGGGGGGAACGGTCACCGGCGTCCGCGCATAAAAGGTTGCCTTGCGGCGGAGTTTGCAACTAAATCTTGGCGGATGCGCCGTCACCTTTTCATCAGCCTGCTGCTGGCAGGCATCACGTTTCTGCTTTATTGGCCGGCGGGCGGCTTTGAGGTGGTCTGCATTGACGATACGTTTTTCACGGATAACCCTGAAGTGCAAAGCGGATTGAATCTGCAGAGCTTGCGCTGGGCAGTGACGAGTGTGGTGGCAGCCAATTGGCACCCCGTTACCAGCCTGTCCTTCATTCTGACGCATCAGTGTTTCGGCCATCAGCCCGGAGCGGAGCACCTTATAAATGCGGCGCTGCATGCGGCCAATGCCGCCCTATTATTCTTGGTCCTGGTTCAACTGATGGGAGTTTGCCGGCAAAAAACGCCGGCTGGTTTGGCTGCCATACCAGATGAAATAATCTGGCCGTGTGCGCTGGTAGCGGCGCTGTTTGCCTGGCATCCCTTGCGCGTTGAATCGGTGGCCTGGATTTCTGAGCGCAAGGATGTACTTTGCGGGTTTTTTCTGATTCTGACCTTGGGCGCTTATACGCGTTATGTAGAGGAAGCGCAGACACAGGGGCCAAGAGCCGGCCGGTTTTTCGGGCTAAGCCTGATGCTGTTTGCCCTAGGCTTGCTCAGCAAGGCGATGGTTGTCACCTTGCCTTTTCTGCTGCTATTACTGGATGTATGGCCCCTGAATCGGCTGGCTACTTTCCGGCCTCACCCAGCTACCGGCTCACGTTCCCCGGGGGAACAACGGTCCATCCGCAATCGGGCGGTGATTATGGAGAAATGGCCTTTCTTTGCCCTGACCGCAGCCTTTTGCCTACTCACATTTTTAGTACAGCGCAACGCTGATGCCACTCCCTCGCTGCAACAGCTCGGGCCCGGTCTGCGCTTGGAAAATGTCATCGCCAGCTATCTGCGATATCTGCTTTGGACACTGTGGCCGACCCAACTGGCGGCCTATTACCCGTTTCCCATTGATGACCATAGTTTTCTGGCGCTCTGGCCGGGCTGGGGCATCGGATTTGCGGCAGCGCTGCTCGCCTTTATTTCGGCAGCCTGCTGCCAGCAACTGCGCGCTCGGCCGTATCTCTTCTTGGGATGGTTCTGGTATCTGGGCACCATGGCGCCGGTGATCGGATTGGTCCAGGTGGGCGGGCAGGGGATGGCGGATCGTTATACCTATCTGCCGTTGATTGGGCCGGTCATCAGCCTGATCTGGTGGGTGGCGGAACAAAGCCGACGCCGGCAATGGCTCAAGTGGCCGGCAATTTTCATGGCGATCTCCATTTTGGCAGCCTGCCTTGTGCAAACCCGCATCCAGCTTGAATGCTGGAGAAACACGGACAGCCTGTGCCAGCATGGCGTGGCGATAACCGGAGAAAACCCGCGCCTGGAATACATCTGGGGGTTGGGGCGGGAACAGGCGGGCGATTGGCCGGAGGCCATCCGGCACTACCGGAATGCCACGCAGTTTCAGCCCGCAGTGAAGGAGGCTTTTTATTCGCTGGCCCGATTGCTGGGGCAGACGGGCGATTGGGCGGGAGCGGAGAAAATTTACAATGCGCGGCTGGCCGTGTATCCGGATGATTTTGCCGCCCACATCGGCCTGGTTACCGCGCTGCCGCGTCTCGGCCGCATGGCGGATGCCGAAGTGCATTTGCAAGCGGCGCTGCGTATTTGTCCGGACACCCCCGAGGCCCTGAATAATCTGGCCTGGACGTTGTCCGCCAATGCTGCGGCCAATTTACGCAACGGAGCGCGGGCGGTGGCGCTGGCGGAGCGAGCGTGTGTTTTAACCGGTTACCGGGAAACCATGATGGTTGGCACTCTGGCCGCTGCCTATGCGGAGGCCGGACGCTTTGACGAGGCCGTTGCAATGGCCCAAAAAGCCTGTGCGGTGGCCGCCGCAACCGGCCAGGCCTCCTTGCGGCAAATCAACGAACATCTGTTGGAACTGTATCGTCAGCACCAGCCATGCCGGGAGGACGACCTGGCCCCTTAAAACCCGGGTCAAGCGGCCAAGACAAGGCTGCCAGGGTTGTTGTATTCGCGAGGATGACCCGAGGCGGGAAAAATTTCACTTCCCTCGTTCGCCGGGTTACGGCAGCATCGCGAACGTTTTCCAAACGCTAAATAAATGTATTCCGGTAAAACCATTGTGGTCGTGATGCCAGCCTATAATGCGGCGGCGACCGTCGCGCGAACCGTGGCGGAAGTCCACGAGCAGGGCATCGTGGATAAAATCATTCTGGTGGACGATCGCAGCCGCGACGACACGGTAAAAGTAGCGTCGGCACTCCCCGGGGTGGTGGTCCATGCGCATGAAAAAAACACGGGTTATGGCGGTAACCAGAAGACCTGCTACCGCCTGGCGCTGGAAGCCGGTGCAGACATTGTCATCATGGTGCATCCGGATTATCAGTATACGCCCAAGCTCATCCCGGCGATGGCATCCATTATTGCCAATGGCCTGCATCCGTGTGTGCTGGCCAGCCGTATTCTCGGAGGGTACGCCCTGCAAGGCGGCATGCCGGCCTGGAAATATGTCGCGAACCGGGTTTTGACGGCGGCGGAAAACCTCCTGCTAGGCGCAAAGCTTTCCGAATATCACACCGGGTACCGGGCTTTTTCCCGGGAATTACTGAAACACCTGGAGCCCAGCCTGGCCGGCAATTCGAATGATTTTGTGTTCGACAATCAAATGCTGGCGCAAATTTTCTGGCACGGTTTCACCATCGGCGAAGTCAGTTGCCCGACCAAGTATTTCAAGGAGGCATCCTCCATTAATTTCCGCCGGAGTTGTCAATACGGTTTGGGTTGCCTGAACGTGGGATTACAATTCCGCCTGGCCAGAATGCGATTGGTCCGGCCAAAGTTGTTTTTTTCATAATGCAGTTTTATCCAGCCAGGGAAGACTGGCTTATGCGCTTGGTAGATACGTTCAATTGCCGATACCACAAAACAATGGTTAAAACCGCGGCTCGGGCACGCCGTCTATTGGGTCTTGGTTACAATTCCATTTTGAATTTCCTTTAATCCTCAACCACTTAGCCAAATGCGCTGGTCCTATTCGCTCGCAGACTTGGTTTGGCTGAAAGGACATGCTACGCTCGTGCCAGCGAGCCAGCCGCCAGCCGCACACTATTGGCCACGAAGCCGGTCATGAATCAAGAATCACCCTCAATCCC
>CAISVF010000311.1 GCA_903888765.1 uncultured Verrucomicrobia subdivision 3 bacterium | reverse complement strand
CGGCTCCGCCGGTTCGGCCAAGGCTTTGAGTTTGGTAATTTTCACGCGGGCCTCGCCCGGGAGGTTGGCAAGCTTTTCCCAGGTAAACGTGTTCGGCCACTGCGCAGCGAACTGATAGCGCAGCGGCACCGGATCGTGATCATTGCACAGGATAAAATGATCGCCGACCGGCAATTGAAGCCAGGTCTGGATAATGCGACCATGTTTCACGGAGCAAGGAAGGGAACGGACATCCATGACTTTATCCGCATCGGGAAGGATTTCATTTTGCATGTTTTTGCTTTCGATTGGTTATGGTTGGTTCATTCATCATTACGGCCCGACGCTGCCGGCACCCCGGCTTTTGACAGCGTGAGCAGCATGGAGAAAGGCGTGATGGCCTTGAGGGCATGGGGCAAATGCGGCGGCAGGTAAATCAAATCGCCGGCTTTGACCACCTGGAGTTTGCCGGCGAGCGAAAGCTCCGCTTGTCCGGTCAAAATCTGAATGACTGCGCTCTGCGTGGAGGTGTGCTCGGTTAATTCCTGCCCCTCCGAAAAACCAAACAGCACCATGCGGTTATTCGGTGTGCGCAGGAGGGTGCGACTGACAATCCCATTCGGGGCAAAGGTGGTTTCGGCGGCCAGCGACAGAATTTTTGCGGCACCCGCATCAATGACCGGTAGTTCATTCATGCCGCCAGATTAGCCGAGACGCGTCGGCCGCGCCTTGACCGAAGTCAAGCTTTTGACTGATTCCAGCAAACGCCTGGCTGGGTAACCGCAGCTAAATTTCCAGTTAAATTCGGGCCAAACGAGCCAATTTCAAAAACCGGTAGGAGCCGAGGTGACAAGGCTCAAGTTAAAGCCACGTTAGCGACGGTCAGAAAAAATTGTCGGTTTTAGCTTTTTAACTCGCGGAGAAATGCTGCGCGCTCCGGGGGGAACGCATGGGCGGTTAACCGGTGCGGCAGGGAAAAGCGGTGGAGGGCCACCGCATTCCAAGACGCTGGCGCGTTCGCGGGACGCTGGGATGGCGCGGAGCGTCTTGGAATGCGCCTGCTCGGGCGCTGTAAAGGAAAGGAGGGTGCCAGGGGGGAGCGAAAAGGGAGAAGCGGAAATTGGGAAATGCGAAGCTGTGGCGGCGGGCGATGGTGGGCTGGCTTGCGGGAAGCCTTGGCGTGGGCGATAGCGGTGTCGCGGCTGCGCCTTGCCACCGCAGATGTTCTCTGGGTTGCGCGTTCAACCCGTTGAGTGCAGGAACTTAAATCGCCTTGCCTTTTGTTTGAATTCAGAGCTATTGTTCAAGTGTGGCTTTAACTGAGCGACCTAAACTAAACTACCGGCTTCAGACGACATTCCCGCGTGGAACGCCGTTTGATCATCAGGATTTGACGAAACTAGGCATTTCGTCAGCACTGGCGCACCATTATTCGAAGTCTGGCTGGCTGGTGCGGCTGGGGCGCGGCGTTTTCATGTTTCCCAACGACACCTTGCGTCAGGAAGATTGTTTGAAATTCCTGGCGCGTCGGGTGCCTGGCTTTCACGCCGGTGGCAAAACAGCGCTGGGCTGGCGCGGCATCCGCCATAATCTGCCGGCGCGCGAGCCGCTTTCGTTGTGGGGCGACCGGAAGGCTCGTCTGCCGGCCTGGTTTCAGAAACTATTTCCCGCGCGGTACACGGCGCGAAACCCGTTTTCCGCCACGCTGCCCAAAAATTTCGGATTGCAGCCGCTGCCGGAAACTCCCGACGGAGGACTGGTGTCTGTACCGGAAAGGGCTTTGCTGGAAATGCTGAGCGAGGTGGGGGTGCATCAGGGAATCGAGGAAGCCCGCAACATCATGGAAGGTGCCCGCGCGCTGCGACCCGAGATGCTGATGACGCTGCTCAAGCACTGCCGGCGCGTCAAAGTGGTGCGGTTGTGTGTGGGTTGGGCCGAGGAATTAAACCTGCCCTGGGCCGCCGCGATAAAAAAAGCGCAAAAAAAGCGCTCCGGGAAAAGCCGCTGGACATCCCGGCTTAAAGACGGAACGATTCTGGTGCTCAAACCGTGATGGACAAAACCTACATCGAGATCGTGCGGCTCCTGCTGGAAAGTGCGCCAGCCATCTTCGAGACGTCGCATTTCGCCATGAAAGGCGGCACGGCGATCAACCTGTTTATCGAGGACATGCCGCGATTGTCGGTGGACATTGACGTGGTTTATACCGACCACCAAGCGACGCGAGCCGAGGCATTGAAAAGCATTTCAGCCGGGCTGGAAGCCACCCGGAAGCGATTGGCCAAGGCTGGCTTGGAAGCAGAAATTTCAGCCACCAAGGACGGCGATGAAATCAAACTGTTCATCCGGCGGGGGCGGAATCAGGTCAAGGTGGAAGTCAATCAGGTGTTTCGCGGCACGGTTATGCCGGTGGAAACCCGCCGACTGGGGGCGGAGGCGCGGAAGCTATTCACCACGGAATTGTCCGTTCCCGTGCTGGCCATGCCGGAACTTTATGGCAGCAAACTCGTCGCGGCCATGGACCGCCAGCATCCGCGCGATCTCTTCGATGTGAACGGTCTTTACGCGCGCGGCGGACTCACGACGGAAGTGGTCGAGTGCTTCGTCGGCTATCTCGCCGGCCATAACCGCCCCGTACATGAAGTTTTGTTTTCGCGGGAGGTGGAGATGGCGCCGGCTTTTGAAAATGAGTTCGCGGGCATGGCGAAGAATCCCATCACGCTGGCGGAGTTGCAGCGGGTCCGCAAAAAGCTCAAAAAGGAATTGCCCGAAGCCCTCACGCCCAATCACCGGCAATTCCTGCTGGGGCTGGTCGCGGGTGAGCCGGATTGGCAAATGATGAAATGCCCGCATCTATCGCAGTTGCCGGCCATCCGGTGGAAGCTGCAAAACCTGACCCAGCTCAAGAAATCCAATCCGGGCAAATTTTCCCAACAAGCCAAGGAACTGCGGAATCTGCTGGCAACTGGCTGACATTGCGATCACCCAACCACTCGAACCGGACAAGGATTCAAGCAAGTGCAGGCCACACCTGCCTCAGGCCAAAATTCAATTCGGTCAAAAGAATCCGACCGGGGTCCGAGCGCAATCTCTGCCATCCGCGAACAATAACCGTTCTCTGGGTTGCGCGTTCAACCCGGTTGTCGCTGACGCACGCTTTGAGTGCGCTGAACTCTGTTCCGGACATTATTGACGCAACCTGCTTGTGAAGAGCAGTGCTTGAAGGAGGGGACGCAGTTGGTCGCCCTAGTCAAAGCTCCCCAGATTCACCTGGTTCCTTTTGACCGATGAAAGGATTGCAAAAGTGTTGCCAAGGTAGCTCAATGCAATTATAGCAACCCCAACGCGCGAATATCCTCTCAAGTATTATTAAGCGTGGGCTGAGG
>CAISVF010000310.1 GCA_903888765.1 uncultured Verrucomicrobia subdivision 3 bacterium | reverse complement strand
TTTGCCGTGGACTACTTCATCGTGGGAGAGCGGCAGGACGAAATTTTCGTTGTGATGATACAGCATCGCAAAGGTGAGATCGTTCTGATGATACTGGCGGTGCACCGGCTCGCGCTTGAAATAGCCGAGCGTGTCGTGCATCCAGCCCATGTTCCACTTGAAGGAAAAGCCCAGCCCACCGAGGTAGGGCGGACGCGTCACCTGCGGCCAGGCGGTGGATTCCTCGGCGATGGTCATCACGCCGGGAAATTGGGTATGGGTCAGGTAATTGAATTTTTTCAGGAATTCAATCGCCTCCAGATTCTCGCGCCCGCCGTACTGATTGGGAATCCACTCGCCCGGCTGGCGCGAATAATCCAGATACAGCATGGAGGCGACGGCATCCACTCGCAGGCCGTCCACATGAAACCGCTCGCACCAGAACAAGGCATTGGCGATCAGGAAATTCACCACCTCATACCGGCCGAAATTGAAGATGAGCGTGCCCCAATCCTGATGCGCGCCCTTGCGGGGATCCTCGTGCTCAAAGAGGGCGGTGCCGTCAAACCTGGCCAGCGCCCAGGCATCACGCGGAAAATGCGCGGGCACCCAATCCACAATCACGCCAATGCCCGCGCCATGCAAGGCGTTGACGAGAAACTGAAAATCCTCCGGCGTGCCAAAGCGGCTGGTCGGCGCATAAAAACCGGTGACCTGATAGCCCCAGGACGGGTAGAACGCGTGCTCGGCCACCGGCATGAATTCCACATGCGTGAAGCCGAGGCGCGTGACGTATTCAACCAGCGGCTGAGCCAGTTCGCGGTAGCTCCAGGATTCCGTGGCGGTCTTTTTCTGCCAGGAGCCAACGTGCATTTCATAAACGCTCATCGGCGACCGGAGCGGGTCGCGCTCGCGGCGTTGTTTCAGCCAGGCCTCGTCGGTCCATTGGAACTTTTTATTTTCCCAGACAATCGCCGCCTGCTTGGGGGCAACCTCAAAGAAAAACCCGAAAGGATCGGTGTTCAGCTTGACGAGGCCATGCGCGTCGCGGATCTCAAATTTGTAATGCGCCCCCTGCCCCACGCCGGGGATAAAGATCTCCCACACGCCCGACACCCCCAGCAGGCGCAGCGCGTGATAGCGGCCATCCCATTGATTGAAATCGCCCACGACGCTCACGCGCTGGGCATTCGGGGCCCACACAGCAAAGCTGGTGCCGGGCACGCCGTCAATGGTACGCAACTGCGCGCCAAGTTTATCGTAGATCTTCCGTTCATCGCCCTTGCCAAACAGGTATAAATCCGCCTCGCCCAAAGTCGGTAAAAAGGAATAGGCATCGCGCGTGCAGCGCACGTGGCCTTGCTTATCCGTGATCACGAGATCGTAGGCGTAAACGGAGGTAGCCTGACGTGTGACCCCCTCAAAGACATCGGTCTGCGGAAGGCGCGGCAACTCGAAGGAGGGCTGGCCTTTTTCGTGGACCGGCCGGATTTCCACCCGGGCGGCATCCGGCAACAAGGCACGGACCACGAGGCCGGAATGATCGCCCAAGGCATGCATGCCAAGCAGGGTGTGAGGCGATTGATGGGTCAGTTCCACCAGACTGCGCAATTCGTCAGGCGTTAGAATCATAAAACAGGGTTTATCACAAAGCCGGTCCAATGCCACGATAAAGTAGCGTGAAAGCTGAATTTCTGGAGGTCAAAACGAGAAATCAGGGATTTTTACATTTATTGGTTCTTCGACATTGCTAAAAGGCGACTGAGAAATTGGTCACGGAGAGCCCGGGAAACCCTTGATTTACCGCGAACCTCCGCCTCTCCGGCATGAACGACGCGGGCAGGCCCGCTATTCAATGCCGACCGTGAAAAACGATGTTAGTTTTGACACTCGCCCTCATCCCTGCCTTCTCCCCCCGAGGAGAAGTTGAACGTGTTTCCGCTGTTGGTTGGTTTGTTTGCGCTCGCGTTTATCCAGTCAAGGGTGGGTGCAGCCAAAACTCAAAAGCAGAAATTTAGAAAGCAGAAATGGTGAAATGGGGGAGAAGTTGGTAGTGGGCAGTCGTCCGTGGGCAGTTGGGGTCCAGGGGAAAAGCGGTGGAGGGCCACCGCAATCCAAGACGCTGGCGCATGCGCGGGGGCGGATGAACGACGCGGAGGTTCTGGGATTGCGCCTGTCCTCGGGCGCTTTGAGGAGGATGGGATGGTGAGGGGGGACGGTGGGCAGTCAAAGAG
>CAISVF010000309.1 GCA_903888765.1 uncultured Verrucomicrobia subdivision 3 bacterium | reverse complement strand
GAAAATGATTTTGGCGCCAAGCGCCCGCGCCATGGCGGCCTGCTGGATGCGCTCCCGCAGTGTGTCCGCCGCCTGCAAGCGGCCTTGCGAGAGAACTTCGTTCAGGTCGGCCCCGGCAAAATAGCGGACCACTTCCCGCGTCGCCAGATCCTGCAGCAGGGCATCCGGCTCGCTGTTTTCATAAACCCACTGGGTGACGTTGGTGATTTGGAATTGCACCGGGATGCTGACGGTGATCAGGCCCACGGCCTGGGCGCGGGCGGCGTCATTGGTGCCGGCGCTTCCCGCTGTGGCTTGGCCGCGGTTGGCTACGATGAAATTTTCCTCCTTGTTGTGGCTGACCGTCCAAAGCACGGTGCTGACTGCTTCGCTCTGAACATCCGGCGTGTAGCCCACGGCGAAGGACTGAATTTGCTCCGTGCGGAACCGGTAAATCTTATCCGCCGGCCAGGGCAGCTTGAAGTGCGCTCCCGGGCCGAAAACGCCGGCCTTTTTGCCAAAATGTTCCCGCAGCGCCTGTTCGCCCGCATCCACAAAAAAGACCGTGGTGGAAAGCATCAGCACGGCAAATTGCACCAGCAGCAGGGCGGCCAGGTTTTTCTGGGCCGCCTGGAAAAACCAGGTTTCCGAAACCTTGAAGCCGAACTGGTAATCCAGCGTCTGGGCGGCAGTGGTGAACAGGCTTTCTGGCTGCGCAAAAATGCCCACCACGCGGCTTTCATAGAGCGGGCGGGTGATTTTGCCTTTGACGCGCGGGCGGTAAATTTCCAGCAGCAGCGTGAGGAGGTTTTCCACGGCCATCAGGCCCAGTAGACCGCAGAGCCCGCGGGCCATCCAGAAATCCGCCCGGGGAAACTTGGCTTCCACTCCGGCGATGCCCAGCGCCGCCAGGGCGCAGACGTAGGCGCCAGCCAGCAGAAAGCTCGCCCCCGGCCGGAGCAGTCGGTGGTTTTCGAGGCGCGCGATCGTAACGGAAAAGCGGCCAAGCAAAAATAGCAGGAGCGCAAAAATGGCAAAAATGGAAAGCGCCGCCGTGGCATTGCCTTCCTTGAGGCCGACCGTGTCTTTGGCGCTCCCGCTCCACAGCAGCCAGGCCCCGCCGGATTCCAGCAGCAGCAGCAGCACCGTGAAGCCCGGCACAAAATATTTCTCAAACTGCAGTCGCGCGTTCTGGGCCGGGAAACTGCCGCCATCCTTGCTGGCAAAGAGCGAGGCGCCCCGGCTGCGGGCGAGCTCATCCAATTCCAGCTTTTCCAGCCGCTCATTTTCCTCCAGCCGCATCTGGAACCAGCTGAGGAAGGTCACCACCACGCCGAGCCCGAGAAAAGCCGAGGCCGCCAGTCCCGCCAGCGAGTTGGCGAAAACGGTGACGCCGACGGCGGCGAGAGCAATCAGAACCGCGACCACGAGGTTCACCAGTCCGTTTTTTTGTGTATTGCGTTCCACAGGAATAAATAGTGCCAAATTTATTAATTTTAAATCAAAACCGTAAGGCGCTCCCCGCGCCCGGCGGGCTGGCCCGCTGCCGGTTTCATTTAGAATTTTTCATTAACTCAGTTCACGTTCGTCAAACAGGGCCACGCCCACCGCCAGCGCCGCGCCCACATAACCGATCACATAGCCCAGCGCTTTGCCCACATAGGCCCACTGAAAAGTGTTTTTGCCGTTTTCCAGAGCGTCAGCGAGCCAGAAAAGCTGCCAGTTCGGAATCAGGGTGTAAAGTGCGGAAGCCCACCCGCTGCCCTTTTCCGCCGGTAATCCGAAAAAATAATCCGACATCAGCCCCACCAGAAAAAACGCCGAGCAGATCGCGAGCGTGGCGATGACATCCAGGCGGGTGGAACAAGCCAGCGCCAGCGCCGCCAGAATCCACAAGGCAAAGAGAATCAGGATCCCGGCCGGCAGAATGTGCCAATCCACGGTTGCCTGCTGGCCCAGGCTTTGCATCTGTTGCGTGAACTGAAAAATGACGAAGGCCGCCAGCGTTGTCATCGCTACTATTGCCATCACCGCATCGCTCACAAACGGGCGCCGCAGAAAAAAATTGCTGAAGCCCGCCAGCGCGTAGGCCAGCAGGACTGCCCCGCCGAATATGCCCAGGTCCAGCAGGTTGGTCGAGCCATAGGCATCAAACGCCATCCAGCTGGCCAGCAGCACGCCGATCAGGTTGACATAGGCTAGCACGGTAAGCGCCGCCGCCAGGCCGGCGAATTTTGCCAGCAGGAAGGCGGCGCGGCCGACCGGTTTGGATAGTACCGCCAGCGCCGTGCCGCTGCGAATTTCCCGGGCCAGCGAGGCCGAGGCGCTCAGCACCGCCCCGAAGAGCCCCGTGAGCAACATCACCGCCAGCGCGCTGGTTTTTACCAGCTTCATTTCATCCCCAAAGGCGAAGTAGTACGGCACTGCCAGAAAAATCTCAAAGAGCACGGAGCCGGTTACCAGCAGCAAAAAAACCGGCTGCCGGACCAACTCCATGAAGGCGTTCAACGCAATGTTAAAAAATTGACGCATCAATAAAGGTCAGCCAGTTTAAGCGGCCGCCAAAAAAATGCCAGTGGTTATTCCGTCTATCGTGAAAACTTTGCGGGCAATTCGCCCAAACCAGATCATGGTTTGGCTCATTTTGTAAAATGGGAACCCTCTGACGCACCTAGACGCATCTAATTTGGATCGGGCTGATCATGGTTCAAGCCCTGCGCAAATTTAATAAATAAAAACCGCAGTTCAACCACGGATGGGCACAGATTAACACGGATAATAAAGAGCTTGGAAGATTTGCTTTGCTCCGCTTCACCCAATGAATGAACGATCTGAAATCCATTTTTATCCGTGTCCATCGGTGTCCATCCGAGGTTTAAATTCAGATGGCCTCAGCGAATCAGCCTTCCAATAAATACCGCAGGTCGTCGAGCGACAGGCTTTGGGAAAACTTTTCTTCGCCAAGCACATCGTCCGCCAGGGAGCTTTTCTGCTTTTGTAGGGCGCGAATTTTTTCCTCGATGCTGTCTTTGATCAGCAGTCGGTAAGCAATGACTTTTTGGGTCTGGCCGATGCGATGCGTGCGATCAATGGCCTGGTTTTCCACTGCGGGATTCCACCACGGATCAAATAGGACCACGTAGCTGGCGGCTGTCAGGTTGAGGCCGAATCCGCCGGCTTTGAGCGAAATGAGAAAGACGCCATTGCCCTGCGCCGTTTGAAAGGCTTTTACCAGGTCGCCCCGGTTCTCGGTGTCTCCGGCTAGATACCAGATTGGCCAGTCGCGCGCCTTGAGTTCGTCTTTTAGAATCTCCAGCAAGCCGACAAATTGGGAGAACACCAGGACTTTCTGGCCTTCTTCCATCAGGGGTTCCAGGGTTTCGATGAGGGCTTCCACTTTTGCGCTGACGGCCTTTGAGTTTGCTTTCACGAGCCGGGGATGGCAGCAAATCTGGCGCAGGCGCAGCAGGGAGGTGAGAAAATTAAACCGTTGCGCGTTGAGCGCGGCGGCCGTCTGGACGCCCAGCAGCATGGCCTGGGCGCGCTTGAGTTCGGCGCGGTACAGGGTTTTCTGTTCTCCTTCCAGTTCGCAATACAAGTCTTCCTCCATTCGATCCGGCAGATCGCGGGCGACTTGCGCCTTGGTGCGGCGAATGAGAAAGGGTCGCACCCGGGCGGCGAGGCGCTGCCGGGCAAAGGGATCGTCTTTGGTGTCGTAGAGGCGGCCGAATTCCGCGCGGTTGCCGAGCGCGCCCGGCATGGCGAAACTCATCAGGCTCCACAAATCCAGCAGGCGGTTTTCAATGGGCGTGCCGCTGAGGATGAGGCGCTGCTCCGAGCGCAGTTGCCGGGCGATCTGGGCGGTCTGACTGGAGGGATTCTTGATGTACTGGCCTTCATCCAGAATGACGGCATGGAAACGTTCCCGGGCAAGATCCTCGCCCACCAGGCGGAGTTGGCTGTAATTCAGCACATGCAAATCGGCGGATGCCAGGAGCCCGGCTACCGACTTCAATTCGCTGGCCGACCAGACGCGGACTTTGAGGGACGGATAAAACTTCACCGCTTCCGCATACCAGTTGTCGGCCACGGATTTGGGGCAGACGACCAGGGAGGGAGCCAGGACGTTTGCCCTGGCGGAACCCGAGGCGTCGGCCGTTGCCGCCGATGGATTGCCGCCCGTTGCTTTGGCGCTTCGTAGCCACGCCAGCCACGCCAGGGTCTGCAGGGTTTTGCCGAGGCCCATGTCATCGGCGAGAATGCCGCCAAAATGATTCGTGCTGAGGTAGGCGAGAAAATGAAAACCATCGCGCTGGTAGGGCCGCATTTCGGCCTGTATTTCCCCGGGCATATCCGGGGTGACGCGCGCCTGCAAATCGGCAGCCCGGCGTTCGATGCGGGCGCAGGTTTCTTCCGGCAGAAATTTCCGGGCGGCTTGGTCTGCGAGTTGAAAGGCATGCAGGCGTTGCGGTTCGCTGGTTAATTCGTGCGCGGTGAGTCCCAGGCGTGCCAGTTCCTGGTCCTCTTCTGCGCTCAAGGCAAAGGTCAGCTTGCGCCAGCCCTTTTTATTCAGCCGCACCCATTTGCCCTTGGCATCCAGCAACAATTTGATTTCTTCCTTGGTCAGCGTGGCGTCATTCACGTCCACGATGACGCGAAGGTCGAACCAGTCCATTTCCGCTTCGCTGGCTTCGAGCCGGATTTTACCGGCGATTTCGGCGTTCTGAAACGAGGCCAGTTCGCCGCTCAACTCGATCCGGGTTTCCGGGGGGAACGCCTTTAAAAATGGCACGAACACTTCCGGAAATTTCTTGGTCAGCCGCAGCATCCAGCGCTGGGAATTGTAATCCCATTTGAATCCGGCGGCTTCCAGGGGCGGAATCAGCGGGCCCAGGGCAGAGCGATCCACCTGCTCCAGTATGTCTCCGGAACTCTTGGAATCCTTTGCCTGCGCGGTGGTAGCGGTCCAGCCCTGTGGGTTCCAGCTTTCAATGTACTGGGCATCCGGCGACACGCCCAAGGCAGCCACAAAGCAATACTCGGTATTCATGCCCGACCAAGGGGCGGTGACTTCCGCGCGGATGCAGGGCTGTAACTTGACGGAGCGCACGCGAGCCGCGAGGCGCGGCGGCGGTGCCACCTGGAGATAATTTAGCAGCCGCAAACCGCCGGCGGATTCAAAGGCCCTGGCCGGGATGGTCGTGGGCTCATGCAGGGACATGAGATGCGGTTGGAACGGCGGACCATGGAAAACGCCCAGCGGGGTGAGATACAGCACCGGCGCGGAATCGGTGGTGAACCAGACATCCGGCAGCGGCTCACCGCCGGCTTGCTGGAGCACAAAGCTGTAATCGCCTTCGGCATCTTCGGGCTGGGTGATCTGCCAGCGCAGCGGGGCCTCGTGAAAAACCAGCGGCTCGCCTGCGGCATTGGCCAGCAGCGGGCGCAAATGGGGCTGCCGGAACCAGCGCCCCGCCTGTTCACTCATCCACGGGTCGTTGTAGGCCAGTGAACTGGAGGAGAATACCTGAGAGCGCTGCCAGTAGGGCAGCCAAAGCAGGGCCGCTTCCACCGAGAGCCGGGCGGCATGTTTGGTCTCAAAATCGCGGAGTTTGCCCGGCTTTAGCGCCGTCCAATTACCGTCGGCGGCCAGCCATTCCAGCACGGCTTGGGCTGGCGTGAAGCGCAGGCGCAATTCCACGGGGCCAGAGGTTTGCGCGGCGGCCGGGCTCGCCTGGGTCGGCTCGCCCAGTCGCGACAACGTCATTTTCCAGCGCTCGATTTGCTTCCCTCGCTGATGGCGTTGCATTGCCTCCCGCGCAGCGGTCAGGTCGGTGGCCGGTTCGAGAAAAGCGGGGATCGGCACCTTCAATTTATCAATATGATAGAGCGCGACGTAGTTCCAAAATTCGCCTTCCGATTTTGGCGGGGAAGGATAGAGTTCGAGCCGGTCCCATAGGGCAAATTTATTCCCCGTACCCAGGATGCCCAAGTCATTGACGTAATGGATCCCGATCGTATGCACCTGCTGCCAAAGGCGATTGACCTTTTGCAGGAAATTGGCTTCGTCCGGCTTCAGTTTCCGCCCCAATTTTTGCCGCACTAATTGGGCAAATGAGGTTGGTTTTTCTGTGGGCGAAGCCGCGGAAACCAGAGTGGAATCCCGGCTGGCCTCTTCCTTTAACCCGGTGGCCGCGTGACGTGCATACTCGGCCAGCAATTGTTTGAACGCCGCATAAACGTGTTTGCATTCATAACCCACCGCACAGGTGCAATCTCCCTGCCAGGAATTCGTTTCCTCATCCCGAGTCAGTTCCACGGAGTACTCCTCGCTTCCCCGCACTCCGGCGCGATAGTGGCTGCCCGGCTCGACGCACAGGAGCGATTCCACCGCCCCGGCTTTGAAATAGTGCAAGCCGCGCTTGCGGGTGCGGCTATCAAATTCCATTAAATAAAACTCCCCTGAGTCAGCCTCAAATCCTTGAAAATCAGGAGCTTGAAGTTTCACAGTGGCTTGAGAATCATCGCCCGCCCAGTGCGGTTCCGTCGAACACGGGAATGCCGGCAGAGTTTTCCAGAAAGGTTGATCGTAATGTTTCGCAATGGGCGCATAAACTTCTGATTAGCTTACAAACCACGAACCGGTTTGCAAACGGTTAATCCGCGCGAGGCACTCGAATTTAACTCTTGCCGCTTAGAGCATTGACAGAAAAGAGGCAGCGATGGGCAGCGAGGATTTTTGGTTTTTGGCGAGGCTTTAGCGAGGGCGCAGG
>CAISVF010000308.1 GCA_903888765.1 uncultured Verrucomicrobia subdivision 3 bacterium | reverse complement strand
GCACCTCGGTTTCGCTGAGCCTGGGTTGTCATCAAAGCGTGTTTGTCGTCTTCCATAAACCGGCGGAACAGGCCGACCATGCCACCACAGTCACTGTGAATGACGGGACAGCGAAATGGAGTTTCAGCCGTGATAGCCAGGGCCAGACGGTCTTCGTGTCACCTGCCAACGTTTCAGCGAAGGTCGTTTACGCGTCCGGCAAGGAAAAGACGCTCACGACCGAATCCGTTCCGCCGGTTCAAATTGACGGGGCTTGGGAAGTTTCCTTTGCGCACAAAATGGGCGACCAATTTCAAATACAATTCCCAACGCTGATTGACTTAAGCCAGCATTCGGATCCGCGCGTAAAATATTTCGCCGGCACGGCCACTTATCGGAAAACCATCCGGCTGGACGCCGATGTGCTGAAGGCGAATCGCCACGTCATTTTGGAGTTGGGAACGATGAACGACATCGCCACCGTGAAAATGAACGGCAGTGCGGCGAAAGTGGTGTGGTATGCGCCGTATGAACTGGATGTCACTGAATTGCTACGAGTCGGGGAAAACCAACTGGAAATTGCTGTTACCGACAACTGGGCCAACGCGCTGATCGGGGACGAGCAGATTCCCGCCGATTTTGAGACGCCCAATGCCGAGTATCTCGCCAAGCATCCGATGGGTTTCCAGATGCCGCGCTTTCCGGATTGGTTTATCAAAGGCCAGCCGCGACCGTCCGCGCGCAAGACATTCGCTACTTGGAACTACTACAACAAGAACAGCAAATTGAATCCGGCCGGCTTGGTCGGGCAAGTGCAACTACGGATTGAGGAGCAGGTTGCTTTTTAAGCACTCGAAAGAATTACAAGTATGGAAAAAACTGCTCAAACTTATCCCCATCATGTCGCCCAAACCAGCCTCTGCCGTGGAGTCATTTTGCTTTGCTGGCTGGCGGTGTCGGGCTTGGCCCATGCTGAAACAACAAATGTGGCGGGGGCTTTGGTGAAAGAGACAAATCTCGGCCTGCAACCCCACGGCGGGAACTGGCGTATGGAGAAATCCGCCATCACTGACACCAACCGTCCGCGGGTATTGCTCATCGGGGATTCGATCCTTAATGGTTACCGACCGATGGTCGTTCATTCGCTGGAAGGCAAAGCGTATGTGGACATCTGGCTTACGCCGATGTGGCAGTCGGAGAAATTCAACAAAGCCCTCGGCAATGTTCTTGATCAGGGGCCGTATGCTGTCATCCACATGAACCTCGGCCTGCATGGTTGGCCCGCCGGTCGGATCAAGGATGAGGAATACGAGCCGTTGACGCGCTCGTTTTTGGAAGTCATCCACAAAAAGTGCCCGCAGGCAAAATTGATTTGGGCCAATACCACACCTTTTCTCAACAAGACGAATCTGCAGGAACTAAACCCGGACATCAATCCGATCATTGTCCGGCACAACCAAATTGACGCAAAAATCATGACGGCGTCCGGCGTGCCGATCAACGATTTCTATTCCCTGCTGCTGGGCAAAAGCGAGTGGAACGGCGGGGATGGTGCACATTGGAAACAGCCGGCCTATCAGTTGCTCGCCAATGTAGCAGCGAAGTCCATTTTGCGTGAGTTAGCGGATGAAAAAGTGTCGGGCGACACGAAGCATCCTTGAGGGGATAATAACACTCGCAAAGGAACAACATGAATTCTAAAAAGTTAAGAGTTGGTTTGTTTGGCATTGGCCTCGACGACTGTTGGTCACTGTTTGTATTGGCGTCGATTGGGTTCACCAGCCTAGCGGCAAACTTTGACGCAGGGGCGTCTAATCCGGTTGTGGATGGCTCGGAGAATTCCTCCACTTCGAGGATTCAGGTTTCGGTGGACTGGCCGCAATTCATGTCACAGCAAGCTTTGGTTTGGAATCGGCTGCCCCAGGATTATTACGAGGGCGCGTTTGTGGGCAACGGCCTGCTCGGCACGATAGTTTTTAGGGATGATGTTGAGACGAACAGCTTGCGCTTTGAAATTGGGCGCACGGACATTTACGATCATCGTCCCGCCGGGGCGGCGATGTATGAGCGCTGCCGTTTGCCCATCGGCCAGGGATTGCTGAAACCAGTCGGTAAAATCACCGGTGCCAAGTTGCGCACGGATTTGTGGAACGCAGAGACGCGCGGCGAGATCACCACTACCGCTGGGAGCATCGTGTGGCGCTGCTTCGTCCCGAGTGACGACGAAGTGATCGTGCTGGAACTCAAAACGAGCAGCGGCGAGCGCGGTGCAAAATTTTCCTTCCGGCCGCAGCCAGGCGACAGCCCGCGCCATACGGTTTTGAAAAGCGATAAATACGACTACAAGCCAAACCCGCCGTTTCAAAAAATTCAGACCAACGGCTTGGAAATTGCGGTGCAACCGCTGCTGGCCGGCGGCGATTACGCGACGACCTGGCGCGAAATACAAACCGGCGATGACGCGCGGACGATTTTTCTCACCGTGGCCAATGGCATTCCCGCCGGCGGCGCGGCGAACGCCGCCGTGACCACCATTAACCACGCCGTGGCGCGCGGCGTGCCCGCGCTGGAGCGGGCGCATCGCGAGTGGTGGCATGCGTTTTATCCGGCCAGTTTCGTTTCGATTCCGGACGCGCGCATTGAAAGTTATTATTGGATTCAATGGTATAAACTGGCGAGCGCCACGCGGGCCGAACGGCCGGTAGTGGATTTGATGGGGCCGTGGTTCAAGCCCTCGCGCTGGGCGGCCTATTGGCAAAACCTGAACGTGCAGCTGGCTTATTTCTCCGCTTTGCCGGGCAATCACCCTGAACTCAGCGACCGGTTGTGCCGCTGGTTGGAAGACAGCGTGCCGGATTTGATCAGCAATTGCCCGCCGGAATTTCGCGCCGACTCCGCCGTGCTGGGCAATCCCACCGGTCTGGAACTCAAAGCGCCCGTGAGTGCCACATCGCCGCTGCACCTCATCGCGTTGCCGTGGCTGATGCAGCAGTGCTATCTGCAATACCGCTTTACGATGGACGAAGAACGTTTGCGCACGCGGATTTATCCTTTGCTGCGGCGCACCTTCAATTTTTACCTGCACGTCATCCAACTTGGCGCGGACGGGCGTTATCACATTCCCAACGCCTTTTCTGATGAATATGGCAACGCCGAGGACACGAGCATGAACCTTGCGCTGCTTCGCTGGGGACTGGAAACTTTGATTGCAAGCAATGACCGTTTGAAGCTGAACGATCCGGAGTTGCCGAAGTGGAAGGAGGT
>CAISVF010000307.1 GCA_903888765.1 uncultured Verrucomicrobia subdivision 3 bacterium | reverse complement strand
GTTGGCGCGGACACGCGGCACAGGCCGACTGCGGACCACTGATTGAAAAAATCAAACAGGAATTGAAGGCCATTTTAGGTGCGACCGGAACGCGGGCAACCGGGTGTTGCGCGGCGGCAATTGGAACAACAACGCCAACAACTCGCGGTGCGCCTATCGCAACAACAACCCGAACAATGCCAACAACAACATTGGGTTCCGTTGTGTGAGGGGGATTCGGGAGGGGGCGGGTGAAAACCTGTCCGCTTCGAGCGGGCGGAGTGCGCCAGTTCACGGACTGCCGCAGTGTCCCGAGCGAAAGCCCACCGGACGCAGCCGGTTTCCCGGAGTTATGCCGGGGAACGAATACGCAGGAGTCATCGGGGCTGGTAGCTGGTTTGCCAGCGAACGTCCCGATGACGTTCCGTGTCAATAAAACCGTGTTTTGCAACTTTTATCTGATGTGGCCGGTCAGGCGGATAGTCACCCCGTGAGCAATCACGGGGTGCGGATTGAAACTGGACTTCTGCGACTCTGCGGTGATTACCACTCCGTGAATAATCTTTATGGCACCCACTTGGCCGACCAAAACATGACCGCACCTGCTAAAGTGTTCGTAATTTTTTGGGAATAGCCCGCTAAAGTGTTGGTGGCTACCGGAACCCAGCCGGAGGCCAGATTGGTGGAGGATTGCAAAACATAGGTTGCCCCATTTTGACCTTGCAGTTGAAACGTGAATTTTCCCGCCTGCACTGCCGGCAAAATCAGCTTCGGCGGCGGAGCCGGATTGAAGACGATCACGCTGGCGGAATACGGCGCAAACGTGTTTGTAAAATTGATGCCGGCATTGGTGATCCGGTTGGTCTGTAGGTCCGGTGAACCAATGCCGGTTTGCGCCGCAGTGTCCTGCGGAATGCCATAGCTGTAAACCGTTGCGTTCGTCGCGGGCAGCCAGCCGCCAAAATTGATGACGGCGGTTAAATTGGAGGAAGAACTCTTGTTGATGACCAGCGCGGTCAGTGTGCCGTTAGTGCGTTTGCAGGCATAAGTGCCCAGCAACGGATAGTCGTTCGTGATTTTCACCACCGCATCACCGCCGGCGGCAAAGTACGGCATGAGCTTGGCGGTATAATATTTGGGATACCGGTTCGTCGGCCCGCCGGCATTGTACACAATGCCTCCGTCTTCATAAAAATAGCCGGATGAGTTGGTGCGCCAGCCGTAAAGCGCCGGGTCAGGATTGGTGATGGTGCCACCATCGGGTCCGTTGTTGCGCGTGTCCCACCAAAGCCGCGAGTTAAGCTCGGTTTGCAACACCTGCCCAATGCTGTCCGCAAACAGCAGCCCGCCCACCAGGCTGACGCTTTGGGCATCGCCGGTGGTCCCGTTCTCGGTGCATTCCAACGTTATGTTGGTCCCGGCGCTGCCCAGGTAATCCGTCACCATCTGGCGCAGGCCCGCCACATCGGAAGTCCAGGTGCTGGACCAGAGCAGATTGTAAGTGTCGCCATCGGACGGCGGATACTTGTGCTCAATGAGAAAATCCGGCATCACATTGTTGCTGCGGAGGTAAGTCAGCAGCAGCGGCGTCCAGCCATTATGCGTCGCGCCGGTGCGCGGATTCACCACCGGATGATTGGTGTAGTTCGAAGTGCCGTCCTCCGTAATGTCTGCCACCGCGCCGATTTTGATCGTGGGATCCGCCGCTTTCATCTGCGCGTAGAAATTCGTGAAGCGCATCGCGTAGGTCCAAGCGTCATGGGGCAGATACACGTTCGGCCAATTGCTCGCCAGGTTGACCGCCGGCGTGATCTTCGCCAGGTCGGTGGGATAAGCGTCTTCCAATTCCATGCGGTTGTTCAAGTCCTGGCCGATGTTCGGGATGGGCAAGGACAAGTTGGTCCAGGTTATGGACCGGAAAGTGATCCCGGCAAAGCGGCTCGTATCGGCCTTGTAAAGCGAGGAAGGCGTGGTGTTGTTGATGACGTTGTTAAGGTCATTCGCCAGCGCGGAGCGCAGCGCCGCATCGTAGGCCGCATTGTTCCCCAGGTAATTGGCCAGCGTCGTGAGCGTCGAGGACGAAAGTTGGCTGCGAAGGTAAGTCGAGATGTTGTTGGTCGGGGTGGAGAGCTTGGCCGCGAAGGCGGGCAGGTTCACAAAATCGGTGGTGGCAAATCCGGGCTGCCGCCAATCCGTTTCCCAGGCGCCGCCAACTTCATTGCCCACCTCCCAGTATCTGAAATTGCAATGGTTCGTGATATTGAACATCCGCACGCCGAACGCCGCCTCGCTCGCATCACTGCTGCCGTAGTTGCAGATGATGAAGGCCTGCGCGTGGGTGTTCGTGGCAAGTTTGATGAAGTCGCTGGAATAAGAACCCCAGCCGCGATATTCGTTCGTCCAATGGTAACCGTCCCCCCAACTGCCGCCGGGCCAGCGCAGGCAGGGGTTGCCGAGATCATTCAGGATGCCCACGCTGGTGGGCGAATAAACGTTGCCATCCCACGCGACCTGGTTGATGCCAAACACTTTGGCGTCCACGGTGCGCACCATTTGCGTGGCTTGCAAGCCGACATGCACCACGGCCGGTGCCGGTGCGGCCACCAGTGAAATGTCATCCACGAGAAACGGCGCCTGCGTGTTGCCGGTATTGCTCCAGATTTGGATGCCGGTGAGGTTCGTGATATTGGCGGCACCGAGCGACGAGAGCGGCACCACAATTTTCTGCCACGTGTTCGCCTGGGCCGTATAGCCCACCCGCGGATTACTCGCCGGACCAGTGATGTTGATGCCAACGG
>CAISVF010000306.1 GCA_903888765.1 uncultured Verrucomicrobia subdivision 3 bacterium | reverse complement strand
GGCCCGGACCGGCGAAGGTTTTGGCCCCACTCGCGCTGGTTTTTCCGACGCAAGGGTCGCTTTTGTTTGAAACCGGCAAAAATAGCGGCGAGGAAGCCTTCGGCGTGATTAACAATATTATCTTCCGGCTACTCTCTGCTACTCCGCCAGGCAAGTTAAGTTTCACCATCTTTGATCCGGTCGGACTGGGACAAAATTTTTCCGCGCTGACGCATCTGGCGGATTACGAGGGAAGTAGTATCAATAGTCGCATCTGGACACAGACGGCACAGTTCGAAGAAAAGCTCGCGGAGTTAAACGAGCACATGGAAAAAATCATCCAGATGTATCTTCGAAACGAATATGCCACCATTGCCGAATACAATGCGCAAGCCGGCAGCGTGGCGGAAAAATATCATTTTCTGGTCATCGCTTCCTTCCCGGCAAATTTCAGCGATACGGCGGCAAAGCGGTTGCGCAACATCGCCGCCAGCGGCGCACGTTGCGGTGTTTTCACCCTCATCCATTGGGACCAGCGAACGGCCCAGCCGCCGGATTTTGTCCCCGACGAACTGCGTAAAAACAGTATCGGCCTGATCCGTAAGGATCAGGGATTTGAATTAACCCACTGGCGTTCGCCGGGTGTGCGGTTGAAGTTCGATCCGCCGCCGCCAGCGGAAGTTGCGACTGAATTTTTGCGGCGGGTTGGCGCCGATAGCCGGCAGGCAAATCGGGTTGAGGTTCCCTTTTCCCAGATTGCCCCGGCTGAAACCGGGGTTTGGCAGGAAGAAACCGGCGAACTCCTGCGCGTGCCCATTGGCCGCTCCGGAGCGACCAAATGGCAATACCTGGAAATCGGCAGCGGCACCCGCCAACATGCTCTGATTGCGGGCAAGACTGGTTCTGGAAAATCCACCTTGTTCCATGTCATTATCACAAATCTCGCCCTGCGGTGCAGTCCGGAACAGGTGGAGTTTTACCTGGTGGATTTCAAAAAAGGCGTCGAATTCAAATGCTATGGCAGCCGCCGGCTGCCTCACGCCCGTGTCGTGGCGATTGAGAGCGATCGTGAATTTGGTCTGAGTGTCTTGCAACGCGTGGATGACGAATTGCGCCGACGTGGTGATTTATTCCGCAAAATGGGCGCTCAGGATCTTGCTGGCTATAAACGGATTGCCTCGACCTTGACGACGCCCTGCGAGGCAGTCCCACGAACCCTTTTGCTGATTGACGAGTTTCAGGAGTTTTTTACCGAGGAGGACCGAATTTCGCAAGGTGCGGCGGTGCTGCTGGATCGGATTGTGCGGCAAGGGCGGGCATTTGGCATTCATGTGATCCTCGGCTCCCAAACGCTCGGCGGAGCTTATACGCTGGCCCGCGCAACCATCGGACAGATGGTCATCCGGATTGCGTTGCAATGTAATGAGGCCGATGCCTGCTTGATCATGGATCAGGACAATCCCGCACCGCGCCTGCTCTCTCGCCCAGGCGAAGGTATTTACAACGATGCTGCCGGGGCATTAGAAGGCAACAGTCCGTTTCAAGCGGTCTGGCTCTCGGACAAAACCCGCGACAACTATCTGGCGGCGATTCGCCGACGCGCCGATCAATGCGGCGACGCCTATCCCGGCCCGCTGGTGTTTGAAGGCAATGCGCCGGCGGATGTGCGGGAAAACCTTCCGCTGGGGGCGGCTCTGCAAAGAGTTCCGGCGTCCATTCCTAACCAGGCCGCCGTCTGGCTGGGGGCACCCAATTCCATCAAAGGGCCGACGACGGCGGTTTTCCGGCGGCAAAGCGGAAGCCATTTGCTGGTGGTCAGTCAAAGCGAGGAGCGCACAGCCACGCTGTTATCCGTTGCCCTCGTTTCGCTGGCGGCGCAATTTCCCAGGAACGCCGCGCATTTTGTCGTGTTGGATAGTACGCCTTCTGGGTTTCCGCAGCGCGAATGTCTGGAGCGTCTCTTGCAAGCGGTGCCGCACACGGTGGTTTCCGCCGGCAATAGCAACTTGATGGAAACCATGGCGGGCTTGGCGGAAGAATTAAAGCAGCGGGCGGACAACGAAACCGCTGGCCCCGAAGTTTTTGTGCTGGTTCACGGCTTGCAAAATTTCAAGAAGCTGCGAGCGGAAGATGAATTTGGTTTTTCCAGCAGTGATTCCGCCGGTTCACCGACCCCGGCGGCGACCCTGTTGAATTTGATCACGGAAGGTTCCGCGCGCGGTTTTCACCTCGTCGCAACCTGCGACACCTACAATAACGTGAGCCGGTTTCTTGGCCGAAAAACCTTGAGCGAATTTGAGATGCGCGTGGTGTTTCAGATGAGTGCAAGCGACTCGGCGAGTTTAATTGATGCGCCCGCCGCCGCCTCGTTGGGACTGCATCGCGCGCTCTATTACAACGACCGCGAGGGCAGCCTGGAGACGTTTCGTCCGTATGCCCAGCCGGATGGCGAATGGCTGGAATCGGTCATGCAGCAGTTGCAGGCCAGGATATAAAGACCGACAGATGGACAGGTGGATGCTGCCTTTCATCCGTCCGGTCAGCGGAGTGCCATCACAGCATTTCCCAGTGGTCAAATTTCGCCGCCTGGCCACACAGATTTCCGTCGGAGGAAAGTAAATTCCACACGGTTGCCTGCAGGATGCGAAAGCGCTGGCCGGATTTGGAAATACGGATGCCGGAATAATCATCAATAAAACCCTTTGCCGTGACTGCTGCCAGGAGGCGCGCGCGTTCCTCCCGATTGGGCGCTTCGGCCGTGAGTCGCGAGGGCGTCTGGGTCAATTCCTCCCAGGACATCTCCCAGAGGGCGAGGGCGGTGCGATTGCCGTATTGCAAAACCGGGTCTGCTTCCGTACCGTGCGCAACCAGTACGAACGGCGCGTGGAAAACAGCCTTGGCCAGTTTCGCCGGGGGAACAACACCTGGCAGAAGGGTGCGCCCGGTCCAGTGCCTGAGACTGTGTTCAAAGATTTGGGTTAGAGCGATGACGTTGTCGCGTTGCCAGACGGTCTGCATGAGGAGATGGTGAGGATTCTGGCACCAGACGGCAATTTGTTTTGCAGGCTGGCTTAGCAAATGTTTTCCGGCTACGCTGAACTTCAGACGTATAATCGCATTATGGCCGGAAAAATTCAAATCCCCGAAACCTTGAAAGCCGAGCTCCCGCCCAACAAATGGGGCAAGATTCTTGGTGCCACTCCTATTGTGATGACCGTGCTCGCAACGATGCTGGCGGGTCTCGCCTCGAGCGAGATGACCAAGGCGCAATATGATCGCGCCTTGGCGGCACAGCTTCAGTCCAAAGCCGGCGACCAATGGGGTTATTTTCAGGCGAAAAAGCTGCGGAGCGCCTTGGCGCATAATTCGCTGGAACTCTTGCAGGCGACCACGGGGGTTCGTTTCATGGAAAGTGAAGACCTGCAAAAGCAGAATCCAGTGGTTTTTCGAGCTTTGTTCGCGGGGCAACTTCCCGACCCCAAACTTCCCCAGTTCGACAATAGTGTCACCGCAGCCCTAGCCACGCTCACCGGTTCGCAGTCCGAAACGGAAATTTTAGGCGTTCTCGCCAACACCAGCAACCGGGCGCTGGCAGAGGCACTGATTGCTGCCAGACAAAGAGTCATGGATTTTGATGCCGCCATAAAGCCCGTTAGTCAGTCCTTGGATGCCTTGGAAAATACGGCTACCTCCTCGGGCGGGGAAAAACTCCGGAGTTTTAATGCCACCCGATTCCGGTTTCAAGCGGCCCGTTATGATGCGGAATCACGATTGAATCAAACCATTGCCAATATTTACGAATTACAGGTGAGGAAAGGAAATGTTTCCGCCGAAAAGCACCATGCGCGCAGCGGCAAGTTTTTCTTCGGCATGCTGGCGGCTCAAATGGCGGTAATTATTTCAACCTTTGCCATTGCCGCCCGCCAGAAGAACTTGCTTTGGTCAGTGGCGGCGATTGCCGGCGTGGCGGCAGTGTCCTTTTCGCTCTACGTTTATCTCTGCGTATAATCCGAAAATGTGCCGGATGGCGGTTGCCGTGAATTGACGTCAACCCAAATCCTCACTATGTTTGGCTCAGCGCGGAAGGACGCGGCAGAATGGCCGCGTGGTCTTGTTCTTTAGTTATTGGTTTGTGCTAACATGAAAATTCTCTATGTCCACGAACGTTTCGGCGCGCTAGCCGGTGCGGAGGCTAATGCCCACATTACCGCCACCGAACTCGGTCAGCGAGGCCACCAACTAGGGCTGCTGCATGGACCTTCCACGGGCAAAAATGAAGCGGCGTGGCAAGCCACTTTTCCTTTCTGCGCACCGCTCGGTTCAGGGGATAATGCTGCGGCGGTCAGCCGGGCCGTGGCTGATTTCCAGCCGGACGCGGTTTACGTGCATAAAATGGCCGACTTGTCCGTCATTCAAACGCTAGTTTCCAGCGGCATCCCCCTGCTGCGCATGGTTCATGACCATGACATCTATTGCATGCGGAGTTACAAGTATAATTACTTTACCCGCAAAATTTGCACGCGCGTCGCATCGCCGTATTGTATTTTCCCCTGCCTCGCCTCTGTGGTTAAAAATTCCGGCGGTGGTTTCCCCCTCAAGTGGGTAAGCTACGGCGAAAAAAAGCGCGAAATTGCCTTGAATCGCCAGTTTGATCGCATGGTCGTGGTAACCACTTACATGCGGGACGAGTTGTTACATCATGGGTTTGATGCAAAGCGGATTGAAATTCACGCACCCGTGCCTCGCATGGGCGACCCCAATTTGCGGAGCAATTTCAGCGACCGCAATCTCATCATTTATGCCGGCCAGATCATCCGGGGAAAAGGCGTGGATGTATTAATCGAAGCTCTTGCCCAGGTGAAAACCAAATTTGAGTGTGTCATTCTTGGCGACGGCAACCATCGCACCTTTTGCGAAAATCTTGCCAAAAAACTTGGCCTGGCGGATCGGATCCACTTCAAAGGTTTCATTCCCCAGGAAGAACTGAAGGGTTATTATCGTGAATGCAGTGTGGTGGCCTTAAGTTCACTCTGGCCGGAGCCCATTGCCACCATTGGACTGGAAGTCATGCGCTACGCGCTTCCGGTGGTGGCGTTTGATGCCGGTGGCATCAAGGACTGGCTGGGCGACGGCCAGAACGGGTTTCTGGTGCCATGGATGGACCGCACTCAATTTGCCTTGCGCCTGGATCAGCTTTTAAACGACAAATCCCTCGCCAAAAAAATGGGGGAAGCCGGACTGAAACTGGTCAGCCAGCGCTACGATTTTGATGCGTACATTGGCGACTTGGAAAACATGTTTGCCCGCGTTATCGCTGAGAAAAGTAAAAAATGAAAAAGCCGGTTCACGTGGCGGTCGTGGGAGGCAGCGGATCGGGCAAAACCTGGCTGGCGGAACAGCTTGTCGAAGCATTTGGACCACAGGCCACCCGGTTGAGCCTCGACGATTTTTATCGGGATTGGTCGCATTTGGAAAAAAAAGCCCGCGATGCCGTGAATTTTGATGATCCGGCCGCCATTGATTGGGAAACCTTTCGCGGCGTCATGGAGACGATGCGCATTGGCGAAAAGCTGGCTTTGCCCGTTTATGATTTTGCGACGCATGCACGGCTGGCCGAAGCCCGGAGCTTTTCCCCGCCGCCGCTGGTAATTTGGGACGGGCTTTGGCTGTTGCATCACGACTGGGCCCTTGAAAATTTTGCGCTGAGCGTATTTGTGGAATGCGACGTCCGGGAGCGGTTCCGCCGCCGTGCCGAACGCGATGTCCGGGAGCGGGGGCGAACTCAGGAATCGGTGCGCCGGCAATTTTTTGAGCAGGTCGAGCCAATGCATGAAAAATATGTGGAACCACAGCGTACCCGATCCCGTCAGATTTTATGTTCGCCCATCAGTCCGGCCGATTGCAATCGGCTGATTCAAAACATTCTGGCGACGCAGCCGGATTTGCAAAAAACTGGAAGACCGAAATGAAAGATGCCCAACTTCGTGAGCGCATGGCCGCGAGATTGCTCGCGGCCCAGACGCCATGGGGCCGCGCGCGACTGAATCTTTACGTCAAATGGAAGCGCGTGGCTTGGAACTTCACCATTGGTTTCGCGTACTTTCTGAAGCGGGTGTTTGATATCGGGGTGAGCATTATCGCCATCCTTTTGCTGGCTCCAGTTTTCCTGGGTATTGCACTGGCCGTGAAAATGGATGGAGGGCCGATTTTTTTCCGGCAAACCCGTTACGGTCTGCACGGTTGTGAATTCGGGATGTTAAAATTCCGTTCCATGTGCGTGGATGCTGAAGCCAGGTTGAAGGATTTGCTCGCCAAAAATGAAAAGAAGGAAGGTATAACGTTCAAAATGAAGGATGACCCCCGGATTACGAAAATCGGGAGAATTATTCGCAAAACCTCCCTCGACGAACTGCCGCAGTTTTGGAATGTGCTGAAAGGTGAAATGTCCATTGTCGGGCCGCGGCCACCGGTTCGGCGCGAGGTGGAGTTGTATGAACAGCGACATCGTCGTCGTTTCAATGTCAAACCCGGCATCACGTGTCTCTGGCAGGTGGGCGAACGCGAGGGAGGCTTGTTTGAAATTGGCGACCGTAATACGATTGATTTTGAGGAGCAGGTGGATTTGGATGTGCGTTACATTGAAAGCCAATCATTTTGGAAGGATCTTTGGTTGCTGTTGAAAACCGTACCAGCCATCATTTTTGGTAAAGGCGCATGAAGGCTGTCATCATCTGCCCTGACCGGCGCACCGAAACGGCGTTTCTCTCGCGGGAAACTCCGCTGGCTTTGGTGCCGGTGCTGGGGCCTTCCGTACTGGAGCAATGGCTGATGGCGCTGGCAGATCGCGGGGTCAAAGAAGTCGTGGTGCTGGCTGCTGACCGGCCGGATAAGGTTCGTGCCGCCGTGGGTGAGGGCGAGCGCTGGGGTTTGAAAATCAAGGTATGCCCTGAGCCGGTGGAGGTTTCCCCAGCCGTTGCACGCGAACGTTATCCGGAGGTGGAAGTGGTCGTGGCCGATCATTTGCCAGCCCGGTTAACTGCTCCTCTGTTCGAAAGCTACGCCGGCTTTTTTGCCGCGCTGAAGTCCAGGCTGCCGCTGGCGGGAAAACAAAGGGTGGGCACCCGCGAAATAGCTCCTGGCGTCTGGGCAGGTCTGCGCTGCAAAATCGATCCTGCCGCCCGGGTGGTGGCTCCGTGTTGGCTTGGCGAAAATATCTGGGTGCGGGCTAACTCCACGATTGGACCGGATGCTTATATCGAAGACGGCGCGATGGTGGATAATGATGCGGAGATCACCAACAGTTGGCTCGGGCCGCACACCTACGCCGGCACCTTGACTCAAATGCGAAATTCGCTGGCCTATGGCACCGGGTTATTAAACCACGCCAATGGTTCGTTCATGGAAATCGTGGATGCCTTTCTGATGGGTGATTTACAGCGCGGACGAGGTTTTGTCCGCAGCAGCCCGTGGTATGGACGCCTCGCGGCATTGCTGATGCTGGTACTTACCAGTCCCGTAATGTTGGTGGCCTGGGTGAAAAATGGTGGCCGGCAAAGCCTGTTTTTGAAAAAGCGCGCAGTGGTGCCCACCGCTGTAGCCGGTACCAAAACCCTCCGCGAACTGGACTATTTTGAACTGGCCGGGCTGGTGGGTAAATGGCGGCGCTGGCCGCAGTTGTGGAGTATCTGGCGCGGGCATTTCACTTGGATCGGCAACCGGCCGGTGACACGATCTCAGGCGGCTCAGTTGGAAACTGAGTTCGAACAACTCTGGCTGGCTGCCCCGATCGGACTTTTTTCCTTGGCGGATACGTTTGGCGGGGTGGATGATTTTGACGACGACGCCCGGGCACATGCCAGTTTTTATGCGGTGCGAGCGAGCGGTGAACTGGATCGAAAAATCTTGCGGCAAATGATTTTGTGCTCTTCCCAAAAGATTTGAACCGGAATACTATTTAAAAATAATATGAACATTCAAAACAAGGACTCTCAAACCTCGGTCGTGACCGGGCTGCTGGAGTTGGTAGCCGCCAATGCCGCGCAAGTCCGCGATGAAATTCGTGCGAGCCTGCCGGCGACCACCACCTGTCTGGATCTGGATATGTCGGCCCTGACGTTCCTGGACAGTAGCGGGCTAGGCACGCTGATTTCTCTGCATAAGACCATGAGGTCGCGCAACGGTACAGTGCGGCTGATCAAGCCGGCAGCCAACGTCCAGCAAATCCTGGAACTGACCCGGTTGCACCGTGTTTTTGAAATTGTCAATGGATGAATCTTGTGGCCGACAGCGGTGGGGTGTTGCGCGTGACCGGACTCGACCATCTTGGTGCGGCAAATTGTGGGGAGTTGAAGCAGCGGGTGGTGTCAACGCTAACTGACACCATCCGCATCGTGGAACTCGACTGTACCGCGTTGAGGTACATTGATAGTGACGGGTTTGGCGTACTCATCAACCTCCATAAGCGCCTGGGGGCCGACTTCGGCTGCGTGCGTTTATTGCAGCCCTCACCGGCGTTGCGAGAATTGCTGCGGCTCCTGCGGTTCAACGAGATTTTTGAACTCACGCCATGAACATACCTTCTCCCAGCCATATGCACCGTGAATTCCGGGATATGATCAAATTTGAAGCAACTTGCGATTTTGCTGCGGTCCGGAATGCAACTTTGGCGGCACGCGTCTGGCTGGCGGAGAAAAATTTGCCCGAGAAGGATCTAGGGGCCTGGGAACTGGTCCTAGTTGAGTCCGTCAATAACGCGGTCAAATACGCTGACCCGGCAGCCCGGCAATTGCCCGTCATCCTGGAACTTTCCTGCGGCGATCGTGACGTTGAGGCGCGCGTCACGGATCAAACTTCAGGCTTTGACTGGCCGGAGGGAGAGGTTGCCCTTCCCGATCCTGATTCGGAGACTGGGCGCGGGTTGTTTCTGATCAAATCGCTTACCGACCAGTCCGCCTACTTTCGTCATTCTTGCCAGAACGTTCTGGTAATGCGTCGCGCCCGGCCTGCCATGGGCAAAAACGGCCTGCTGGAAGTCAGCCAGTTGCAAACCCGGCTCGCTGAGGCTGAGGCGGCCTTGACCGACATGACCGCAGAATTGGCTTCCAATTACGAAAGCCTCGTCGCGCTCTTTCGCTACAGTTCAGAACTCGGAGCGCAGACCAACTCGAAAGTTTTTTCAAAACGTTTATTGAAAGATTTGCTACAAATTTCTGAAGCGGATAGCGCCGTGCTACGCCTGCTTTCGCCCAACGGCAAGCAACTGGAGACGTTGCTGGTGCTGCCAGAAGATCCCCAGTTGTCCTTGCGGGCGATCGCCCTGGACCAGGATTGTGCCTCCGTGGAAATTGGAGCCGCACGCAATCGTCAGGACATCTGGTTTGGTCCTGAGGAACCGCTTGCTGAGGACGATCCATTGCAAGGTAGCATCTCCGCTGGTAATGGCATTTGCCACGCGTTTTTTGTGGCTGATCAGCTGGTGGGCACAGCTACGCTAGGGCGTCGCGCCTCGAACCGGCCCTTTACCGCAGCGCAGGTGAATTTACTGCACACCTTTATTGATTTTCTGGCCATCCAAATTGTCAACACTCGCTTGCTGGACGACCGCACGGCCTCGAGCGTGACCCGTCGCGAATTGGAGATTGCCGCCGAGATTCAGCGTTCGCTTTTGCCTTCGATGATCCCGGCCTGCCTGCCGTTTGAATTAGCTGCCGGCTGTCAAAGCGCTTTGCAAGTAGGTGGTGATTTTTATGATGTCATTCCCGCCGGGGACGGTGCGCTGCTATTGGTTATTGCCGATGTGATGGGCAAGGGGGTTCCCGCTGCGCTCTTCGCGGCGGTGCTGCGCAGCACCATCCGCTCCATGCCCCAGTTGTTCGATCAACCTGCGGAATTGCTGGCCACGGCCAATCGCACATTATTTCCGGACCTGTCGCGCGTGGACATGTTTGTGACTGCGCAAATTGCCTGCCTGAATCCACGCTGCCAGAAGATTATTTCCGCCAGCGCCGGCCATTGTCCGCTGCTGGTCTGGCAACCCGGGAGACAGGAAGCGGTGGCGCTGGGCGAGTCCGGTTTCCCCCTGGGCATTGAGCCGCTGACGCGCTATGTTCAGACGGAAACGGCATTGCCTCCAGATGCTTTGGTGCTGTTATATACCGATGGATTGAGCGAAATGCGCAACCCCAAGGGAGAAATGCTGGGTGAAAAAAGGCTGATTCAACTGTTGGTCCAAACCGCTGCTTCAAGTTCGGGTGCGCCTGCCAGCAAGGATTTTTTACTCAGCCGTCTGGCTGATTTTCGCGAGCAGGCTCCGCTGATGGATGACCAGACTTTTATTTTAATCAAGCACCTCCCATGAACCCGACCCCAACCCTCAAAATACTCGTGGCGGATGACGAAGCCTTCATGGTACGACTGTTGGAAATGACCTTTAAGAAAGGCGGCTTTGACGTCATCACCTGCCGCAATGGTCATGAGGCGGTGGCCGCTGCGGTCGCCGCGCAGCCTCAACTGATTGTGCTGGATGTTATTATGCCCGGCCTCGACGGCCTCGGCGCTCTCCGGCAATTAAAAGAAAATCCCGGGACGAAAAACATTCCGGTTGTCGTCCTTTCCGCCAAAGGTCACGCCCTTACCAAGGTGGAGGCGGAACTGGCGGGTGCCGTTATTTTTCTGACCAAGCCATTCAGCCCGAATCAGCTGCTGGGCGAGGTTAAAAAAATTCTCGAACCACCTGCTGCATGAGCCATTGCGCACCAGCTTGCCGTCCGACTTTTGTCGTGGGCCACCAGCGGCCGGATACCGACTCCGCTGTATCTGCCTCGGTTTATGCTGCGCTCCTGAATTCACTGTCGGGGAACGAGACGTTCGAAGGGGGCGTGCTTGGTGAACTTTCCCCGCAAACAAAATGGCTCTTTGCGGAAGCTGGAGTAGCCCTGCCTCGCCGGATGAATCACCTGCACCCCCTCGTTCGCGACGTGGCGAGGCGCGATGTTTTTTCCATCGGGCAAAACGCCGCTCTCGGAGAGGCCCTGACCCTCATCATGCGTCATCGCATCGGCGTGGTGCCGGTGCTGGATGGCAGCCGCAAGTTGCTCGGCCTGCTCAGCGACCGCATGCCGATGGCAAATTATTTTTATCACGCCAACGCCGAGGATTTTCTCGGCGTGCTTTTTTCGGTCGCTGATCTGGAACGCTATCTCAAGCTCACCCGCTGGCAAAAACCGAAGACCGAGGTTGAAGGGCAGATTGTTTTAGATTTGAGCCGCCTCACTCCGGGTTCGCTGGCGCTTATCGGTGATCAGCCGGAATTGCTGGCGGTTTGCCGTGCTGCGGGCGCGGCGGTCGTCATCACCTGCGCTGTAGAAAAAACCACCGCCTGGAAAAAAGCGCTGCGTGCCTGCCCTGGCCTTGGGGTGCTGCATTATCGTGGTTCCCTGATGGCACTGGTGACGCAATTGCCAATGGCGGTCCCGGCCACGCGATTGATGCAGGTGGACAACTTTCCAAAATTGACGCCCGACCAGACGATTCACGAGGCCCAGGCAGCCTTGCGGCAGGCCCAGTTCGCGCTCCCGGTGATGAATCCTGACGGCACCCTGTTTGGCGTCTTATCGCGCACAGAAATCATGAGCTTCCCGCGCGGCCGCGTCGTGCTGGTGGACCATTTTGAGCAACACCAGGCACCGGAAGGCATTGCGGACGTGGACATTGTCGAGATCGTGGACCACCATCGGGTCGGCACCCTCGAAACGGCTTTGCCCATCCGGGTGGATTGCCGGCCCGTTGGCAGCACTGCTACCATCATCGCTTGTAAATTCGAGGAACAGGGCAAGCGTCCTTCCGCCGCGCAGGCCAAACTTTTGCTCGGGGCCATCGTGGCTGATACGCTGCTGCTGACCTCGCCAACGACCACGGAAGTGGACCGCCGGCAGGCAGCTACTCTAGCCCGGCTGGCCAGAGTGGATTTGAAAAAATTCGGCCGCGAAGTGCTGGTCCGCAATGATGAAACCCTCGCGCTTCCGGCAGCAGAACTGTTAGAAAAGGATTTGAAGGAGTTTTCCGACGGTGGCGTCCGGTTCGCCGTCGCGCAAATTGAAACCGTGGACCGCACGCTGCTCGACGGCGCGCATTTGAAAAATTTCGCCACCGCATTGCAGGCGCGGCGCCAGCGCGGCGGTTGGGGCTTTGCCGCCCTGCTCATTACGGATATTTTCCGCAGCGACAGTCTGGTTCTATTCGATGCCCAAAACTTCTCGCTGGCGCAGCGCCTGGGTGCCAGCGGCGAAGTTTGGGCGGGCTGCGTATCGCGCAAAAAGCAATTCCTGCCGGAAATTCTCAAGCGCCTGGGCAACCAATTATGAAAGCTATTCTGCCATTGTTCATTATGATCGACGCCATGGGCTGGGAAATCCTGCGCGCGGATCCGTTTGGCAAAAATTTCGCTCCTAACCGCAAGCGGCTGGAATCCGTTTTTGGCTACAGTTCTACCTGCGTGCCTTCCATTCTTTCCGGTCGCTGGCCCGATGAGCATCGCAACTGGTGCTATTTCGTGTATGATCCCGAAAACTCACCGTTCCGCTCCTTGCGTTGGCTGCGCTGGCTGCCGACCGCGGTGACGAGTCGCCGTATTTTTCGCCGTTATCTGACGAAATTCGTGAAGGTGCAACTCAAATTTCGCGGCTATTTTGACCTTTACAACATTCCGTTTAAATTTATCCACCTGTTCGATTTCACGGAAAAAAAAAGTCCGCTCCAACCGAAAGGCATGAATCGCGGGGCTAATATCTTCGACTTTCTGGTGGAAAACAAAATTCCTTATTTCGTCACCGACACGACGAAATCCGAGGAGCAAAACCGTGACGATATCATCGCCGCCATTGAATCCGAGCGCGTGGACTTTATTTTTCAGTACTGGGCCGGACTGGATGGCCTGCTCCACATGGTGGGGAACCAGTCACCCGAGGTTCCGGCCAAGCTACGCGTTTATGAGCAGTGGATCGAGCAGGTGCTAGCCGCCGCCAAAAACCATTATGACGAAGTGCAGCTTTATATTTTCAGCGACCACGGCATGGCAAACTGCGACGAACTGGTTGACCTCAAAGCAAAGCTGGATGCGCTGCCGGTGAAGATGGAAAAGGACTACGCCGTCGTCTATGACTCCACGATGGCGCGGTTCTGGTTTTTTAACGACCGTGCGCGCCAGCTCATTCACGAGGCGCTCGGAAAGGTTTCCGAGGGCCGGATCATGCTTGATGACGAATTGCGGCACTATCGCACCCTGTTTGACGACCGTCAGTTTGGAGAAACAATTTTTCTTATGCGCGAAGGCGTGCTGATTGTGCCCAGCCATATGGGCGAGCGGCCGATTCGAGCCATGCACGGCTATCATCCCACCGACCCACAAAGCTACGCCACTCTATGCACCAACCAGGCCTCGATTCCGGACGAGGTGACCCATATTCCGCACATCTGTCGGCTCATGGAAAAATCTGCCCTGCTCGCGAAGGCAAAAAATTCCGCGGCCAAATAACATGAATTCCGCCGCCAAAAAAATCATCCACGTCCCGCGCCGGTTTGTTGCTGAGGAATGGGGCGGCACGGAAACCGTCATCCTCGAAATCTCTCGCCAGCAGCAGCGCGCCGGCTGGCAGCCGGAGATTTTTACTTCCATGGCCCTGGCAAAGCAGCGCGAGGAAACCATCGGCGGTGTGCCGGTAAAACGCTTTCCGTATTGCTATCCGTTCTTTGGCTTGAACGCCACCGACAAGGCTGCGCTGGACAAAAAAGGCGGCAACCTCCTTTCGCTGTCTCTTTTCAACGCACTGTGCCGCGCGGGGAGCGTGCGACTCTTTCACGCGCACGCCCTCAAGCGGCTCGGCGGCGAAGTCCGCACCGTCGCCCGTTGGCTGAAAAAACCATTTGTCGTGTCATTGCATGGTGGGGTGTTTGATGTGCCCACCGCTGAACTCGGCACCATGCTCAAGCCTATCGAGAACAAAACCGAATGGGGGAAACCGTTTGGCGCGCTGTTTGGTTCGCGCCGCGTGCTGGAGGACGCGGACTTTGTGATTTGCGTGGGTCAAAGCGAAATGGAAAAGGCTCGACAGCAGCTCACGCACGATCGCATTGCCTATCTACCTAACGGAGTTGATTGCGCAAAGTTCGCCGGTGGCGATGGCGCAGCCTTTCGCGCGAAGCACGGAATTCCGGCCGGCGCATTTCTAGCGCTAAATATCAGTCGCATAGACGCGCAAAAAAACCAACTGTTGGCACTCGCCGCGTTCGCGCAACTTTGCGCGCATCAGCCGCAGGCCTTTCTCTTCCTTATCGGCCCGGAGACGCAACCGGACTATGCGAAAAAGCTGCGTGATTTCATATCCGCCAACCAGCTGGGCAACCGCGTGAAAATCCTGCCGGGTGTGCGGAATGACAATCCCGAACTCATTCAAGCCTTTCATGCCTGCGATGTTTTTGTTTTGCCGTCCATGCACGAGCCTTTCGGCATCGTGGTGCTGGAGGCGTGGAGTTGCGGCAAGCCAGTCATCGTCAGCCGCGTCGGCGGTTTGCAAGCTTTGGTGCGCGAAGGCGAAACGGGATTTTTTATCGATCCGAACACCAGCAATGCCCCAATGGATTTGGCGATGAAACTGAATCGTTTCGCGGCCGAGCCAGAATTGAAAAGCCAAGTCGGGGCGAACGGCCTGCGCGAAGCCAGATTAAAATACGACTGGGCGCAAATCGGCCAGCAACTGGAAGTCCTTTACCGCCGCGCAGAGGAAAACTGCGCGCATCGCTCATGACCAACGCACAAGTCAAAAAAAACGTCGTCAACAGCGCGATGTCGAGCTACCTGCGCATTGTCGTACGGATGGGACTTGGACTGGTTACGTTCCGTCTGCTTTACCAGGGATTGAATTCCGTGCCGGAGCAGTTCGGTTTTTGGTCACTGCTGTGGGCGGTATTTGGTTATGGCATCCTGCTGGATTTCGGCTTCGGCTATTCGGCGCAGAAACGCGTCGCAGAACTTTCGGTGAAACAGGACTGGGCGCAGTTGAGCCGCGTGCTAAGCACAATTTTTTTCTTCTACCTTGGTGTGGCGGCAGTGGCGGTGACGCTCGGCGTAATCTTTTCCGAGCGGATGATTGACCTGTTCAAAGTCAGCGTGACGCATCGAGATGAATACCGTTTCATCATGATCGTTTTTTTAGCGGGCATCGGAATTTCGTTTCCGTTCGGCATTTTTCCAGAAGTGTTGAATGGCCAGCAACGCATCACTACGGCGAACAACCTGAATATTCTCGGCACGATCGCCAATTTCATTGTGGTGGCGTGCGTTATGTGGTTCAAGTTAAGTTTCCTGACGCTGGTGGTGCTGTCGCTTTTCTGCACATTTTTCCCGTATCTTCTGGCGGCGAAAATCGCGCTGGACCATATGCCCGGCGTGAAGTTGCGGCCGAAACTTTTTTCATTTCACACCATGTTCGACACAGGAAAATTCAGTCTGTTCGCCTACGCCAATACATTGAGCAACGTTGTCCGCAATAAAACTGACCAGCCGGTCATCAGCATGATTCTCGGTGTCGCTGCCATCACGCCATATCAAGCCAGCAGCAAGGTTGGCGAAATGTTTGGCATGTTGACGCGACAGATCGCCGATGTGCTCTCGCCAACCGCCGCGCATCTGCATGCGAAAGGCGAAGCCATTGCACTGCGCGAAATGATGCTAAATGGAATGCGTTTCAGCACCCTAGCTGCGACGCCATTGTTCGTCGCTACAGAGTTTTACATGGATGGGATCATCCGCCTCCTCACTGGCGTAAAACATCCGACCGCACCGATGCTATGGGCGGGCGAGTTGCTGGTGTTCTGGTATTATTCGCTGGTGCTTACGCACTGGGTCTTCAAAAATATGTTCATGATGGCCGGCCAGGAGAAAAAAATAATGCTTCAAGGTGTGAGCGAAGCCGCGATCAATCTAGCGCTGAGCATTGGCCTGACATTTTGGCTGCGGAATGAATTCGGTGTGGAATGGGGCATCCTTGGCGTCGCGCTCGGTTCGGTTATCCCGACGTTTGTTTTCGGTTGGGGATTTATCTGGGGTTGGGCTGCGCACGAGGCAAAGCTCACCCGTTGGCAGCTTTTCTACCGCGCGATCTGGCCCGCATGGCGTGGCTGTCTGGGGATGGTCGCCGTTGCGCTCGCGCTGCGGCTGCAACCGTTTTGGGCCAGCGGCCACAACACCATTTTGATGTTCGCCGAAAGTGCCGTGGTTGCTGGTTTTGGCGTGATGGGCATCTGGCGTTTTAGTTTTAATGAAGCAGAGCGCGAAAGTTACGCCGGGAAAATCCGCTACACGCTTAGCGGGAAAACAAAAGGAACTTCCGCATGAGCTGTCAGCGAATTCTCTATCTCGACGTACCGTTCGAGAATGAATCCGGCGGCGATAAAAACCGCAGCCGGTTTTTATTTGACGCCCTCCGCGAAAATTTTGACGTAGATTTGCTATTGATTGGTCGCGAAAACGCGGTGGCCAAACCAGCGTGGACCCATTTCCAACCGCTTGCGATATTCGCGCCGCAGCCCCCGCCTTTTCCGCGCCCGAATTCTACACCGTCGTTTTTGCCCGTGGACCGAGAAAAATTTATTTCGCTGATGCGCGAGAAAAAATACGCCGCCGTTTTTTGCCGGTTCACCATTGGTTGGGAATTGCTCGAACTGATCCGCACCGCCGCGCCGGAAACCGCCGTCGTGGTGGACGTGGATATGGTGTCGTCGCGGCTCGTGGCGCTGACGTGGGCGGCGAATCCGTCGTACAAAAAACGCTGGTTCCTGTTCGAGAAATGGAAACTGCAGCGTTTCGAGCGCCGGCTTTTTTGCGAGCCGTGGCTGTTTCTGTTCACAAATTCCACCGAGCTAACCGACGTGCGCGATGGTGTCGCGCCGCGGCCTGCTAGTGGTGAATTTTCGCTGCTGCCCAACATCATGCCGTGCGCCGCCGTGCCGGCGGTCGAACGCCAGGCGGTAATTTTGTTTTTCGGCAGTCTGGACTCTTCTGCAAACGTGGACGGCTTGCAATTCCTGATCGAAGATGTGCTGCCGCAAATCGAGGCGGATTTAAAACGTCACAACGTCAAAATCCACATCGTCGGAAAAAACCCGCCCGCCATGATAGAGGCCCGCCTGCGGGCCATCGGCACGGATCGCGTGATAGTGGTTGGGCCGGTGGATTCGATTGAACGCGC
>CAISVF010000305.1 GCA_903888765.1 uncultured Verrucomicrobia subdivision 3 bacterium | reverse complement strand
GGAATTGTCAATCGGCGCTTCGGCCGGTAGTTTGTGCTTCGTGCTGTCCACTCAACAAATGGCATCCCTTACTGGGGCAAACTGTGAAGTCGCTCTGGATAATCTTACGCTTCAGCTTTACGCGACCGACGCTTCACCTTATCAGATCATTCCCGCAGCCGTTGCCTTTCCCAAAAACACCGGTGAAGTTGCCCGGATCATCCACGCTGCACTCGCCGCCGGGCTCTCTGTCACCCCTCGCGGCGGCGGAACGGGCCTTTCCGGCGGTGCCATTGGCGACGGCCTCATCGTCGATTTTGCCCGATATAACCGGGCCATCTGGGATTTCAATAAGGAAACTCAGACGGTCCGGGTGGGCGCGGGAGTGGTGCTGGATCAACTCAATGCGTTTCTAAAGCCGGCAGGTTTCTGCTTCGGACCGGACGTGGCGACCAGCTCCCGTGCGACGCTGGGCGGAATGATTGCCAATGATTCTTCCGGGGCCTATACGCCGGTCTATGGGACGACCGGTCAGCACGTCCGGGAAATTGAAATCATCATGGCGGATGGGAAAGTTACTCGTGTTGGGGCCCATCTGGATTCGCTGCAACAGCAGCGCCGGTTAGTGGAAGACCTGATGGCGCTCAACTCACTGCAAATTTCCGAACAGTTTCCGGCTGGCCTTTTAAAGCGCTGGCCGGGTTACGGGCTCGCGCGGGCGGCTGCGCAACCGGGCAATCTCGTGCCCATCCTCTGTGGCAGCGAAGGGACGCTGGCTGGCATCTTTTCGGCCGAATTGAAGATCGTGCCGCTGCCGCCGGAGCGGGGGGTGGGCCTGATCTTTTTCCCCTCCGTGGCCGAGGCCATGCAGGCTACCACCGAACTGCTCCCCTTGGAACCGGCGGCGATTGAGCATGTGGATCGCCCGCTCTTCGATCAGACCCGCGGGCAGCGGGAATTTGAAGCCGTGCGCGCCTTGCTGGATCTGGATGCCCAGCCGTGCGGTGCCATTTTGATCGTGGAATTTTTCACGGATTCCCGGGACAAACTTGCCCGGTTAAGCAAGCTGCGGCTTGGCCTGCGAAAATTGATCTTAAAAACGCCGCAGGAACGGGACCTGGTCTGGGCGATGCGCAAAGCGGGTTTATCCTTGCTAACCAGTTGCAAAGGTGCCGCCAAGCCAGCTTGTTTCATTGAGGATGCCGCCGTCCAGCCACGGGATTTGCCGGCCTATGTCACTGGTCTGGAAGATTTAATGTGCCGGGTGGGCGTGCAGGCCTCCTTCTACGGTCACGCGGCGGCAGGACTGCTGCATGTGCGGCCGGTGCTGGATTTGCATGACCTTGCAGACCTGAAAAAATTCCGGAAGATCGCCGACGAAGTGGCCGCCCTGGTCGCACAGTTCAAAGGATCACTTGCGGCCGAACACGGTGTGGGCATGGCGCGAACCGAGTTTCTTCCTGGGCAGATCGGCGCGGAACTCTACACCGTAATGCAGGAGATTAAGTCCTCGTTTGACCCGGGTAATCTGTTTAACCCGGGTAAAATCATCGGCGACGGGCGATTCACCATTGACGACCATCTGCGGCAGTCCCCCGGCCGGAACATTTTGTTGCCGTTCGCGCCCAAACTGGCCTTTGCTGCCCGCGACGAATCTCTCGTCGCCAATCTGGAGCAATGCAACGGCTGCGGCGGCTGCACCAAGTGGACCGCCACCATGTGCCCCACGTATCAGGCCACTGGCGAAGAAGGCATGTCCACCCGCGGTCGGGCGAACCTCATTCGCGCGGCTTTGGAACAACGGGACATTCCCAACCCGTTGCAGGCGGAAGAACTTGATTATGCGCTGAACAACTGTCTTGCCTGCCGTGCCTGCATAAGCGAATGCCCTTCCAATGTCAACCTGCCGCTGCTCAAGGCCGAACTGCTGCATGCCCGCACCAAGCTCAAGGGGCTGACTTGGACCCAGCGGATGATCAGTTCGGTCGATTTCCTGGGCCGCGCCGGCTGTGCCATGCCTTCCCTGGCCAACTTCTTCATGGATTCGCGCTCCGTAAGACATTTTGCCGGCCAAGTATTTGGATTCGCCGATGAACGGACGCTGCCCAAATATGCCCGCCAGCGTTTTGACCGGTGGTTTGCCCGGCGTAAGGAATGTGCTGTGCCTCGGCGTGGCAAGGTGATTCTCTGGGATGATACCTTTGTGCGCTACCACGAGCCTCACATTGGCCAGGCGGCCGTCGCGGTGCTGGAAGCTGCGGGTTTCGCCGTCCTCCTGCTGGGCGGACGCAAATGCTGCGGTCGCCCGGCCTTCAGCGTGGGTAATCTGACGGAGGCGGAAAATCTCGGGCGACACAATCTCGCCCTGCTTGCTGCGGCAGGAGGCTCGGAACCTGTCATTTTTCTCGAACCATCCTGTTTCTCGATGTTCGCGGAAGATTATCGGGAATTGAATCTACCTGACGCCGCTGCCATCGCCGCCCGCTGTTTTCTATTTGAAGATTTCATCGGCCAGCTATTGGAACGTCATCCGGACGCCATTCGGTTTAAGCCTAGGAACGAGCGTATTGCTATCCACGCGCATTGCCATGCCAAAGCGTTATCGGAACCGGCCGCCATGGCACGCCTCGCCGCCCGTTTACCCGGGCGCGACGTCACTTTGCTGGACACCGGCTGCTGCGGCATGGCTGGTGCCTTTGGCATGCTGAAATCCAAATACGAACTCTCTTTAAAAGTCGCTGAACCGATGATCCGGCAGATTACCCGCCAGCCTTATGGCACCACCACGGTGGTTTCCGGCACCAGCTGTCGGCATCAGGTCCAGCATCTGGCCACTGTGCGAACACGGCACATGGCCGAGGTACTTGCCGATGCACTGCTGTAAAACGGCCTTCCGGAGGGTCGGAAATTGACTTTGCCGCGCAGCTGCGACACCCTTGCTGCCATGTCAAAACCAGCATTGGGACGTGGTCTGGGCGCGTTGCTCGGCGGCAATCCGCCACCGGCACCCGCTGCCGCTTTTTCTCCCGCGCCCGCCCCCGTGCCGGCCGCCCCGCCCGATACTCGCGAACACGTGGAACGGGTGTCCCTGGATAAAATCCGGCCCTCCGCCCTTCAGCCGCGCAAGGAATTTGCTCCCGAGGCTCTGCGTGAACTGGCCGATTCCATTCGTGAACAAGGCGTGATGCAGCCGCTTATCGTCCGCCAGCGGGCCGGCTTTTATGAGCTCATCGCCGGCGAACGCCGCTGGCGCGCATCGCAGCTGCTCAATCTGCCGGAAATCCCCGTGATCATCCGGGAGGCCGATGACCGCATGGTCTTGGAACTGGCCCTGATCGAAAACCTGCAACGGGAAAATCTCAATGCCCTTGAAGAAGCGCTGGGATATGCCCAGCTCGCCGAACAATTTAAACTGACGCAGGAAGAAATCGCCACCAAGGTCGGCAAGAGTCGCGCCGCCGTGGCCAACGCCACGCGGCTATTGAAATTGCCGCCCTCTGTCAAGGGGATGTTGCGCGAAGGCCGGATTTCCGTCGGCCACGCCAAGGTGATTCTGGGCTTACCCACGGAACACGATCAGCAGCAAATTGCCGGGCGCGTGGTCAAGGATGGACTCAACGTCCGCCAGACCGAAGCTCTCCTGGCCCAATTCCATGTCCGGGACTCCCGCAAACCCGGCGACCCGGCCAAGCCGGCCCCCGCGACCATGGATGCCAATCTGTCACGCCTCGAAGACAAGCTGCGGGATAAATTCGGCACGAAAGTTCACCTCAAATATAATCAGGGTAAAGGTGCTGTCGAAATCTCCTTTTTCAGCGAGGATGAATTGCAGCGCGTGCTCGAAATTCTCAACATATCGGCTGATTAATAAATTCTCATGGTTCTACCTATTGTCCAATACGGATCCCCGGTGCTCCGGAAAAAAGGCGCGAAAATTGAAAAAATCACGCCGGAAATCAAAACGCTCATCGCCGATATGTTCGAGACTATGGAAGCCAACCACGGCGTTGGTCTCGCCGCCCAACAGATAGGCGAGGCAAAGCAACTCACTGTCATTGACGTGCGCGCCGTTACTGATCGGCCCTCCACCCTGGAACTGGATGGCAAGCCCGCCGAGGTGGCCAGCATCATGCCGCTGGTCCTCATTAACCCGGAAGTCACCCCCGCTGGTGAGATGGTGAAAGGGGGCGAAGGGTGTCTGAGTTTTCCCGAAATCTACGCGGATATCAGCCGGCCGGGCATTGTGGATGTCAAGGCGCTGGATGCGCACGGCAATCCGCTGGCGTTCCGCTGCGGCGGCCTGCTGGCCCGCGCCGTCCAGCACGAAACCGATCACTTGAACGGTCTGTTATTCATTGACCGCATGGATAAGAAAACCAAAGCGGAGATTCAAATGGATTTGGACGCGCTGCAGGCAGAAACCAAGGCTGCGCTCGCCAAGAAATAACGCACCGGAAACCCGCGCTAAAGCAGAAATCCGGCGAGCGACGCCGTCATGTAAGCCGCCAGCAATCCGCCGATCATGGCACGAAAACCCAGCTTGGCCATCTCACTGCGGCGCTCGGGGGCCAGCGTTCCAATGCCGCCCACCTGGATGGCGATGCTGGAAAAGTTGGCAAAGCCGCACAGGGCATACGTGGCAATCGTAAAACTACGGGGATCCAGCGCCAGCGCTTTGGCATTGGCGGTGAGATCCAGGTAGCCGACAAATTCATTCAGCACCACTCGTTCTCCCAAAATCTGTCCGACACTGAGACAATCCCTCACCGGCACGCCCATGAGCCACGCAAAGGGCGCATTCAGCCAGCCAAACAGATTTTGCAACGTCGCCGGATGGGTCACCCCGCAATAGATTTGCAGGTAGCCAACCAAATAATTGGCCAGCGCAATGATGGCAATAAACGCGATAAGCATGGCGCAGATGTTCAGCGATAGGAAAAACCCGTCCCCGGCCCCGCGACAAATGGCATCAATGGAATTGGCCGTGGTGCGCGAGGTCATGGCCGAAGCTCCGGCGGCGGTTTCGCTTTTCTCGGTTTCCGGCAGCATGATCTTGGCGATCAGCAACGCGGCGGGGCAGTTCAGCACCGAAGCGGTGAGCAGATGCCCGGCGGTATTCGGATAGCCCGCTTTGATGCCCATCGCGGCATAAACCGCGGCAACCCCGCCGGCAATGTGCGCCATGCCGCAGACCATGATCGTCATCAGTTCGCTGCGCGTCATGCGCGGCACGTAGGGGCGGATGACCAGCGGCGCCTCGGTCTGGCCCATGAAAATATTCGCCGCCGCGGAGAGCGTCTCGCTGCCGCTCGTCCCCATCACCTTGCGCATCACCCAGGCCACGACGCGCACCACGCGCTGC
>CAISVF010000304.1 GCA_903888765.1 uncultured Verrucomicrobia subdivision 3 bacterium | reverse complement strand
CCCGGCGTGCCTGATGCAGGGGGCGTTTCCCACCGGCACGGATTCCGGCGGCAAAACACCCCGCTTCACCCCGCCCACGCTGGCCGAACTTGCGCCCCGGTTTCCCCAGCTCGAAATTCTCGAGTTTGTCGGTCAGGGCGGCATGGGTGCTGTCTACAAGGCGCGACAGAAGGAGCTCGACCGCATCGTGGCTCTCAAAATCCTCCCGCCCGACATCGGCCACGATGCCGCGTTTGCCGAGCGCTTCACCCGTGAAGCCAGAGCCCTCGCCAAACTCAACCATCCCGGTATCGTCACTATCCACGAATTTGGCCGCGCGGATGGCCTCTACTTTTTCGTCATGGAATTCGTGGATGGCGTGAATTTGCGGCAGTTGCTCCACGCCGGGCGCATCTCCACGCGGGAAGCGCTGGCCATCGTGCCCCAGATTTGTGATGCCCTCCAATTCGCCCATGACCAGGGTGTCGTCCACCGCGATATCAAGCCGGAAAATCTCCTGCTCGACCGGCGCGGCCGCGTGAAGGTGGCGGATTTCGGGCTGGCGAAGATTATGGGGGCGGTGCCTGGCTGTCCCGGCCGCAGCAACGATGATTCTGCAATTGCATCTGGAAAACCGGAAGCCCCGCTGCCTGACCAGCCTGCTGCGGGATACGGTCCCCCAGTCCGGGAATTGACCGGCGCCAGCAAGGTCATGGGCACGCCGCAATACATGTCGCCGGAGCAGATTCAAGCACCGGGCGAGGTGGATCACCGCGCCGACATCTACGCGCTGGGCGTGGTTTTTTACCAGATGCTTACCGGCGAGCTGCCCGGCAGGAAACTCGAGGCCCCGTCCAGAAAAGTGCAGATTGACGTGCGATTGGATGAAATCGTCTTGCGCGCGTTGGAGAACAACCCCCAACTTCGCTACCAGCAGGTCAGTGAGGTTAAAACGCTGGTTGAAAGCATCACGGCGGAACATGGGCAGCCGGATGTTGCCAGGCAGAAGCCAGCCGCGAGCGTACCAGTGCCTCGAAAACTTCGATTAATCGCCGGCCTCTTCATTTTTGCCGGGCTCTTGAGCCTCTTGAACATGCTGTTCAGTGGCGATGGTCACAACCGGACGATTGAAACCGGCGCATTCGGCTTGCCGATCGGCCTGGGCTTGCTGAACCGCCGCGAGGGGTGTCGCCGATTGGCCCTATGGTGCGTCTGGTCAGGTTTTATCTTTCTTTTGATCTTCCTCGGTTGGGTGTTTGGCAAGGCATTTGGCGTTTTTCAGCATCCGGACCATGTGGTTAAAATCCTTGGCGAGCCCGTGAACAGAGGTATGGGGGCTCTTCTGGCAACCATCACCTTTATCGCACAAGCCATTTTGCTGCCATGGATGTATCTGGGTCTGACTTCTGAGGGGATGCGGGCGACATTTGCCGTTGCTCCCAAAAAATCCAGAGCGGTCGATGAATGGTGTTTGGTGGTCCTCATTCTGCTGGTCGTGTTCTTTCCGTTGCGGTTGCCCTTCATCAACCGATGGCAGACCGGGATTTTCCTGACGGATCAGAACCCTTCCAACGATGCTGAGGCACAAAATATCGAGGCTGGTCTCGGCACCGCGCGCAATCTCTCCTTCGGCCCGATGGTGGAACGATTGCTTCCATTTGACACGAACGGCCTATCCAACGCGATTTGCCTGGAGTCGAACCTTGTTCTGAAACTGGAGAACGCTGCGCACCTGACTGACTTCCTGCTCTTTCTAGAAGACAACAAAAGCGATGAGATATACGTGAGTGGACAGATGGGCTTCCATTTTATGAAGGTCAGCGATCGGCTCCGGTATGTCCCGTCCGCCTCCGAGTGTGTGAAAATGCTGGCAGTAAAAACCAATTTACTGGGGATAACCACGGTCAGGAAATCCAATTTGCCGGCGACTTTTCTGTTCAAAACCTCTGGCGGAATGGCGGGGTGGTTGGAGGTTGCTAATGGCAATCAAGGTGAAACCGGATTGGTCCTCGATTGGAAATTCATCACGGTAAATGCCACCAATTACGGGGTGTTTACCTCGGAAAGCGAATCGTTATCAAGCCCGCCCAGTGGCACCAGCCCGCTTTCGCCTGAGGCCGTCAGGCTATATGTGCAATCGCGCGAGTTGTTGGCTGCCCGGTCTGCCCACCGTTCACCGGGATCTGACACCAGAGATTCGGCCATCGAATCGGCGAAGCTCAGCCTGGCGCTGGCGGAGATCAATCGCCGGCTGACTCCTTTGCTAAAAGATACGGCTGTTGAAGCCCAACAGTGGCGGGAGACGAGGGCTTTCCGGCAGTGGATAAAGCTCGACCCGAACAAAGATAAGGAGCAGTGGCATGAAGCGAAAAAGACCATGTCCATCGCCCAATTCACCGGGGAGCGGCTGATGGCCGAGGCGGGCGCAGCGGAATGTATTCAGCCGGGGGCAGGTAACCTCAAATTTGATCCCTGGGTGGAGGTAAACCTGCTGCATCCCTCTGCGGGCAGCAATTGTTGTGTTAATTTCAATTCCGGTGTCCGGCTGACTCCGCTGCCGGAAATCCTTGCGGACATGACCGTCACGAATCGCCCTGGAAACGATTTTTTTGAAGCGATGCCGGAATCATTTTTCTGGGGCAAATATCGGGCGTCATCCAAGGATACTAACGACCTCGCCCGGTGGCTTGAGGATTCCAGCGTGGACGCATTGCCGCTGGGCTCCTATGGTTTGGTAGTGTTGTGCTCCGTTTACAGCACTTTGCTCTTGGAAGACACGGGCAATGTTCAAGACTGGGAGAGTCAGATCACTCCGTCCTGGCTGCTATGGAAACTGCATTTGAGGGAGAAAATGAGTGCCGATGCAAAACCCCAAAATGCTTATGAGATTTTGACGTATCCATCCAATGACTCGACCACAACCAACAGTCTTTGCCTGTTTCGCACCCGTTCCGGCAACCTGGGAGTTTTGCAAATCATCGGCTTTACCGAGCACCCGGGTGGCGTGAAATTCCGCTACAAGCTGGTCCATAAGCCCCGCTCCCCGGAGGCTGCCTCGCTCCAATCGTCCACCTTCGACCGGTTGACCACCTTTGTGGCGGAAAAGTCAGCCCAGGAAAAAATCCTGCTCAAGGCGGATGCGCGGGATTATGCCGAAGCAAACTGGTCTGCCGCGCTGCCTGACTGCCAGCCCTTCTTTGATGCCGCCGCCCGCGGCGACTGGCCGGTGGTCAGCAACCTGTTTGCGAAATTGGAAGAACGGGGCGGACGTTCGCCTGCCGTCACTAATCGCTATCCTCATGGCAAATGGCAACAGCCCGTTCGGGAAACCTTTGGCGCGGTTGAGACGTTGATTGCCGGCAGCGAAAAGTATTCACTCGCTTTTGGAGATGACATCATTCAGTCCCTTCCCGCCGGCAGCATTTATTTTGGTGGAACGGATCCCGGACGGTTTATTGTGACCCTGCTGCAGAAGTCCCAGATTCACGCCGACCCGTTTTTTACCCTGACGCAGGGGGCATTGGCAGACGGGTCTTATATGGATTATTTACGGCAAATCTACGGAGCACGCCTCCGCCTGCCGAGCCCGGGGGACGCGCAGAAATGTTTTGAAGCCTATTCTGAAGACCTCCGCACACGGGCGCGGACACACCAGCTTGTTCCCGGCGAAATGATTCACGAAGAGCAGGGCCGCATCCAGATTAGCGGCCCGACTGCGGTGATGCAGATCAATGGTTCGTTGGCCAAAATGATTTTTGAGCGAAACACCAACCGTGAGGTTTTCATCGAAGTAAGCTCGCCCATTGACTGGATGTATCCCTGCCTCGAACCGCATGGCTTGATTCTGAAACTCAATCGGCAGCCGCTGGCGGACCTTCCGAATGCCGCCGTGCAGTGGGACTATGAATACTGGCAACCTCGCGTAGCCGGTATGATCGGTGACTGGCTCCATCACGACACATCGTTACAGGAAGTTGCTTCTTTTGCTGAAAAAGTTTTTCGCCGCCATGATCTCGCCGGGTTTTCGGGTGATCCGGAGTTTGTGCGTAATCCTTACGCGAGTCGTATGTATGCGAAACTGAGATTGTCGATAGCCGGGGTTTATGCGTGGCGCGTCAGGCAGGCTGCGGCGGGTGCCGGTCGGGAATCCATGAAAAGAGCTGCCGATTTCGCTTTTCGGCAGGCCTGGGTTTTGTGCCCGTCTTCCACGGGATCCGTGTTTGATTATGTCAATTTTCTGCTGGCCCAAAAACGCTTCGCCGATGCGTTTCTAATTGCCGAAACCGCGTCCAGAATGCCGTGCCTGGAAAACTCGGCATCAGCAGAGTTGAATAGCCTGGTGGCTCAATTAAAACAGGCTCAAAAGTCCAATTAGTGCTGATCTCAACCTAGTATTTATCCAGCAAGCCCGATTAGCGATTCCTGGGCAAATAAGAAGCCTCCTTCGTTAAAAGATGCGGCTGTCGAAGCCCAACAGTGGCGGAAGACGAGAGCTTTCCAGCAGTGGATAAAGCTCGACTCGAACAAGGATAAGGAGCGGTGGCATGAAGCGCAAAAGACCATGTCCATCGCCCGATTCATGGAGGAGCGGCTGATAGCCGGGGCGGGCGCGGCGGAATGCATTCAGCCGGGGGCAGGCAACCTGAAATTTGATCACTGGATGGAGGGACAGTCGGATGCGGGAAAACCGCACGTCCGGTTTGATGCGGGGCGGAGTCGGACGGTCATTGGCCCAGTGCCTCCCAACCCGCCGACTCTGCCTACACGACAATTTAAATAACGTTCACCGCTGGCTTTCGCCAGTAGGTAGTTCGGATTCGACTTCTCTTTTTACCGCTTATTTTTTAAACTGGCTGCATGGAACGACTGCCCGGATTCCGCGATTTTTATCCCGAACCGCTCCCGCACAATGACGTGTGGAGTGCCGACGCGCGCCAGTATATTTTTGATCAATGGCGCGAAATCGCCCGCCGTTACGGTTTTCGTGAATATGACGGACCGCCGCTTGAGCCGCTGGAACTCCTCACCACCAAGTCGGGCGAGGAAATTATTGGCCAGCTCTACAATTTCAAGGACAAAGGCGACCGGGAGGTTTCGCTCCGACCGGAAATGACACCCACTCTGGCGCGCATGGTCGCCGCCCACGAGCGCAATTACAAGAAGCCCATCAAGTGGTTCGCCATTCCGCAGCTATTTCGCTACGAGCGCCAGCAAAAAGGGCGCTTGCGCGAGCATTTCCAACTCAATGCCGACCTCATGGGGGAACTGCATCCGGCGGCCGATGCCGAGCTGATTGCTTTGCTGATTGATACTCTGCGGGCGTTCGGCCTGAACGCGGAGGATTTTGTCATCCGCTTGAGCAGCCGCAATGCATGGCAGGAATTTTTCAAAAATGGCGGAGGTGATACGCTCCACGAATACGCCTTTTTCCAAATCATCGACAAACTGGAGCGTACCCCGCTGGATGAGTCGGAAAAGAAATTATCCGCACTCGGCTTTACGCTGGCGCAAGTGAACACTTTCATCGAGGCGGGCAAACCCACGGAAGAACTGGAAACCATCCTGCACAATCTCGCCGCGCGCGGGCTGAAGGACTTCGTGAAAGTGGATTACCAGGTCATCCGCGGCCTCGCTTATTACACTGGCGTGGTGTTTGAGGCGTTTGACCGGAAGGGGGAATTTCGCGCCATCGCCGGTGGCGGCCGCTACAATAATCTCGTCAAGCTCATCAGCGGCGGCAAAGTGGATATGCCGGCACTGGGCTTTGGCATGGGCGACGTCGTGTTGCTGGAATTGCTCAAGGCGCGGAAGCTGCTGCCGAAATTCGACGCCCCCATGGATGTGTTTGTGTTGATCGAGGATGAGGCGCTGCGCCCGGTTTCCCTCAAGCTGGTGCACGATTTGCGGGCGGCGGGCTATGCCGTGGAGTATCCCATCACGCCCGCCAAGCCGGACAAGCAATTCAAGCGGGCCCAGGAATTAAAGGTGGCCCATACCGCGCGTTTGGACAACGACGCCTATGTTCGTATCCGCGATCTGAAAACCCGCGAAGAAATTGTGACCGGGTTGGCGGGAGCGGCCAATCATCTCAAGTGAGGCATTGACAATTGCGATGCTAAAGGCTGTCCGCCCGGGCAGCCTTCTTTATTATTCCGGCTTGGGGATCAGAAAGATGAAGCGCACACCCACCAGAGGGCGGCGCAAAAGGCAGGCGTTTCATCGTTGAACCATGGGATCACGTCGGAGAGGCGTCCATCGGGATTTTTAGAAAATGGAAAAGAAAACTTATTCACCGCCGCCCCGGGCGGGATTTTTTCCGGTGAATAACTATTCCGCTCGCACTCATTGGAACCTTGATCTTATTGGGGTTTCTCGCTTATTCGCCCATGGATCACCACCGGGTTTTCGGTGAATAATCGGTGCATATCAATTGATGGGCAAAAATGAAATCCGTGCTATGATTTATACAGTTCATTGAAAGAACGAAGCGGGCAGCGGCGGGTAACAGCAAAGTTGTTCGTTTCAGGATAATCCCAGGCGACTGGGGAAAAGTCAGATCAGGCTGGTTGATCTGGCTCCTCATAAACCGGAGCGCAAGTTCCGGCGAGGCAGAATTCACCAGTTCCTCGGGCGGTGTTCGCACACCGTCAAATGCGAATGAGGGACTTGGCAGCAAGCAGCGATGAGAAACCGCTGCAAGTTGAGTCAAGTAATTCAGGCCGGTTTCGAGCCTGAAGGAATCGTAGTCACCCTGAGGGTGAATAGTTGCTACTGTGCATCAGCACGGTGCGGATGACTCTGGCGGAGGCAAATAAAACTGCCACCGCCCAAAGAAAAACGCCGAAAGGCGGACAAAAGGAGCGCCCGCATCGGGAAGACCACGGGAACTCGGCAGGTTCCGTGAAAAACTTCCAAAGGCCGGCGATGTTAAAAACGGCACCGCTGGACTGTGAGATAAAATGCAACTTGAGAGAGAAGAGGCGAGACCCGTGGTTCCGGGCGAACGCACCGCCAAAAGCGGTGGCTGATCCGGAGTCAGTGGTCAAGACGCGAATGGATTCGCAGGCGTGTCTTGACCTGGTTTGCAGGCCGGTGGCGCAACCGCCAGCCGAAGCGAGCTGAAAAGCCTCACTCAAAATCTGGGCGTCGCAAGACGCCGGACGGCCCTGCTACGAGGCCGATAACTCCGCTTGCCGTGGAGAATAGCGTCGGGAAGCCGGCAGCCCCGCAAGGGCGCGCCTAATGCCGGTGCGGGAAAGAGAGCATGGCGAACTCCCATCCCCCATTTGTTCCGGCTCGACCGCAAGGTCGGGCCGGAACTTATTTTTTAGCTTTCATACCAATCCGGATAAATCATGCCGGCGCGCCTGCCCGCGAGCAGATTGCCCGCCATGCCGTGCAGCACAAACCAGGCGCTCCGCGCGGTAAGCCGCCGCATCATCCGCCGCCGGCGCGCGTTGGCATCGAATAGCATATGCCAATAGGACCGGAACCGCGCCGCCGGCCACTGGGTAACAAAGGCTGTAAGCAGCGCCCACTCCAGATCCCGCCGGGAGCCGGGCCGCGTGGCGGAAGGCAGAAAATTAAAGTCCCGAAAGCTTTCACCCGTATCGTCCCAGAATTCATCACGCCAAAAGGGGGTTCCCGGCAAAGGGGTGAGCGGGATGAAAAAAGGCTGGCTCATTTCCAGCTCGTGCGACAGCCGGAAAATAGCGCGCACGGTTTCCGGCGTGTCACCGGGCAGCCCGTAGATAAAGGTGCCCAGCGTGAACACCTCGGGGAAATCCCGCGCGAGCAGGCGAAACGCCTCCCGCACTTCGGGAATGGTGGTGGTTTTATGCACCGCCTGCAAACCGTCGCCATCCGGCCGCTCCACGCCGATGTAAACTTCCTGCAAACCACCGCGCACCTGGCGCGCGAGCGCGCCGGACCGCGCGTCGCGCACGATACAATCCGCCCGCACCCACGCGCTCATGCTGAGCGCAAGATCTTCCCGCAGCAGCGCCTCGGCCAGTTCCGCCGGCAGCAGCGGATGGGCGTTGTAGCAGGGGTCCACCCAACCCAGGTGCCGGCGACCGAAATCGCGCGTCTGGATTTTTATTTCCTCCACCAGCCGGGGCACCGATTTGAAGCGTACAAACGGCCGCGTTTGTTCGGCGACAAAGCTCCCCATCTGCCGCCATAACACACAGAAGTCGCAGGCATCAAAGCATCCGCGCGAGGATTCAATCGCCGCCAGGCCGGGATGGTTGCGGCTGTCGGCTCCGTAGCAGTGCATCGGCAGCAAATCCCAGGCGGGCATGGGCAGGTCGTCGAGGTTTTTGATGAGCGGACGCTGGCGCGTGCGCACGACTTCGCCGTCGCGACGAAACGAAATCCCCGCAACCCCGGCCAATGCCGCCGGTGATTTTTCCCGCAGCGCTTCCGCCAACTCAACGATCGTCTGTTCGCCTTCGCCATGCGCCACGACATCCACCAGCCCCGTGAGCAAAACCTGCGGCGCCACATGTCCGAAAAAACAGCCGCCCGCGATCACTTGCGCGCCGACGCTTTTGGCCAGGCGGGCCAGGCGAAGACATTCGGCGCAGCTCACGGCTTCCTCCCCCAGCGCCACCACGGCGGGCTGGCGCGAGCGGATTTCCGCTGTGAGCGTGCGCCACCCCATCTTAAGCGCGGGAGCATCGAGAATTTCCACGCGCCAGGCGGGATTGTGCTGGCGCAGCATCGCCGCCAGGGAAGCAAACGCGAGCGGAGGCCAGAAAGACGAGGCCGGCCCGTTAAACGGCCACAAGGGACGAGGCGGGCGGACAAAGAGAAACAATTCTTTCATGCAGCCGCACGCGGCACCGGCGGGAAAAACCAGCGAACCATTTCACCGCCGAGGAGGAGGAGATGAACCACCACCAACAAAGCCAAAGCCAGCGCGCCACCGGCAGTGCAGAGCGTGAGCACGGCACCGGCGGAAGCACGGTCACTGGCAGCCAACTGCGGGGTGCCGACCAGCACCAGAAGCAAGGTCAGGAAAAAAATGGCCAGCCGAACCGGGGCATTTTTCAGGTCCGCATCCGGCAGCGGATGTTTTGCCAGGGGCAGCCACAAAAATGCCGCCAGACCCGCACCAAACAGCAGCCCGGAAGCAAAACGCAACCCCGGCCCCTGCGGTAGCCAGTGGAAACCGGCGGGAATCATGAACAGCAAAAAGGCACCATTAAGCCAGCGCCAGAAGCTGGTGGGCGAAGGCGGCTTGGCCAGATGCAGCAGCGCCGCCGTCAAAGCACCGAGATACACCCCGGTGCAGCGCTGGCAGCACGGCAATAATTCACCACCCGGGGACCAGGAATGCGCCAGGCTTTGCCCGCAGAGGTGGCTGAATAATTCCTGGAGAAAATCCTGCATTTATTTGAGCCCTTCGTCTGTCACCGCCGGGATGGAAATCGGCACCTTTTTCAACCGGGGAGGATCTTGATCTACTTGCACCAGAAAGAGTGCACGATCTTCGGGCTCCAGCGCTGATCGGTTTTTGGCTGCCAGCCAGGCGGAGGAGATGGCCCAAATCCTACCATCGTGCGAAAGGGATGGCTGGGCCAGCATCGAGAGATCGTCCGACCCGGTGTGGAAGAGCGGCGTGAACCGCAGCGGTTTCCCGGTCAGTGGAATTTCCAGCAATCCGCATTCGTAATTGGTCTGCTGGCTCATCTGGCTGGTGTAGAGGGTGAACACGCGGTCTTTCCCGGGCCCCCACTCCAGCCACGGGCCAGCGATCTTGACTTCGCAGCCGGGGCGGTTGATCGGCCGGGAAAATATTTTGACACCGGCGCGCTCGATTTGCAGTTCCTGGTTGGTCTCACTGCCCGCGACAAACATGATTTCATTTTGCGCGGGATGAAAGGCCGGGAACACGCCGGAATCCAGGCGGTTCGTCATCTGCAATTGCGCCTGAAATGCCAGGGTCTGCGGGTCAACCACGCCAAACTCCGCAGCATCATTGGCCAATTCATGCCAGCCGATGAGGGTTTGACCATCGTTCGCGGGCAGCGCGGCGATGGAGTTGGAATTAATGAGCAGGGCACCCGTCACCCAATCCACCCGAATGAGTCGATGCTCATCATTCAGGAAAACATGATTCCCGATGATCGCAAACGGAAACTCCAGCGCAGTCAGCGCTTTATCCCATTTCAAATTAACCAGATGACGGATAGGTTCCTTGCCGCCGCGCGATAGGACGAAGAGCGAGACGTTTTCTTCGTCACTGGCTTCGGCGATCAGGATGTGCCGCCCGTCCGGAAACCATTCGGCGCGCAGGCAGGCCGAATGCAGATTTGTGTCACTGTGGACTCCCAGGCTGGAGAAAATCTGCTCGCTCCGGTCATGGCTGCGGTCATAAAGCGCGATGCTTAAAGCGCCGTTCTGTGGGTCGAATGACGGATAGAGCAACTGCCGGTCATCCGGGCTGAAAGCGGTGGAACAGGCCAGCACATAAGTCAGCAGCGACGCAACAGCGATGGCAGCCAGCCAAAAATGGAGGGGGCGATTCGTTTTCATAGTTCAAAAAAGGCGCACGTTTCTTTTCGCTTCACTACCCTGACATTAACCCCGAAAGAAGGAAAAAGTTAATTAAAAAATTTGCGGCGACATTGATGGAAACGATGTTCAACCGATAAACATCCGGATGAAGAAAGTTTTTCCGCAGTTCTTTTTTGCACTCCGCAGACGCATCTGTTAAACCACGACTGATTTATGACCAAGAAAAAGAAGTCGTCGTCGAAAAGCCGTAATGAAGCCGTCCTCTTGCTGGAACTGCTGAAAAAAGTGCTTCCCATCGCTGCCCCCGATCCCGCGCTGGCCGCCAGAATTTACGCCGCCATTGAAGCGGAGCTGCAGGCCAAAACGCGCGTCAACTCCTTCGAGCAGTTCTGCGAACGCCTGGAATTGCCCAACCTCGAAGCCGCCACGCTTGCCGACGTGCAAGGGCAGCTCGCCGCCGCGTTTGGGGAGAGCGAGGTGGTCATTGAACCGGATGAATCCGGCAAATCCCTCGCAGTGGAGGTTTCCCTGCCGGACGGCACCACCCTGGAAAGCAAGATTCCCGTGCGCCCCGTTGCCGAAGGCAGCGACGAGCAGGAAATCGTTTTAAAATTCGTGCCCTTTCCGGTGGCTTTGCCCGGCGATCCCGAATTGATCTGGGCGCTGGCCAAACGCGAGAATCTCACGAACGAGGAGGCGGCGATTGCGCTCCATAAAATTGAGGATGATTTCTGGGCCTCCAAAACCGGCCAGAAACTGATGCGCGACCGGGTGGACCGGACCTTTCCTGAATTCATAGCGCGGGTGCCCGCCGGATTGCTGGGCGATGTCGGCCTGAAGCGCCATTATAAACTGCCCGAGCCGCTGAAAATTCTCCGGGCACCGGTCGGCCAGAGAAAATAACCAGTCCGCCGCAGGCTGGACTGGTATCATAGCCGGCCGGCTGGGGCCTTTGGCCAATTTGTGCAGTCGTGCCGGCGCTGGCATTAGGGCCGCGCCAGTGGCACCGTCAGCAGGAGCGACCGGCACCCTTTGGCCTGGCCGTTGTCTTTTTGCCTATAACAGCTTCCGCGATTTTGCAAAACCGTGACAAGTTAAGCTTGCCGCTAGTGTAGGGTGCTGGCAATGAAACGGCAGATTGATTCCTGGCATGGGCACCCTGGGTGTGGAATGGTCACGCATCTGCTTGCCTGCCGCCGGAAATGGCGATGCTGGTGTATGCCGGGTCTGAGAATTTGGCCGGGTTGGAATGAACCCAAACTGTGGGAGCTTTTCTAAAAAACTCATGATCGCAGGAAAACTCATGTTTCTGTTGCTGATGCTTTTGGTACTGGGGTGCCTGGCGGGTTATTGGTTTGCCCGGCGCAATCGGGCGCTTGCGGAGCACGACTGGGTGGCGCGCTATCGCCGGTTGCGTGGATTGGTTATAGCTTACGGCATATTCTTGGGTTTGGTGGTCGTGTTTTCGCGGAAGCATGGCTCATCCTCGGGCAAGGAATTATTTCCGGTGTTTTGCTGGGGGCTGGCTTTCATAATGGTTCTCCTTCAATTTTTCCAGACTCGGAAACAAATGCGCGCGCAGGCGGGATTTATTGACAGAGCAGGAAAATCGTTACCCCGGTTTTTCTGGCAGGCGGCTTTCATTCTGGTTCCGGTGATCGGGCTGTCAGCCTTCGGGCTTTATTCCCTGCAACAAGACCGGTTGCTGGCGGAAGATCAGGCGCGTGAATCAGGAAGAAACCTGGCCCGGGAACTGGCGCAATGGATCAGTAAAGAAGCCGCTCAAGTATTGCGGGACTATCGCAACGTGAGCTTCGAGCTTGCCGCCAACCGGTCAGCGGATCTGGGGCTGTCCCAGTGGGCGGGCGGCGCGCCAACGGAAAGCAACGCGTGGCGGCATATCAAAGCCTGGCAGCAGCAAAATCCGGAAATTGATCTGCTCAAGCTGCTACCCGCAGAGACCAGTAGCTATGTGGAGACAAAAGCGGAAACCATGCCGCCCCAACCGGCCGATTGGCTCGGGCAATTGACTCCGGAACAGCAACAACTGTGGGCGGCTGTGAAGCAGGCGGAATTTAGCGGCGGCGATAATTCCGCGGCACCGGCCGCCATCCAGAAATTCATTGCGTCCAAGCCGCCCCCAGGCGCGCGGGCGAATGCGGAATACCTTCTGCTGCTGGCGAAAACCCGCGGCCTGGCCGCCGGTGAGGCCGTGACCCAAATTGCCGAATTTTCCCGCTCGCACTGGGGCAATTCCGATCAAACCACCGACGCCGGCTTGCCGCTGGGACAATTGATCTGTTATCAAGCCTTGCACCGGTTGCCGGACGGCGGGGGATTGCCCCTGAATTTCATCCACAACCAAACCATCGCCTGGATGATTCAATATCGCAGTTCGGTTTTTTCGCCGACTCTGATCGCCGAGGTGCAACGGGTCACGCGGGGAACTGCGCTGGAACCCTATGCCGCGACCCTAAAGGACTGGTGGAATGCCAATGCCGCCACGCGCACGGTTTTTCAGGATTTCCGGGATCAGTTCCCGACCAATACCTGGAAGGCTGCACCGTTCTGGGTGAATTCCCGCCTCGGCTCCTATCTGCTCATCCTGGGCGACCGTTGGGTGGCTCCCACCAATTGGGTGGTCTCGTCGGAACCGCGCTACGCCTACCTCCTATTTCCGCAAGCGGTGGTGGAAAAGGCGCTGGCCCGGTCAGTGACGCAGTCCGAACTGTTGCTGCCGTCTTATGCCCGGGTGGAATTTGTTTTTGGCGGCAAAGCGCTTACCCTGTCACCCCGGCAAGCTGGCGACGCTACGAACCGCCCTTTGCCGCTGCTGGGCGAGGCGGCGGCCATTTTAAATGACCTGCCATTGAACACAAATGTTTATTCGTTTGGGGTCCGCGTTTCTCTCGCCAGCCCGGAACGGCTCTACGCGCGCCAGGCCCAGCGCACCCGCTGGTTTGGCGCGCTCATCGTGGCCTCAGCGGTCGCCGCGGTGCTGGGGTTGTTTGCCGCGTGGCGGTCATTCCGGCACGAGCAGCAGCTAAATGAGTTGAAGACCAACTTTGTTTCAAGCGTTTCGCACGAATTGCGCGCCCCTCTGGCCTCGGTGCGCTTGATGGCGGAAAATCTGGAGTGCGGCAAAATCCCCGACCCCGCGCGGCAGGCCGAATATTTTCACTTCATCGGCCAGGAATGCCGACGCCTCTCGTCCCTGATTGAAAACGTGCTCGATTTTTCGCGCATCGAACAGGGGCGCAAACAATATGAATTGGAGCCTACGGACCTGATGGTGCTGACGCAAACCACGGTGCAACTGATGGAGCCCTACGCGGCGGAAACGGGGGTGGCGTTGCAATTGAAAACCGCGCACCTCGCGCCTCGCACCGCCCACCTCGAGTGGAAAGTGGATGGGCGCGCCATCCAGCAGGCGCTGGTGAATCTGCTGGATAACGCCATCAAACACTCCGCCCGAGGCCAAACCGTAACGGTGGAAATCGGGTCCGCTGATCCCTCCCTTTGCACGCTCTCGGTCAGCGACTGCGGCCCGGGCATTCCGAAGGGGGAACAGGAAAAGATTTTTGAGCGGTTTTATCGGCTCGGCTCGGAATTGCGCCGGGAAACCCAGGGGATTGGCATTGGCTTGAGCATCGTGAAACATATTGTCATCGCGCATGGCGGGCGCGTGACCGTGGCCAGCGAACCCCGCCAGGGCAGCCGCTTCACCCTCATCCTGCCGGCCGCAAAGTAATCATGGAACGCATTCTGATCATTGAAGATGAAACACCCATGCGCACCGCGCTAGCCGACCTGCTCGCGGCGGAAGGGTATCGCCCGCTTACGGCGGCCGATGGCGCGAGCGGCCTCCAGCGCGCTCTGGTGGAAAAGCCGGACCTGATCCTGCTGGACGTGATGATGCCCAAGCTGGACGGGTTTACGGTTTGCTCGGAATTGCGCCGCCTGGCCAACGACGTGCCCGTGGTGATGCTTACCGCCAAAGGGCAGATTGAAGACCGAGTCAACGGATTGGATGTCGGCGCGGATGATTACGTGGTCAAGCCCTTCAGCAGCGAGGAACTGCTCGCGCGCGTGCGGGCGCTGCTGCGGCGGGTGGAGCGGAAAGCCAAAGCCCTGACGAAACTCAAGCTCGGAGATACGGAAATTGATCTGGCCCGGCAAACCGCCATGCAGCTTCGAAAACCGGTTCACTTGACGGCCAAGGAATTTGCCATGCTGCGCCTGCTGGCCGATGCCGAAGAGGAGCCGGTATCCCGGGAGCGGTTTCTCGACGTGGTCTGGGGCTACGGCGCATTTCCCACCACCCGGACCGTGGATAACCACATTGCCAGCCTGCGGAGCAAGCTGGAGAAAAACCCGGACGAGCCCCGCTGGATCAAGACGGTGCATGGCGTGGGCTATAAATTGGAGCGGTAAATCATTTTGCAAAAACATGACAACTGGTGGCGCGCAGTTATGGCAGTCTGAAATCATCAATTTATGAAACTGGAATTTTGTCTGCTGGTTTTTTTGTTGGCGGCGGCCGGGGCGCAGGCGCAGACCAATAACCTTGCCGCGCTCCTGCAGCAGGGGCTGATTGAGGAGCAGGCCAACCGCAATCTCGATGCGGCCATCGCGAGCTACCAATCTCTGGCCACCCAATTTGACAAGGACCGGCAGGTGGCGGCCACGGCGGTCTTCCGGCTGGGCGAATGCTTTCGCGCCCAGGGCAAGACCAACGAGGCGGCCCTGCAATACCAGCGCATCCTCCGCGATTTTCCCGATCAAGCCACGCTCGCCAGCTTGAGCCGGCAAAATCTCGCCGGCATGGGAGCCCAGCCGGAAGCTTCCATGGCAGTATCGCGGCAGCAGCAAAAAGAATTGTTGGCCAAGCAAATCGCGCTGGCCGAACAGGATTTGGCGGACACGCAAAAGCTGGTGCAGGTCGGCAAGGCGACGCCCGGGGATGCCCGAGCTGGCGAGCGCGAGGTGCTGCGGTTGCGCCAGCAACTTGTGGCGCTGGATGGCAATAAACGTGAGTTGCTGGATTTGGCACCCTCCGCCAATGCGGAGGAGGATCAGGAGATTGCCCGCATCCAGCAGATGATACAGGACAGCCCGGATTTGATTAATGCGCAGGACCACGGCGCCTTCACTCCGCTGGGCAAAGCGGCCGCGAAAGGCCAACTAAAAGTAGTCAGCTTCCTGCTCGGCCACGGGGCTGATATTAACGGCGGCATTCCCTCGATATATCTGGCCGTTGGCGCAGGCAACCGGGCCATGGTGGATTTGCTCATAACTCGCGGCGCAGATGTGAATCGTGACGGCGAGTATGGGCGTGCGGCGCTATATCGGGCTGTGCTGGAAGGTTATCAATCCATCACCGAACTATTGCTGGAGCACCACGCAGAAGTCAATGCTTCGGACATTCGGGATGGCTCTACCCCGCTGCACATGGCGGTTTACTATGGCCGGTCGAAATTTGTTTCCCTGCTGCTGGCAGCGGGAGCACGGGTGAACCTGGAAAACAAAGAAGGCCGGACGCCTTTGAGTCTGGCGGTGGAAAACGGTTCGCTGGAAGTTGTGAAAGCGCTTTTGGCAGCCAAGGCTGACCCCAACGCCGGCCACAAGGATGTCCCCTTGCTAACCGCGATTTACAAAAACAATCCTGCCGCTGCGGAAATCCTGTTGCAAGCGGGCGCGAATCCGAATCGGAAGTCGCCGATTCATTGGGCAATGCACTTAGACCATACATACTATTCCGGTGGCTTGGAAATCACCCCGTTGTTGCTTGCCATTTTAAACGACCAGCTTCCCATGGTGGAACTGCTTTTAAAATATAAGACTGACCCGGATGATGCGCAAACGAGCGATCATGCGGTATTGTTTACCGCGTTGGGCTATCCGGACATTCTCAAAGCCCTGCTGGCAGCGGGCGTAAAAGTGGACGTGGAAAACAAGGTGGGCCGGACGCCGTTGAGCCTGGCGGTGGAAAATGATTCGCTGGAAGTTGTGAAAGCGCTTTTGGCAGCCAAGGCTGACCCCAACGCCGGCCACCTGGACGTCCCCTTGCTAACCGCGATTTACAAAAACAATCCAGCCGCCGCAGAAATCCTGCTGCAAGCGGGCGCGAATCCCAATCAGAAGTCACCCAATCATTGGCCAATCCGGTTTGCCAATGCATTTCATCCCGACGGCTTGGAAATCACCCCGTTAGCGCTTGCCATTTTGAACGACCAGCTTCCCCTGGTGGAACTGCTTTTAAAATTCAAGGCTGACCCGAATGATACGCAAATGGGTGATCGCGCCGTGTTATTCACGGCACTGAGCTATCCGGACATTCTCAAAGCCCTGCTGGATGCGGGCGCAAAAGTGGATGTGCGGGATGAAACGGATGTCAGCAGTTCTGGTGCGCGGGGTGGTTTGGGTACGCCGGGCAGTTTTCAGAGCCGCCTTAATCAAATTCAAATAATAAACACTGATCAAAAACGGAACGCTGATCAAAAACGGACGCCGCTGTTGTTTGCTGCCGGCGGGGAAAGTAATGTCGAGGCGGTCTCGGAACTTTTGCAGCACGGCGCGAATCCCGATGCGACCGATGGTCGAGGTAATACCGCTTTACACTGGGCCGCCATGTGGCTGGCGGATGAAAGAGTGTTTACCGCATTACTGGAGCACAAAGCCAATCCCAACCTGCGGAATGTGGATGGACAAACTCCCTTGGACCTGGTCAAAGAAAGATTGCACGTACAGGTTCAGGGGAAGCGCTTTCCTAACCAGAACCAGTTTGGCATGAATAATAGCGAGGTTTCGGTCGAACAAAAACGGCAGGCTGAAAAACTGATTGCCCTGCTTCATCAGCACGGGGCACTGGATAATTTACCGGACTGGGACCGGATCACCCTCAGCCGTCCTTCGGCCAATGCTTCAGGGGTGATTTTCCGGAAAAACACCAATGATTGGAACCACTTTACGTTGCTCGAAGCACTTTTGCAGGCTTATCCCAATCCATCTGCATATGTGTTTGAAGAGTCGTTGCAGGTTTTTCCGGACTTGAAGCACATCGTGGTTGTACGTCCTTCCACCAATGGCGCTGCAGCCAAACGGTTTCCGGTGGATTTACTGGGCGCAACGAATGCCGTGGATTGCGCTCGCGATCTGCCGCTGGAGTTTGGGGATGTGATTGAGATTCCCGAGCGTGAGCACAACCTTGCGGAGGGAGCGACTTATTTGACCTCGCCGCAATGCAGGGAGATTTATCAGTATTTACAGCAGCAGTCCGGCGAGGCGAAGCTCGTCGTGTCTGGTTCAAAAACCGTATCGTTACCGCTTCAGCCTCAGTTTTCGGAGATCGGTGCGGTGCTGCGCGGTGTCAATGCCCGCAGTGCCCTCTCATCCAAATCCGATCTATCGCACATTCAGGTCACCCGCACCGATACCGCCACCGGGAAAAAGACCGTTTGGATTCTGGATTGCAGTCAGATGCGGAATGGACCTTACGCTTCCGACCTCCGGTTGCGGAACGGCGACTTGATTGAAGTCCCGGAGAAACGGTATTGACCATTCCCATTACGGCTGGCGTGGTTTAGCCGTTAAATACAATTGAATTGGGAGGGGACAACATTTTTGCGCGGATTAGCACTTCCCCGAAGACTTGTTCCGGGCGGTCTCGTAGGGGCCCGGCTCGGGTTTTCTAAAATTGGTGGCTACTGCGTCCGGCCGAATTTTTTCTCCAGTTCGCGGTAGTTCATCTCAATCAGCGTCGGGCGTCCATGCGGGCAGGTGTAGGGCATGGCGCACCGGCGCAGGTCTTCCACGAGATTTTCCAGTTCGGGACCGCCGAGCGGGTCATTGGCTTTCACGGCGTGGCGGCAGACGGTCTTGGCGACCGTATGCTCGCCGAGTCGGGCCAGATTCACCTCGCGTCCCGCAGCGCGCAACTCGTCCACCAGATCAAACACAAACCGGCGGGCATCCGGCACCTTCACGAACGGCGGCAGCGCATCCAGCAGAAAAGTCCGCTCGCCAAACTCGTTCAGCCCCACGCCGAGGCGCGTGAGTGCCGGCAGCTGTTCGCGCAAAAATTGTGCGTCGCGCGGCGGCAACTCAATGGTTTCCGGCAGCAGCAGCTTTTGCGACGGCGCGGCGGCGTTGGACTCGATGCGCCCCATCATCTGCTCAAATAAAATTCGCTCATGGGCCGCATGCTGGTCCAGCAGCACGAGGCCGCGATCGGATTCCAGCAGCACATATAACTTGCCCACCACGCCCACCAGCCGTAGCGGGATGTTCAGCAGCGGTGCCGGCAATTGCGGGTTGCGCAGAGCGGGTTGCGCCGGGTAAGCCGGCGCGGCGGCGGGCACCGGATTGCCGGTGGCGTAAGCGGCAGCAGCTTGCGGTAGCGGCGGCATCTCCCGGCTGATTTCGCCCGGCTGAGTCGTAAAGGCGGGTTTAAACGCTGTAGCCGTGCTGGCGCGGGGCGCCGGTTCGCTGGCGGGCTTTAACGGTTCCGGAAATTGCGGAAGTGCCGGCGTGAAAATCTCCGGGGCGGGCGGGCGGGCAGCCGACGCCATGGCCGGGGGCTTCTGGTTGGAGGCTTGGGCCTCGCCATGAAATGCCAGCAGCGTTTCGTGGATGGCCTGGGCGGTGTGCTTGCGCACTTCAAATTCGCGGTGAAACTTCACCTCGCGCTTGGCCGGATGAATGTTCACATCCACGGCGGCGGGGGCGATTTCCAGGAAAAGGCAGCAGACCGGGTAGCGGCCTTTCATCAAGGAATTATGATAGCCTTCAATCAGGGCGTAATTGATGCCGCGATTTTCCACCGGCCGTCGGTTGACAAAAACAAACTGTCCGTCGCGCGTGGCGCGCGAGACCCCGGGCGAACCGATCAAACCCCAGATGCGGAACTGGGAACGGTTGGCGGGTAGCTCGGGTGGGGTGGGCGAGGCGGTTTCGAATATGTCTGTTTCCTCCGGTGCTGAACGGTCCTCATCCAACTCGGTGGTAAACATCACGGGCAGCAGTTTCTCGTCCCCCAGCAGCGCGCGCAGTCGCTCCCGCAGGGCTTCTATGTGGCTGGACAGGGCCGCGCCCGACTTAACGGCGGGCAGTTGCCAGATGCTGCGGCCGTCCTTGACGAAGGTGAACGCCACCTCGGGATGCGCCAGGGCGGCCAGTGTCAGATAGTGCTGGATGTGTGCGGCTTCGGTCTCCTCCGTGCGGAGAAATTTCCGGCGCGCCGGCAGGTTGAAAAATAATTGCCGCACCTCGACTGCGGTTCCGGTCGCGGTTCCCGCCGCCTTGACCTCCACGATGGTGCCGCCGTTGATGATGATTTGGGTCCCTTCCGGCGAAGGATTGTCCCGTTCGCGGGAGGTGAGCGTGAAGCGGCTGACGCTCGCAATGCTCGGCACGGCTTCGCCCCGGAACCCCATCGTGGTGATGGAAGCCAGGTCCTCGGCTCGCTGAATTTTGCTGGTCGCATGCCGCTCGAGGCAGAGCAGCGCATCGTCCCGGCTCATCCCGGTGCCGTCGTCGGTTACGCGAATCAGGCTGCGCCCGCCCGCCCCGATTTCAATGGTGATTTTCTTGGCCTCGGCATCCAGGGAGTTTTCCACGAGTTCCTTCACGACGCTGGCAGGCCGCTCCACCACTTCGCCGGCGGCGATTTGGTTGGCGACTTGCTCGGAAAGTAAACGGATGCGGTTCATCAAAGCCCAAGCTTGGCGGGAGACCGGCCACAAGTCAAAGCGAGTTCGCATCCTGCCGGGGGGCCCGCGTCTGGCGATAACTGGCAGCAGGCCAATCCCGGGAATGACTCCCTCCGGTTCCGGCATCAAGGCTGCCGCAGAAAATGCCGGCGCGCCGGCTGTCATCGGTTGACACGTTATGCTAGGATCCTTTTGCGCCGCGCGCGCCTTATGGAACATCAATTTCTGAATGAAGACGAAGTGGCCGGTTATTTGAACCTCAGCCTGGAAGATATCCGGCAGCGGGTCAAATGCCGGGAGATCCCGTTTGCCGCCCGCGGCAAGCGGATCGTTTTTGACAAAGGCGAAATTGACGCGTGGGCTTCCCGGCGCATTTTGAATCTGCCGGAAAAAAATCTGGCGGATTATCACCAGAAATCCACCCGCAACACGTCTGCCTTTCTGACCCAGCTGGCGATCCTGCCAGCCATGATCCAGCCCGGATTTGTGGCTCCGGCGATGTCGGCAAAAACGAAAGCTTCCGCTTTGCGGGAACTTGTGGCGCTGGCTGATGCCACCGGCCGCCTGAATGATCCCCAAGCCTTGCTCGAAAGCCTGGAGGAGCGCGAAAGCCTTTGCTCCACCGGCATGCCGGGCGGCTTTGCGCTGCCGCATCCGCGGCGCCACGAAGCACATATGTTTCAAGCTTCCTTTCTGGTGGTGGGGCGCTCCCTCCAAGCCATTCACTTTGGCGCGCCGGACGGACGCCCTGCCACGGTGTTTTTCCTGATCTGCTGCCAGGATGACCGTCTGCATCTGCACACCCTGGCCCGCCTTTGTTTCATGGCCCAAAAAACCAGCCTGCTGGCGAAAATCGAAGCCGCCCCGGATGCTAGTGCGATATTCGATAGCTTTCTCGCAGCAGAAACGGACGCCATCACTCCTCTGTGATGCCTGTCAGCAGGTGGCCGTCGGCTAGGCTTCAGGCGTGCAGGGGGATGCGTCCTCTGTGCCAGGTCCGCCTATGGCGAAGTAATCCGGTAAAACTTTTGCGCGCTCATGGGCGCGCTATCCGTGAAATTTATGGTGCCCGCGCCAAAGTTGCCGCCCGATAAAACCTGCCAATTGGTAATCGGCGAACCTAAATTGGTGCTCACCAGCACTTGATAGTTCTGGCCGCTGCTCCCGCTAAAACTAAATCGGAATCCGTTGCTGTCCAAAGCCGGCGTTCCCGTCAGCCCCGGCGCGATCAGCGGCGCAACCACCAGTTGCACCGAGGCTCCGCTGTTCCGTAAACTGGTTGCGATTCCCGCCGGCACTGTTCCCAGCTTGAATCCGGTAAATCCGTTGCCGCCCGGGGCGCCGGTATAGCTGAACAGGGTATTGGTGCCGATCGCCAGAGTGCTGTCTAAAATTTGGATGATGTGGGTGCCTTGGACATTCAAGGTGGTCGCGGCAATTTTTCCGCCATTGGCCAGGGTAAAGCGGCTGTAAGTGGTGGCGCTGGCACTATCCCCTAAATTCAGCGTGCCAATCGTCAGTGTGCCGCTGCCCGCCATAGTGCCCGGCAGGATTATGCCGCCAGACTGCAGCGTCGCCGCTCCGCCGATGGTGCCGTTGCCCCCGAGCGCGGCACCCGCGGCGATCGTTACGCTATTGGTGCCCAATGCGCCGGCCACCATCAGGGTCCCGGCGCCAAGGCTCGTGGGCCCGCTGTAGGTGTTGGTTGCGGTCAGGACGAGCGTGCCGCCGCCGTTTTCGAACACGCCGCCCCCGCCGCTGAGGACGCTGTTCACCGTTCCGGTCCGCCCGTTGCTGATGTTAAAAATATTTGTGCCCGCAGGGTTCAGCGCCAAGGTCAAGCCGGCGGCGATGGTCAGGTCGGTGCTCGCGTCATAATTGGCCAGGCTGCCGTTGTTCCAGTTCAAGGTCCGGGTGGCTGCGTTGGCGCCCGGCTGGATGGTCTGTGCGCTCAGCACGCCGCCATTTAAATTGTAAGTGGCGTTCAGCGTGCCGGTGTTGCCGGTCGTTTTGTCGCCCAGTGTGAGCTGGGCAACTTTCACCGCGCCATTGTTTTGGGTGAAGGTTCCATTCACGATCCCGAGGCTCTGGCTGGTGCTGCTGCTCTTCAAGCCGATGCTGATCGCCGTCGCATCCAGCGTGCCATTGCCCATCACCAGATTGCCGTTCAATAGATCCGACGCCGTGGTGCAATAGCCTTCATTGGCAATTTGCAACGTGCCCAGCAGCGCATCCAGTCGGCTGGACGCGCTCACGTTGGTCATCAAATCCACCGATCCGGAGGTGGTGCTGAAATAACTGCTGCCGCGCGAGCCGATTGTCACATTGGCGCGGCTCACCCCGTCCGCGGCCCGCAGGACCAATAGGGGATTGGTGGTGCTGGCGGCGAACTGGATCAGGCCGTTATCGCGCGTCAAACCCACATTCAAGATGTCTGCGTTGATCGTTGTATTGCGGCCCAGGTACAAATTGCCGCTGCTCTGCGCCGTCGTGCTGCCAACCACGCTCTGCACACCCACCGCGCCGGCGGTAATGCTGCTGGTGGCCGCCAGAAACACCGTCCCGCTGCCGCTGATACCGCTGCTTTGTCCGCCCACCAGAAAACCATTCGTCGGCGCGCTGAAAATAAAAGCGCTCAAGCCGGACAGGTTCAACCCCTGCGCTGCTCCGGCAGTTTCGCCGCCCACCCCGAAATCCGCCGGACCATTGAGGATCAGGGTGCCGCCGCCCGTGATGGTGCCCGTCACACCGTCATTGATCGTCACGCTGCGGATGGTCTGGCCGCCGCCGGTGAGGGCGAGGGTGGTTTTATTTTGCGTGTCCAGAAAGCTCACGCTGGTCAGGTTCGTGGAAAGTTGATTGGTGCCCGCGAGATTGACTGTGCCGGCGCCGGCCAGGGACCACGCGATGGGACCCGGCGCCGACAGGGCGCCGCTCGCGCTCAACACCTGGTTGCTGGCCACCGTCCAGGTTTGGTCGGCCGCCAGCTTAAGCGCTGTGGCCACGGTTGCCGTGGCGTTGGCCGTGATGCCGTTGCTGATCGTCAGTGGCCCGGCGCCCGTGAGTGTATACGCACCGCTGGCAACCGGATTGAACTGCAGCGCAAACGCTATGTGCGGGCTCGCCAGGGTCACGGTGCCGGCGGGCCCGTTGGCGCCAAAGGCGGCGATATCGGGTGAGATGTCGCTCCACACGATGTTGCCGGATCCGCTCCACCAATTCGTGCCGGCCGTGTTCCAGTTTCCGCTGCCGTCCTGCGCTCCGGTTGTGCCGGTGGCGGCATCCCACGTCGCCGTGGGAGCGGGATATAAAAACGACGCCTGAAAGGTTTTGCCCAGCGCGGCGCTCACATTCACCGTGAAAATAATCTGGGGCGAAAGCTGGAGCACCGTCACGCCGGGGTCCGCGGCGAGGGTGCTGATGGCGGCGCGGTTCAGCGTCACCCGGATGCTGCTGGTGTTGGTCTGCGTCGGATCGCAGACGCCGACCGTGATTCCGGCCGTGTCCTCTCTCGTAATCACGGAGGATTTTTTATTCACCGTGATCAGGTCGGCGGTGTTGGTTCCGTCGTTCCAGAAATTTGCCGCCACCACGCCGAGCGTGGGTTTGCTGGCGGCCTGCAGCGTTGCGGTGTTGGTCAAAATGACCACTGGCGGGCTGGCCGCATAGGCCGCCGTGCTGTTGGTTGGGTAGTTTGGCAGCACGACGTAGGCATACGTGGCATTGGTCGGCTGCACGCCGTGGTTGAACCACAGGGTCAGGTAATCGTCGGTGTACAGGTTGGTCGTGGCGCCCACATAGGTGCCATTGTTGATCTGAATCCACGAGCCGGTGTTGGTCGCAAAGGCCGCGCGGAGATTCGTGGCACCGCCCGGGAAATAATATCCCGCCACGCCGTCGAGCGCGCACCACGCCGCGTTGTTGAGATTGGAACTCCAGCCCATCACCGGCGCAAAGCCCGCGCCGTTTGCCGAAAATTTATTTGTCGGCGACGTGCCCAGCCGCCGGTCTTCGACCGTGGTATGCACTTCGGCCACCCCGCCGCAGGTGATGCCCGCGCCCAGGCACACGATTTCGTTGTCGAACATGAACCAGGATTTCTTCGCCGTCAGCGTGGTGCCCGCGGCGGCGAGCGACATTCCCGCCGTGCCATAAGCGCCGGCGACCTGCGCCCCGCCCACCCAGTTCTGCGTCGTCGCCGCCGCTTCATTGGCGGAATTGGCGCGCGCATTTGTCACTACCGTCGTCCCCGGCAAATGATACGGATCCACCGTCGGCCAGAAGTCCCCGGTGAACTGCGTTTCCGTGGTGCCGAGATAGAGGTATGCCATGCCATCGCCGGTGAACCAGCCGTGCAGATTTTCCCCGTTGATGGATTCGTAGTTGGCAATGCGGGTGGAGGACAGGCTCAGGGCAAAACAAAAATTGGAGCGCCAGGCGACCACGCGATCCATCCCGGCAAACTGGAACTGGCCCGGCGGCAGGTACGGCGCATTGGCCCAGTTGGTGAAGGCCGCGCCGATCGCGGCGGGGGCGAATTGGCCGATTTGTTTGATGTCGCTGATCGCGCTGCTGCCGTCGCTGGATTCCGTTTCGCTATAGCGCGAGATTGCGCGGCCCCGCACCATATCCATCATCGCGCCATGATAGATCAGCGGCTGGTACGAATTAACCACCCAGTTATAGACATTGGTCAGGTTCGGATCGGTGATCTGCCAGGCCGATCCGTTCAGGAGATTGACCAGTTGCGCCACGTCGCCGAGCAAAACAATGCCATATGTGCCGGTGTAGGCGATGCGCGTGTGTTGGACAAACGAGCCGTCCCGGTAAAACCCATCGCTGCTCGTGACATACAGAAACACCGGGCTCAGATTGGTCTGTGCCGAAGTCATCTTGCCGTTGTTTTTGCCCAGGATGCCGCGGATGATCATGCCCTTGCACTTGTCCGTCAGGTTTGCGCCGGTCATCCAGCCTTGGGCGCCCGGACAGAAATGATCCACCGAGTTGTTGTAATTGGTGATCTGCGCGCCGGTCAAGGCGGGGTAAATCAGCACGGCGGCGTTATTGAACGACTGCAATCCGCCGATTTCCCAGTCCCACCAGTTGTTATATTCCGTGGCCGAAGTCGTGTAGCTGTTGGCGCACATCCAGTCGAGGGAATTGGTGATGGCGGTCGCCAGGCTGGTATTGCCCTGGAGCGAACAGCCGGGCGTGGCCCACGCCAGCGCCATGGCCTGCAGCCGGCTGAAATGCGTGGTGACATTGGCCGACACGCTGCCCAGCGGCGCATCGCTCCATAGATTCGTGCGTCCAGCATTGGTGTTCAGCGTGGTCCAATACCCGTTGGCCGTGGTGGCGCGGCTCGTCAGGGTGGAGCCGCTCAGATTGGTGCCGACCAGTTGGTTCTGCCAGTAAAGGCGCAGGGTGTCAAACGAATCAGCCGCCCCCCGGAACGGCATGGTCAGCAGGCCAAGGCAGGCCGCCAGCCGCAACGCCGGAAAAATCCGGCCGCGAACCCTCAGTCCGGTCTGACGCAGGGAAAGGATCATGTCAAAATAAAGCTGGCGCAACCTGTCAGGATCGCGAGTGAAGTATACAGCCTTACCGCCTAAAAATCACCAGGGCATAAACATGCTCCGTCGCAGTTTGTTTAGCATCAGACTATGAGGGGCAGTCTTTTAACTAACTATCCAGCCAAATGTGCTTCGGGGCAATTTGGAATCTGTCCGCTCCAGCCAGACGCTCGTTTACCAGAGAAACGGAAACACGTTCCCCTCCAAAAGGGGGAGAAGGCCTGGAGGGCGAACGCCCCCACCCACCAACATTAATCCCTACTCAAACGATCCCCTGTTGGTTAACTTTCCGCCTTCCCATTTTCAACTGCAAAGGCGAAAATGCTGTCGCGGCAAAAGATAGTCATTTTATGGAACTTGGCCTCCCTTGCCTTGCCGGCTAGACTGCGCTGATTATGGAATGGTGGCTGATTGGATTATTGCTTTTGACCGGACTGACGGCGGGTTTTGTGGATACGCTCGCCGGCGGCGGCGGGCTCATCACGCTGCCAGTGCTGTTGAATTTATGTCCTGACCCGGTGGTAGCACTGGGTACGAACAAGCTGCAGTCCACTTTTGGTTCCACCAGCGCGACGTACCATTTCGCCCAGGCCGGAACTTTGAATTGCCGTGAAATCTGGCGCGCTATGCTGTTGGCTTTTCTTGGTTCGCTGGTGGGAACCGTGCTGGTGCAGCACTTTGATGCACATTTACTGAAGCGCATCGTTCCCCTGCTGCTTTTTGCCGTGGCGATCTTTGTTTGGCTGAGCCCTCGGTTGGGGTACCAAGATATTCATCCGCGCATTTCCCGGGTTAAGTTCGATTTCATGATTGCTTTCGGAATTGGGGTTTATGACGGTTTTCTGGGGCCGGGCACAGGGACGTTTCTTGCCCTGTCATTCATGCTGGGGCTAGGCTTCAATCTTACTCGTGCTACTGCCAACACCAAGGCTCTTAATTGGGCTAGTAACCTGGCCTCGCTCCTTTTATTTCTCGTTGCGGAGAAAGTCTGGTTTGCCGCCGGATTCATCATGGGTGCCGGGCAGTGGATGGGGGCGCGATTGGCCAGCCAGATGGTGGTGGCGCGGGGAGCCAGATTTATCCGACCGGTTTTCCTTACCATGGTGACCTTGCTCACCCTCAAACTGATATGCGACAACTATTTTAAGGCTCATCTCTAAGGTGCCGATTACCCACCGTTTTATCAGTCGGCGTTGTCTTAATCGAGAGGCGGTGGTTTCACGTGGTGGGGAATTTTCAAATGTCGTGTCGGTAAAAGCCCGGCGACGAGGGAAATCAGCATCATAGTATGACTGTATAGCCCATGCTTGTCGGATTATCAGCTTGGGAAGCGCTACTCTGTTCTATCTCCCGGGCTCCATCACGTCACGAACGTAATGATCACCAGGCTAAAATAAAGAACAACCAGCGGCAGGAACGGAAGCAGGGGTGAATCCAAAGAAATTGCCGGCTTAATCTTCGGCGCGTAACTACAAAATGGCGTTTCTGCGCCCGGCGGTTTAAACTGTCGTATGAATTTGCAACCCTTTCGCTCCGCCCTGATGACCTACATTCGGGCCGAGGCCAGGCCGGTGGATAAATTCAGCCATCAGCCGCGCCTTTACGATTTAACTCGCGTACTTGGAACGGGTCAGCACTATGACGACGATGTGGTTTTTGCGGCAGTGTGGCTGCATGACCTGGGTGTCTTTGTGGGGCATCGACCGGAAGAGCCTGCGGCTTTGGCCAATTGGGATTGTGTAGCCTACGCCCTGCGGCGGACGCCGGCACTTTTGGCGCAGTTTGGTTTTCCCGCCGGAAAAATTCCCGCCGTAGTCGAGGCTATTCGCACTTATCAGCCGCAGGAAAATCCATTGACCCTGGAAGGAGTCATTGTGCGCGACGCCGATATTCTCGAGCAATTGGGCGCGGTCACGGTGCTGCGGACGGTTTGTAAAATCGGCCGGGACACGCGGTTCAAAACTTTCGGCGATGCCTTGCGTGTGCTTCAGCAGAACCTGGCAACTTTGCCTGCGCAGTTGCGACTGCCCGCCGCCCGGCAATTGGCGGCACCGCGTTTGGAATTGCTGCGCCAATTTCTGGCCGCAGCGGAGGTGGAAGGGTGCACAACGCCCGAATAATCGCCGGATAAAACGGAGGTTTCAGCCGCGGCGGCAAGTTCGCTTTTTAATTGTCCCTAAAAAAATTGAAAATAGTGTTGCGTTGAGTTCTTAATTTGCTAGGCTTGTCACTCCGTTTCTCCAAATCGGAAAGCGGTTGTTTTTACAGCGAATTTAACGCAAATGCCGACAATCAATCAACTGGTCCGCAAGGGCCGTAACAAAGTCAATTATAAGTCCAAGTCGCCCGCCTTGGAAAATTCGCCGTTTCGTCGCGGCGTATGCATCCAGGTGATGACCCGCACGCCGAAGAAGCCCAACTCTGCGATGCGCAAAGTGGCCAAGGTGCGCCTCACCAACGGATTCGAGGTGATTGCTTACATCCCGGATGAGGGCCATAATTTGCAAGAGCACTCCATTGTGCTGGTGCGTGGCGGGCGTGTGAAGGATTTGCCCGGTGTGCGCTATCACATTGTTCGAGGTACTCTTGATGCTGCCGGCGTGGAAAAACGCCGCGTCAGCCGATCCAAATACGGTGTCAAGCGGCCCAAGGCGGCCAAACCCGCAGCGAAGTAAACTTTTAAGAAAAGAATAATATGTCCCGCAGACGCCAAGCTACCAAACGCCCCACGGCCAAAGACGGCAAATACCAGAACACTCTGGTGGCCCGCCTTGTCAATACTGTGATGTTTTCCGGCAAAAAAAGCACCGCTCAGCGCATTGTTTACGGTGCTTTTGATTCGATCTCGGAAAAAAATCCGGCCAGCAACCCCATTGAAATTTTGCAGCGCGCGGTGGATAACGCCAAGCCCCGCATTGAAACCAAGCCGCGCCGGGTTGGTGGTGCCACCTATCAGGTGCCGCTGGAAATTCCTTCTGACCGACAGAACGCTCTCGCCCTTCGCTGGATTGTTGATTTCGCCGACGCTCGCAAAGGCCAGCCCATGAAAGCCGCTCTCGCGTCAGAAATTCTGGAAGCCTATCAGGGGCAGGGTAATGCCATCCGTAAACGCGACGAAGTCCACAAGATGGCCCAAGCCAACAAGGCCTTTGCCCATTTCCGCTGGTAACCATTCGCATTCATCTTACGAAAACGCTGAAGCCTAGGCATCAGCGTTTTTTTGTTTGAATGGGGGTCATATCCAATTCCCTCATCACTTATCTTTGGCGGTTGCCAATCGTCACAGCACCTGTCCGCCGGACGCTTCTATACGCTGGCCGTTGACCCAGTAGCAATCGTCGGAGAGCAATGCGTTGACCACACCGGCGATATCGTCGGCTTGCCCCACACGACCTAGCGCGATGTTTGCTTCCATCATTTTCTTGAACTGCGGATTGTTCCGGATAAATCCGCCACGAAATTCCGTTTCCGTTGCGCCCGGCGCTACGACATTGACGCGAATTTTGCGAGGGCCCAGTTCCTTCGCCATGTATCGGGTAAGCCCTTCCACCGCCGTTTTCAGCGACGCATAAATCGAGTAGCCCGGAAGCACAAAGCGGCTCGTGCCGGTGGAGATGTTGATAATGTGTCCGCCGTCATTGATGAGCGGCAGAAGCGTCTGCGAGAGGAAAAAGACGGACTTGAAATGAATGTGGGTCATTTCATCGAACTGCTCCTCGGTGGTCTCGGCAAACGGTTGCGAGAGGCCGATGCCGGCGTTATTGACGAGAAAATCGAAGTTCGTCGCGCCGATTTTTTCCAAGGCGGTCCTGGCAACGGCGGCGAAGCTCATGTAAGAATCGCGGGTAGCGACATCCAGTGGCACTGCGACAGCGCGCGCACCGAGCGACTCAATCTGATTCACGACGTCGCCAGCCTGAACCTGCGAAGTTTTGTAGGTGAGAATAGAATCAATGCCCGACTTGGCAAGGCGCAGTGCGATGGCCCGGCCGATGCCTCGCGAACCTCCGGTGATGATGGCGATTTTGCGGGTCATAAAATTTTCGAAGCTACTTGTCGCATACTTGCCTGAGGAATTCCAACCGGAATTTCATGCGGAGCTTTTTAT
>CAISVF010000303.1 GCA_903888765.1 uncultured Verrucomicrobia subdivision 3 bacterium | reverse complement strand
GTGATCGGGTTCGCCACGACGGCGCGCAGGGGACTGCGCGCCCTACCAAAATTTGCATGATTTCACGCTTCATTCGGATTACCAACTGGGAAATAAAATAAAATCGGTCCATTTCCGGTACGATTTCCGGTCCGTTTGGGTGGACTGATTTTCCGGAATTGATAAATTGGAATTGGTTCTGGCTCAATGGGCATCACAATCGAGCTGGGTATTTGATTTTTGGCATAAGCACAGTGCGGGTGGTCGAGTTGGTGGCCGGCTGCAATGACCTGCGCGTCCTGCAATGTTGTGGCAACGAAGCCCTCCCCAGAAACGCGCACAGAACAAAAAGGGCGGCCATTACTGGCCGCCCGTGAAAGCATCTGCTGGTACCCCGGCTGCTTATTTCGGCGGAGCCTGCGTGGTGAGCCGGAAGAACCGGTTCGGCGAGGCCGTCATGTCGTTGGTATAGGGGCTGGTGACAAACATGTAGCTATAAGGACCAGTCACGTCCGGAGCGGACTGCAAGTAAAATGCGGCGTTCGTCCAGCTCAGCACCAGACCGGCGCTGATTTTTTGAGCGGTCAGCGGAATAGGGCTGGCCGGCAACGGGCTGACAACTGTCACCGTGATGACGCTGTCACTGGTGTAACCATAATTATCCGTAGCGGTATAATTAATGGTCACCGTTCCCACAAAGTTTAAATCCGGCGTGAAGAGAATGTTCGTGCCATTGTCGATCGTGGCCACGCCAGCGGAGGGCGTGACGGCCGTGACCGTGAGCGTCCGGGCGTTCGTGTCGGGCGACAGCACCACGTCGTTTGTCAGCGGCAACAGGGTTGCCATGGCGTTATTAACAACGGTGAAGGCATCCGGATTAGCCGTGACCGGGCTGCCGATTTCCAGATCAGCACTCTGCGCCAGCAAAATACTATAGCCATTGGTAAGCACTGTGCCGCTGGTCTGGGATTGAGAGATGACGCCACGAATCGACTTGGCAAACGTTCCAGGAAGGCCCGCACCAACCAGATCAATCACAGGATTGTTTGGCACCAAGGCGCTAAATATTTTGCCCGATTTATTGGTTAGCGTCACCGAGCCGCTTGCGGTGAAATGCCCGTTGGCATTGCTGGCCACGCCAATGAACACATTGGAGACCACCATGTATTTACCTTCCAGGACTTCTTCCAGATTGGTGGCAGAAGGCCAGGTGGTAAAATCAAAGTATTGTGGCACCGGAAGGGCGTTGCCAGAGCTCAGAACCTCGACATTGTGGGCCGGATTGCCATTGATGGGATTCACTTCCGTCAAGCCGTTGAATTGCAGCAGCGGGGCCGTCACGCGAACGCGATCGCCCTGGCTCGGAAAGGTGAAACCGCCCCGGAAAAACACATCACAGCCCACGCCGTTGGTGTCTTGCAGGAAGAATGATTCCACTTCGGTCGGACCCGAGACCAGATTGACGGGCGTGGTCACGATGCCTTCTATCACATAAATGTTGGTGGTATCGGTGACAACAAAATTGGTGTCATGAAGTTTGCGAATGTAGGTAATGTTGGTAACAATCGGCTGGCGGACATTGACCTGCAAACGGATCACCGAACTGGTGATGGAGCCACGGGCATTGGAAACCACCACGCGGTAATTGCCAGATTGATTTGTATTCAAAAAGGTCAAGGCCAGAGATGCTGAGGTAGAGCCCGCGATGGTGCCAACACCATAACCGCTGCTGCCATCGGTCACGGGGGTCAGCGGGAAACTATTGGTGTACCATTGGTATGTGAGGGGGGCATCGCCACCGGCAGTGATGGTCCAATTTACTGAATCGCCAAAGAAATTGGTGGAGTTCGCCGGGGCCGTTACGAACTGGGGCGGACCCGCGATCGTGCCAAACACGTTGAAATTATCAACACGACTGGTGCCTCCCGTGCCTACGGCTGCACCACCGATGGACGTATTGCTGTTCATTACCAGCCGAATATAAACCACGCTGGCGTTGGCCAAGGTGGTAATGGAGCTCAAATCATTCGTGTAGGATTCTCCGCTTTGCGCTGTTGAGGCACTCCACGAAGGGGTGCTAAGCACCGTATAGCCACTACCAAACTGGGTAAAATTCACGCCATCTGTACTATACTTGACAATAAAGTCCCGCGGTCCTGTAGAACTGCCAACGGCATCAAATGAAAAGCCGATGTTGGTAAAACCCACCGTACTAACGGCGAATTGATAATAATCGCCGGACGGAGCCAGCGGATTATTCGTCCAGCCATTCGAAGTGAGCGCCTTAGCTGAGCCATTGCCGGAAACCGTAGAGAAAACGGCATTGCCAGTACCCGACACACCGGCATGATATCCAGAAGCAATGCCATTACCAATTTCAGACGGAACATTCGTGATAACATGGGCATTTCCGTTCGTATAAACCGAGCCAGTTGCGATGGTCAGATTTTCAAATGTCCATTTGGCGATCGTGGTTTGCGCGGCGGCTTGATAGCCGGCCAAGGTCAAGCCGGCCGCGACAAGCGGCAGCCAGAATTGGTTCTTAATAGTTCGTGAGCGATTAGTTTTCATTGGCGGATGTTATGGTGCTGTTTATTGGTGGTGCTGTGGTGGTAGTGCTATTGTTTACTGCTGGAACAAAGGATCAAGGCTTCAAAACGCGGTAGGGAGGATTCCAAATCAAAGGCGTGCCCGGGAATTCAGGCGAGCCGGTGGAAGGACCCCAAGATTGAACGGCGGCATCCTTATAATAACTCACATGGCCGTCCAAGAGGCAAATATTGCCGCCCAGACTATGGCGGGAGGCAAAACTATGCCAGCGGTTGGCGGGATTTACCGAGTTATACTGAGGCGATCCGTTGACCACTTCCGTAGTGGGGCTGAAGACGCAGTCAAACAGAAACACGGTATCGACCGGCTTGGGAACGGCGATTAATTTGGGCATCTGAGGATAGGGCATATTGGCACCGCCCGCATCCTGTTTTTTTAAATCAATATTCATGTCGAAGCTGAAAAAACCATCCGCCCCGGCACCGGTGCCGTTCAACATGGAGAAATCGCTGCCGACCAGTTTGGCCCCCGCACACGAAAACATTTTGGCAACCCCGCCCGGAAAAGGCAGGATCGTGGAATTTTTCTGAGCATCGCTCGTGCTGACGCCGGCGGCGAGGGTGTAATTCGTGAGCGGCTTTTCCGAAACGTATTCCGGCAGCAGATTGAACCAGGCATTGGCCTGCTTGGAATCACCGGCACCGTAAGTGCCGCCAGAATTCATGCCATCATGGGGTATGCCGCCGTTGTTGTCATTGGCGTACATTTGCAGAGCCAGCCCCCATTGGCGCTGGCTGGAAACACAACTAATCTGGAGGGCCTTGGATTTGGCTTTGGCCAGGGCGGGCAGCAGCATGGCGGCCAGAATCGCGATAATGGCGATGACGACCAGCAGTTCAATGAGCGTAAACGCCCCTTTGCGGGAATGGATCGGTGCCGCAGTGGACTGCAATCGATTTGGTTGGGTGGCGTTCACGTCGTCGTGATGTGTAGAGTATAACATGGGGAAATGGTTCGCAGGTTACATTCAGGTGACATTTTGATAAAAATTCGGCACCGAGGTCTGCGCATTTATTGCCAAAAATTGCGCGGAAAATGGCCTGAAAGCGGGGACGGAAAAACCTCGCCAGATTTGAGCTCGGGCGAGTATGCGCAAAAATTTTGCTTTTAAGGGCAACATCACGGTCGTTCCTTGTTTGACCGCGGTGATGTTTTCAAAGATTTGCCTGCCGGGCAAGTTTTTCACCTAAAAAGTTATCCACACCCCTCCCGCGCTATTCACCGGTAATTCACCGCGCCCGGGACGCGATGAGTTAAGCTAAACTCCGCAATGGAATTTGAAAGACCTCGGATGAACACCGATGGACACGGATGAAAATGGGTTTCAGGTCGTTCACTCATTGGGTGAAGCGGAGCAATTCTTCGAGCGCCTTTATTATCCGTGACAATCGGTGTCCATCCGTGGTTGGACTGCGGTTTCTAGATTCACAGATGCTGCGGCCGGGATATGCGAATACTGAGCGCAACTATCCACTCAATGGCCCTTGCGGCCAGTCGTGGGTACATGGGCAGGGTGCCAAGTTGGCAACCCTAAGAACACGCGGCCCACCCGGGCCGGTAAGTATTAATCTGGTTTCCAGCCAATACGTGTGCATCTTGCCACTGTTCTCAATTGCCAATGGACGTGAAGCGCCGCTTCACCATGCGCAAGCCCGCAGGCCAATCGACGCGACTTCGCCGGTTTGAAGGCTGAAGCGGCCGGAAGGCCGCGCGCCAAGAACCGTGAGCAAGCTGCAACCGGCGATTACTGGACTTCCAAGCCGTCGAAAGGAGTTTGCAATCCGCCGGATTTTGGCTGTTCAGCAACGGGTATTTTAGCCTTTTCTGGCGGGGCTTGACCGGGTGATTTCTGGAGCTGCACTTTTTCCGTCAACTCAGGAGACGAGGCTATTTCACCACCTTCATTTTCAACCGCACGAGGGTTTTTGGCTCGTTTATTGCGGGGCAATGG
>CAISVF010000302.1 GCA_903888765.1 uncultured Verrucomicrobia subdivision 3 bacterium | reverse complement strand
TAATAACACCAAAACAGTTAAGCAACAATCTGACCGTGGTATACTTATTCATTTGCAACTATTCCCCCACATGAAAAAACACCTCCTTCTGTTACTCGCCGGCTTGATGATGACGGCTTCCCTTTCAGCCCAAACTTTCACGGTACTGCACCGCTTTTTGCCCGACGGAGTGGACGGCGCGCAACCTTCTGGCGCACTGAGTTTGAGTCAGGGCATGCTCTATGGTGCGACCTTGGTGGGTGGCACAAATAATTCTGGCGTGATTTACAAATTAGACACCGCCGGCACCAATTATCAAACAATTTACACGTTCACCGGCGGCGGGTCGTCGGTAGTATTGGGACCGCTAACCATAGACGGCAACCGCATTTACTCCACTGCCTTTTATGGGGGAGAATGGTGGGGTATTGGATCGGTTTTTGGCCTGAACACCGATGGCTCCAACTATAGCCCCCTCCATTATTTCAATGGTGAAAACGGCCGCTACCCCAACGGCGGCCTGTTCCTGCAAAATGGCGTCCTCACCGGAACCTGTAGCGGGGGAGGTTTTGTGTTTTGGGGCGGCGGCGGAGCCTATTACAACCAATATCTGGAAGGAGCGGGAGTGTTTTTCTCCATTTCTACGAATGCCACGCTAGACGACCAGTCCAGTTTTCAGATCAAAGGACAGTTCAATACCACTAATCAGATTTTTAATCCGGTGATGATTCCGTTTTTTGAGCCAACCCTCATCAGCAGCACGAACGGGGGATCCCTGATGTTGCAGGCCGGTGTGAGTCTTGATTCAGGAGGTTTACCAAGGAAATTGAGTGATCTGGCCTTGACCCAAGGCGACTATATTTTCACGCGAATCGCTGCCCATTTAAACTGGACTGATTTGTGGACAGGGGAGTATAACGGGATCACCAATTCCCCTTATGGCTCGGTTTATGGCCCGGCCGGAGGCGGAACTTATACGCATTGGCACCATTTCACCGGGGGAACCGATGGGGCTTATCCATCCGGCGCCGTTTTGGCGGATGGTTTTTATGAAGGCAATTATTCGTTGTATGGCGTTACGGCTGGAGAAGGCAACGTGACAGCAGGAACCATCTATCGTTATGACCGGCCCAGCGGGAATTTTACAACCCTGCACACGTTTTCGCCATCCATGCCCAGCTTGGGATCCACCCCGGTTGGTAAATTAGTAAAAATTGGGAATATATTATACGGCGTCACAAAAACCGGTGGAGACTACGATTACGGGACCATTTATAAAATCAACACGGATGGCACCGGGTTCACCGTTTTGCATAGCTTCCAGCCCAGCACCGATGGTGGCTGGCCGCTGGCCGGCCTGACGGTCGAAACCGCTCGTTTTGGTCTCCCGGTCAGCAATCAGGCTGCCCAAGGCACTGTACTGTATGGAACCACCACAGCCTACGGCATTCCCAATGACGGCAATGTCACTGGCAAGGGCACGGTATTCGCTTTGGATATTACGCCCCCGCCCCCGCCCAAAGCTCCTGATTTAACGTTGGGGACGGTGTACGTCCCTGGCATTCAGGTTTTTGCGTTTACCAACTCCATGGACACCATTAACCCAGTTCATTATTTCACCAACCATATTTCCCTTCCCGGCCAGGCTGTTTATTGGACTCCGACCAATGCGTTTAGCAGCACCTTGTTGACCAGCTCCAATCTGGCGGCACCGCTCAATTTCTGGGTGCCCATCGCCACCGATTGGACCAACTTCGGGCAAACCCAGATTGGCAAAATCATCAATCCCAAGCCGAACGATCCGCCGGCATTTTTCATCTTGAAATCCGTCGCCAACTGACCCGGCAGTCTGCTTTAAAGTTATCATTCGAGCCAAGGCAATGCTGACGAAAGTCGGCATTGCCTTTGTCTTTGGCAGGATTATGCTCGCAGGGTGAAAAAGAACATAAAACCTACTGCCGACCCCGAGCTGACCCAGCAGATCCAAGCTCTCATCCAGTCGCGCGGCGGCGGTCATAACGAGGCCGAAGTCGCCGACATCATCGAAAACGCCTTAAAACTCCTCACGGACGTCAAGGAAACGGGTGACGTGCGCGTCATTCAGACCACCATCCGCGAATTGCGCTATGCCTTCCGGGTGTTTGCGCCGTACGCGAAAAAACGCAAGGTCACCATCTTCGGTTCAGCCCGCACGTCGCCGGACAAACAGGAGTACCAGCAGGCAGCTGACTTCGGAAAAAAAATCTCGGCCGCCGGATTCATGGTCATCACCGGCGCCGGGCCCGGCATCATGCAAGCCGGCCACGAAGGGGCTGGCTCCGAAAACAGTTTTGGGGTGAACATCCGCTTGCCGTGGGAACAATCCGCCAATCCGGTCATCGCCGAGGACAAAAAACTCATCACTTTCAAATATTTTTTCACCCGCAAATTAATATTCATCCGTCACTCGGATGCCATCGCCTTGTTCCCCGGGGGATTTGGCACCATGGATGAAGGCTATGAAGCCATCACCCTGATGCAGACCGGCAAAAGCCAGCTCATGCCGCTGGTGTTGATTGACCGGCCCGGCGGGACCTATTGGAAAACTTGGGATAAAAACATCCGCGAACATCTGCTGCGCGACAAATTGATTTCGCCCGACGACCTCAACCTTTATCAAATCACCGACAGCGCCGATGAGGCGGTGAAAATTGTCACCCGCTTCTACCGGAACTTTCACTCCACCCGGTTCGTGAAAGATCTGTTTGTGATCCGGCTCAAGCACGCCCCCAGCCCGTCGGCCATTGCCGCGCTCAACGAGGATTTTGGCGATATCATCACCGGCGAACCCATCAAGCACATTCAAGCCACCCCGGAAGAAGTCGAGGATGGAGCGCACCTGCACCTGCACCGCATCGGCTTTGGTTTCAACCGCAAGGATTACGGACGTCTGCGCCAGTTGATTGACGTGCTCAACACGCTGTGAGACGGCGCGGGCTTTTTTGCAATCGAAATTTATGTCGCGGGGCGAGCAAACCAGGAGGGAATCTGTAGTTAGCAAACCAGGAATGGTTCGTGGGCCACAAGACACGGAAGATCATCCCCACGCCCAGTCCTTGAGGAGGCCGGAGCGTAG
>CAISVF010000301.1 GCA_903888765.1 uncultured Verrucomicrobia subdivision 3 bacterium | reverse complement strand
CATTGCCAAACGGCTTTGACCCAGAGCTTGGCTCGCAGCGGGCCGCGCGTGCTTTCCCGCAGCAACACCTCCCGGCTCTCGGCGGCAAAGTGTGCGGCGGCCCATTGGGCGCCTTTGCTCACTGGGTTAAACGCTGCGCCCCAAGTTGGCGGTCGAAGTGGTCAAGCGCTCCGATGCGGTTCAGGGCTTCAAAGTCTTGCCATGGCGCTGGGTGGTCGAACGTACGTTCGGCTGGTTGCTGTACCACCGCCGCTTGATGCGCGATTACGAACGCACCATCTCCAGTGCCGAAGCGTGGATCTATGTCGCGATGATCCGCATTCAACTCCGCCGTTTGGCCTGATCCTTTAACCATGTTGATTTTTAAAACAGACTGTTAGCGATTGAGCTTCCGCAGAAGAAAAAGAATGCGTGCGCGTTAGTTTTGGAAGTTGCGGAAGCCGCGGGCTGCTGATTTGATGCTCAGGATTTTGGAGTTCAATCCTTCGTTGACAGCGTTGGTGATGTGATGACGCAAATACGTCAGCAGGTTTTCCAAATGTCGCTTGGGTAGGTGGGCTACATGGGCCAGTTTTTGCTTAATCGTAGGTGAATATGGCTGTCGCGGTGGTGTCTTGATCAACCACAAGTCGAAGCCAGTAGGCGCTGAATGCATCGGGAAACCGATATTCCAGAGATTTGCCGGGCGGGACGGCGAGTCGGGTGACTTCCGCAAATGTGCCGGTGCCCGTGAAGTCAGCTTCAATGCGAAAGGTTACCGTCCTTTTCTTGGTATGGAGCAAAGAGAGCCGTTTGTGGTCATACCCGGTGGCTAGATAGGCGTCGCTGGGGACGTCTGCTTTAACCGCCGAATTTCTCCATGGCCCGCCCGTGCCACGCGGTTTGCCCATTTGCCAGAGATCATCAATCGTTCCCAGCCAGAGCGCTGCTTGACCGTCGGCCGAACGGACAATGTGTTTTCCTTTGGCAGCTTTGCCTACGCCGCTCATCACCAGCAGTCCGCGATAACTGGCGTAATCTTGAATGTGCCGGTTATGCGTACTGATTGGGCGGATTTTGATAAAACCGCCCGCGCTTTCGGCCGGAAGCTCATAAAAAGTTCCAAACGCGTTGAACAAATCACGCTCGGTCACCACTTCGCGGCATACCCGCTCGTCGTTGCCTGCGCCAGAATCTTCAAATGAAGGGTCACCTTTGGGCAGGCGCCAGCGATGGCCGTTATCAATGCATAACACCGAGGCGTCATCTGCTGAAAGGAAATCCCGGGGGATGGCCAGATGAGTTTTGGCCCAGGCTACGCTGGCGGCGTCATTGGTTTGTCGCAGGGTTAAGTTACCGTCCAGTTCGTAACTTGATGCCTGACTCCCGCCGGGAATGCATTGCAGCGTGCGCATTTCGCTGCCACGCTGATGCAGGCGGCCACCGCTGATATTCTTTTCGCCCGGCCAGGCGAGGCCGTCAAAAATGTGTGCGGCATGGGCACCGCGCGTATCCGCCATGCGATAGTTAAAGCAGGCCGTGGCTTTCTCGCAATCCCGACTGGCGGTCAACCGCAGCCATGCACCGGTTTCTCTGGCCGAAAACGCGGTCCAGATTGAGCCATGCGCTGGAACCTCAATATCGCGGAGTTTTTGCCAGGTTCCATTGCCCGGTGCATCCACTTCGAGAGTGAATCTTACCGGCTGTGGATTGTCGTGCGCCAGAAAGAGCGTACGATACGTGTATCCTGAAAAAAGAAAAGGATCAGAAGGTCGGTTGGCTGGCACTGCTTCGTCCAGCCAGATGGCACCATTACCTAGCGCCGGGCCGAGGTCGTCCAATTGTGAAGGTGATAAGAATTGCAGGTTGGACTGGGATTGGCCGGTCGGCGCGAGCGGACCCTTTATCTGACGTGGAACCTCTACGATGGCTGCGTCGTCGCAACCAAGTACAATCTGGCCGTTCCAGCGGCAGAAGTCGCCGATGATTTTTAAGTAAGCGGAACGCGGCGCTATGCCGGCTGAGTGAGTGGGGCAAAAATCCTTGGGAAAACGCCAGAAGGCGCCGTGCATGGTCATCAGTAGATTCTCCTCGCCAATTTCCCGGATGCGTGGCCATTCGGTAAACCAGCCATGCGCACCGTCATAAGTATGATCTGGCTTGGGCAAGCGGTAGGCACTCCATTTTCCGCGGTCCAGACACATCAAAATCAGGGAGCGGACATCCCATCCCAAAGTCCATACCGGATCGGTTGCAGGATGATTGTTCCCCAGAATGCCACCGGGGCCGGTGACCTCGGTGAACTGGTTGCGTTGCACTATTTGCCAATCTTCGCCAGGTTGATGCCACTCGGCCAAGGCTCCGCTAGGGGTGGCAGGATTGGTTTCTGCTCCATGACCGCGCTCGCCATTCTGCGCATAAATCAGCCTTCCCTGACCGCTGTAGAGGCCTTTCCCGTGATAGCCGGGCAAGGTTGAATCAATGGCAGATGATGAGGTTTCTATGCTCGCCCCTTTGGGAATATGATTATTATCCTTAATTAGTCCGGTGACGGCGAGACTGTTTAGATCCACTTCATAAAGGCCTTCCTCCATGGTGGCAAAATAGACTTTATTGGTTGGATCGGTGAGGTGTCGGGCGTTGGCGGTCAGGCGACCAGGCATCCTTTGCCAGGGAATTACGCGCACATTGCCTTGCGCGTTGATGACATAAGGGCCTATGACCAATTGCTGTGATTCACGATGAATCAGGCGATTGGCCGGCGTGCCACCGATGCTTTCGGGCCGGATGATTTGCCGCAGATCGGGAGTGATTTCATACAATTTG
>CAISVF010000300.1 GCA_903888765.1 uncultured Verrucomicrobia subdivision 3 bacterium | reverse complement strand
CGCCGCGTTCGCCCTGCTATTTTGATTACCCTCAGGACAAAGCGTTTCCGAATATGGGCTGGAAACTTTGCAATACGCCGGAGATCGTCTATCGCGGACCCCTGATCCCCACCAATCTTCCGCCGGTCCAATTGCAGCGGATTCTGGGGGTGGAAGGCTGCGTCTGGACGGAGCATATTTCCAGCCGTCCGTATCTTGAATTCATGATCATGCCGCGCCTGCTGGCCCTGGCGGAAATGGCGTGGACTTCCCCGAAAGAGCAAAACTATGCCCGCTTCAGCGACCGCCTGAAACCGGTTATGGAACAATTCCAGCGTGACGGAATTCAGGTTTACTCAGCGGAAAATCCGCTCGGTTCGCGTCAGGAAGCCATTCGGTTGGAACCCCCAGCCACCTCCCGCACGGTTAAACCGGATTAAACCGTTGAGCCGGGGAGGAACCAACTACCGGGTTTAGCCCGACGTTTTTTGGGGGGAACTCGGCTCGCTAAAGAGGTGCCTTCAAAACCGTAGGAGACGACGTGAGGAGTCTCTAACATCGCCTTAATACATCGCTTTTATCGCTAGAAACCGCCGTTCAACCACGGATGGACACAGTCGGTATATCTAAATCAGATTTCAATAAACTAGCGAATACCATTGAAAAAATATAGTGGGGTGGATTCGCTCTAACTCGATTCTTTCGTGGCAAGGCTGAATAGGTTTGGACGCATGACACTCGCTCATTTCACAAAATCATTCAACGCTTTTTCCAGCGTTTTGAATGTTTCTTCCAAGCGCAACACCAGCGGGGACATTTTTTGCCAGTCCAAGTCAAAGGAATAGGCGTTGCGGAACACATGGCGGAATCGCAGGTATTCATTCAAAGAGTCGTGAAGTTCTTCCGAGAGCAACGCTGGTCGGTACGCCGTCGGCGATTTCATCCGCAGCAAAAGTTCACGATGCCATGAATCGCCGCGCACTGTCTCGCCGTCCAACTCCACCGCCACGCGCTTAAAAATGTTTTCGACGCCGGTGTAAAATGAATGGAGCAAGGCCGCCAGCGCCGACAGTTCGATTTCAGTCGGGGCGGTGGTGCGGCATTTGGCGAGAAGTCCGTGCATTCTAAGCACCAGATGTTACAACTGTTCGCGTTCCGTGGCCTGTTGCTTGCGGAATTTATCCCACTCGGACGAGTTCATTCTCCGTGCGAAGGTGGCGGGTGAACGGCGTGCTGATGTCCAAGTCAATCAGATCAACCGAACGGCCAATTAAATCGCTGACCCGCGCGCCCATGCGATAGAAAACGGACGGGGGCAGGCCGGAAACCGCCAAGTCGAGATCGGAAGCGGCATCGCCTGTCCCTTTGGCAGCGGAGCCAAAGACGTAAATCTCCCGTGCGCCAGCCGTTTTAAGTTCGGCGGCGGCGCGCTGGATTAAAATGTTTGTCTCAGTGCTCACGCTGTTTCTGATTCTGCGCCGGTCTGGTTTGAAAGTCAAAATGTTCCCGCGCCGGGAAAAAGGGCGGGCTGTGAAGCCCAGCGACCTGCCGACAGACGCAAACAGGCGAGCCTTGCGGCTCGCCTGTTGCGGTAGGAAATGGAAGTCAAACGGTCTTTCCAAGGCGATTCACAGCGGCTTGATCTGCGCCCATGATACCGCACGGAATGCCATTGGCCTGCAAGGTTTGCGCGGCTAGCCAGAGGATGCGTCACCCAATAGCTGAACGACCTGAATCCCCTTTTCATCCGTGTCCATCCGTGGTTTTTCAAATTCAATTGCGGAGTTTATGTTAATTTGAGCCTCGTCACCTCGGCTCCTACAGGGTTTTGAAATTGGCTCTAAATTGGTCCCTAAAAAAGTTTTGGTTCAGGTAATTTCAGTGGGGCAAATGTTTTTCGGTGAATAGCGCAGGCGCCGTGGCTGGCAATGGCGGCCAGGTGTTTCGCGGTGCCGTAACCCTTGTGTTCCGCAAAACCATAGACGGGAAATTGGCGGTCATATGCGTACATCTGGCGGTCACGCGTGACTTTGGCGAGCACGCTGGCCGCAGCGATGGAATAACTCCGGGCATCGCCCTTGATGATGGCCGTCTGGGGCACGCGCAGGGTTTTTACGGGGCGGCCGTCCACCAGTGCGTGCGGCGGCAGCGGCAACAATTTCGCCAGCGCCTCATTCATGGCGCGATGCGTGGCTTGCAGAATATTGATCTGGTCAATCACGTCCGCGCTGACCTCGCCAATGCCGAATTCAATTTCCGGGCAGGTGGTGAGGAAGGTGAAAAAATGTTTGCGCCGGGCTTCGGTAAGCTGTTTGGAATCGTTGAGGCCGGCGAGTTCGGCGGGTAGGCCGCTGGTCGCCCAGCCTGGTGGTAGAATGACGGCGGCGGCGACCACAGGGCCGGCGAGCGGACCGCGCCCGGCTTCGTCCACACCAGCCACGCGCGTGATGTCCTTCTGCCAGATCAAACGCTCAAATTCGAAGCGGTCTAAAAGTTCGGTGCTCATGTTGTTTGCGTGCAGAGATTTGGTTAAATCAGGTCTTTCCCATACGCTAGCCATGACAACTGGTTTCTCAACAAAAAAACATGGCCGTCATGCCAGTCGGAACTATACCAGGTAAGCCCCAGAATCGATGGTTTAAGCAGGCCCGCATTTTTGCTGACCATCCACTTGTTTCCAGATCTCAGGTAGGCCCCGATTTCGTTTGGGCCATTATCACCGATGCATTGATCAAAAATATTACCATCGCCGGTGTCCCTCGCCAGATTGATGGCGGAGGTCAGCTTGGAAAACGTCTCCAGCTTGTCCGGTTCGTTGGCAAAACGGTCGGGATGATACAGTTTCACCAACATCTTCCAAAATTGCGTCAACTCCGCTTCCGAATTATTTTAACGCAAAGAAGCAAAGGGCTGAAAGCTCGAAAGATAATAGCCCAGGGCAAAGCGAGTCGGCGAGCGCCGCCCTGGGTTAAACGTCAAAAAGAATTT
>CAISVF010000299.1 GCA_903888765.1 uncultured Verrucomicrobia subdivision 3 bacterium | reverse complement strand
TGTACCACCGTCGCTTGGTGCGCGATTACGAACGCACCATCTCCAGCGCCGAAGCTTGGATCTATGTCGCGATGATCCGTATTCAACTCCGCCGATTGGCCTGATCCTTTAACCATGTTGATTTTTAAAACAGACTCTTAAGGCTTTTCTCTATACCGGTTCTTTCCGTCGCTGGTCCCGGTTGCGGAAGTCGGGTTAAATAATGGGATTGTGTTTGCATTGCGCATTGCCTACTTTGCATTGCATGAGGATTGGCCTGCTACCGCATCCGCACGAACACCAGATCCGCAGTCGGCTGGAAAAACTGCACCTACCAGTTTTCACGCTTGATCCGGAAAGGCTTCAGGCACTTACGCCGGAATCCGCCGAAGTGGTTTATCTGGTTCCATTAAGCGAGCTTACTTCACATGGGTGGAACGGCATTCGGGTTCATCTGGCCCGCGCCAGCCGACAGTTCATCGTCACCGGTCACAAACTTAGCTCGGCCGAAATTGTCGCCGCCCTGCGCGATGGGGCGGCGGATGTGCTGGACGAAGTGGATTCGGACGATCGCTGGAAATCTGCACTCCAGCGCGCCCTCGATTCCCAAAAACTCTGGCTGCAATTGTATGGTGGAGCACCGCTGGACACCGAGGATGCACTGGCAGGTGCATCCGCCGTCCTGCGCGCACTTAGGCAGACCGTCGAAAAAATTGGCCCGACCGATGTGAATGTACTGATCCTGGGCGAATCTGGCGTGGGCAAAGAAAAAGTTGCCTGCGCGCTTCACGACGCCAGCCGCCGGAAAAATTTTGTGCCGCTCAATTGCGCTGCTATTCCGAAAGATCTGATTGAGGCCGAATTATTCGGCGTGGAAAAAGGCGCGTTTACCGGTGCACTCAAATCGCGCCCCGGCTTGGTTGAACAGGCATCGGGAGGCACCCTGTTTCTGGATGAAATCGGGGAGTTGGATTTATCTCTCCAGCCGAAGTTGCTGCGCTTTTTGGAAACCCGCGTCGCCCGACGCGTCGGCGGTGAGAGCGAGTACAAATCCACTGCCCGCATCGTGGCGGCCACCAACCGGGATTTACGTGCCGAAGCCGAAAACGGAAAATTTCGCGCCGACCTATTCTACCGATTGGCAGAAATCACTCTCAACGTGCCCCCTTTACGCGAGCGACGCGAAGACATGGCACCCTTGGTGCAGCTGTTTCTAAGACAGGCAGGCGAGCGCTTTGGCAAAAACCTGGAGAGCGTGGAGCCGGCTTTGATGCAACGCTTTTTAAACTACCACTGGCCCGGCAACGCCCGGGAATTGAAGAGCACGATTGACCGGCTGGCCCTGATTTATGACGGCCCGGTGCTACGCGAAGGCTGGTGGGAGGCACCTCCGCCCAGCAGCCCGTTGCCAGTTGAGCAAGAGAAGGCAGCACCGCCGACGGCTACCTATGCGCAACCGTTGGGTAGGGAAGAATATCCCAGTCGAATAAAGAAACTTGCCCTGGCCAGGCAACTTTTATCGGAAAGCGGGAATGATTTTACCTGGGTCGCCGCGAAGCTTGGCATTAATCCCACCACCCTCTGGCGGTGGCGCAAGGCCGGTAAAATATGAAACCATCGGGAATGCTGGTCACTTTTCTCATGGTGAGCGGACTGAGTATTCTAGGCTTGGTATTGCTCGCTGGTGCAGCATTACGAGAAACTCCTTTATTCTGGCGCAATGAGGGAGGTTATCCCGAGGCGTTAAGGGCTCTGGTTCTAGCCGGGTTTTTTCCGGCTTACGTCCTCTATTTTCTGGGGGTGTCAGGCGGCAGTCTTGCCGGTTGGCTACAATTAAGGACAGATAAATTGAGCGGCGCTCTGCTGCTACTGGGTTGCAGCCTCAACTGGCTATTGTTCGCCGTCACCACAACGGTGGTGCTCTGGAATAATGTGCAGAATTTAATCGAAGGCCGGCCATTCCATTACCACGCTCCGTGAGGCGGAAAGCGTTGGTTTTTCGCTGGAAGTAAAAAATTACGGCTCCGTTTGGGAAAAATCAGGCAGGTCGGCGTGGTTCACAATTCACGAATTATGCAATAATGACGCTGGCGGTTTGATTTTGCGCTCAAAAGGGAAACTCAGAGAGTCATCTTAAAGATTTTGCCCTGGAATCATGGTCCGACGTTCACACCCACGCCGATACGTGTGGTGTCGCCACCAGCGCGCAAACCCTCGTTCGCCGCGACCGTACGGACAAACGTTTCCACCATAGTTTGCAACGCGCCGCGCCATATGGCCAGCGGCTTGTCCGGCACATACACGATGTCGCGTGGCTGCAACGGCACTTCCGGCGCGCGTCCCTTGAGAATATCGAGAAAATTCACCACGGCGTAATGCGGCTCCGTCAGCGAGCCGCGAATAATCACGACCTCGCGCAGCCAAGCGTTCGGCAACGTGCCGCGCACGTTCGAGATGGCGGAACTCAGCGTCACCTGATCTTTGAATGATACCGCACGCGGCTCCGTGACTGCGCCGAGCACATAGACCTCTGTGGACAGCGCCGACGGCAGATAAATAAAATCATCCGGCTCCAGAAATATGTTTTGTGTCAGATCGCCTTCATGGACAAGTTTCTGAAAATTCACCGGCAGAAATTTTCCTTGCCGCAGCAAAAAACTGTGGCGTAAATCCGCCAGTTCCTCTGTCGTGCCGGTGAACTGCGCGGTGTAAAGTCCGCCCGCACGCGTAATGGCGTCAATCACAGACATTGGCTGATCGAGCGGATAAATGCCCGGCGTGTTCAACCGGCCCAGCACCCAGACCCGGCGGCTGCGAACTTCGCGCAGCGTCACCGAGACGCGCGGGCCTTTGTTGTAACGCGCGAGTTCGCGTTGGAGCAAATCGCGAGTCTGCGTCGGCGTCAGACCCCAGACTTCGAGGCCGGGCAACAGGTCAAAATATATTTTCCCGTCCGGCCCAACCAGCGCTGGCGTAGGAGCCTGGCCGCTGCCAATTAATTCGACGTCCAGACGATCGCCTGGGCCCAGGCAAAATTCATTTGTTGAGGGCTTCAACCACGCCGGGTCGAGTACATTCGTTGTTGCAGGGTCGTGAAAACCTGCCGGGTCCTTCGGATTGCGCGGGTCAAACGTCGGGCCGTGACGCACGTTCACGCAGCCGCAGACGGCTAGCGCGACCGTCAAAAAGAAAATGGGCTGCCAGGCAAACATAGATGTTCCATTAAAACAATGGATGTTGGGTGACCGGCGGGATGTGGTTGCCCACCGCCGCCGTCGTAAACGCCTGTACATAGGAATTGATGGCAAGCTTGATCAGGTTTTCCAGCGGCAGCCACGGTTTCTGGCTGACGTAAATGATGTCCTTCGGCTGCAGTACAAAATCCTTTTGCCGGCCCGCGAGAATCGCCGCCAAATTTACGACAAACGTCTCTGGCTTTTGCAGTGAGCCGCGCACGACCAAAACTTTTTGCTGGTAGGCTGTCGACAATAAACCGGCGCGCACCGTCACCACGCCGATGAGCGTGGTTTCTGACGTTAGCCCAAGCGGCCCCGGATTTGCCACAGCACCGAGCAGATATACTTCGTTCACCGTGCCCGATGGAAAATATATGTAGTCGTTCGGCTCCACCAAAATATTCTGTAACAAATCGCCGTGATTGAACAAGGCGTCGAAATCCACCGGCAATCGCTCGTTATGTCGCACAATGAAAGCGCGTTTCATATCGGCTAGTTCGACGGTGTTGTGCTCGACAAGCCCTGTGCCGATGCCACGCGCCCGCGCCACAGCCTCGATGATCGTCAGCGGTCGTTCGAGACTGTAAGCGCCGCGATCCACCACCGCGCCCAGCAAATAATATTTTTTGCTGCGCCATTCCACAGGCGTAATGATGGTGCGCACATTGTGGTAAAATTTTCCCAGTTCCGCGTCCAGCGTCGCGCGCATTTCATCCACGGTCAAGCCGGCGACCGGCACACTCTGCGCCTCCAGAAAACTGATGCGCCCGTCTGGCCCGACCGGTACGTTGATGCGAATGGAATCTGTGCGTCCATAAATCCGCAGGTTGAAAATGTCGCCCGCGCCGACCGTGTAATGCTTCTGCCAGTCTGCATACACTGGCACCTGCGACGAGCCGGAAAAATTCATCAGCACGGCATTCGTCGCAGCCCAACCAGCTGTACTGGTTCCCGAAATTAAAAAGGCCAGCGCTAGAGGTAAAAACTTTTCCAGCAGTGCAACGTTCGCAAAATCCGCCGGCTCGTGATTGAGCGCCGCCGCCGCGAGCGTCACTTCACCAGCACTTACGATTTCAAGAGTAGCGGCCAGTTCGTTTTGCTCCAAGCCGCCGCTCGCCGTCACCCATACGATGGCCGGCATTAATTCGGCCGCCAGCACCGCGTCCAAACCGGTCATTGCCGGCAATTCAACCAGCAAAATTAGCGCCGGAATCTGCTGCCACGCTGCCGCTGCACGCTGCCAGCGAGCGCGATTTTCCAGATTCCAGGTGAATTCGGCATCGTAGCGTAATTCCAAAACCACGCCCGGGTGCTCGCGCAGATGCCGGACCAAAATATCCGGTGTCGCCAGCGCCTCTGTCAGCGTAATAGATTTTATTCTCGCATTCGCCGTCGGCAAGTTCGTCACCGTCACCACTGGCAATTGGCGGTCGTATGCCGCGTCGCGCAGCAGGCCGATGAGCGTGGATTTTCCCTCGCCATTTTTGGCCGACGTGAACGCAAGTGTCACGCACGGTGCGTTTTGCAGCTTCAACTGCCTCACCAACTGCGACCACGCGCGGAAACGCCATTGCGCCAGTTCGGAGGCGGAAAGATTCGTCATGTCCGGCAATCGCAGCAGCACCGGCACACTGGTCACGCGGCGCAAATCACCCGCTGATATAATGCGAAAATCCATCAATTGGCGTCCACAAATCCAAAAGAGTGCTGAACCGATGCCAAAAATAAAACCCACGATGGTGGCGATGATGATTTTTTTTCCGCGGCTGCCCACTTCCACACTGTCCTCGCTGGCCGGCGCGAACAGCCGATAAAGGCCCGGCGAATTTTGTTCGTAAACCTGCGCTTCGCGCTGGCGGCCGGCGAGCAGATCGCGCGTGGCTTGCAGTGTTTGCTGGCGCGCGGTGATTTGGGCAAGCCGCTGGGCTTTTTCCGGAATGCCGCCAAGCTTTTTTTTCACGCCTTCGTAATATTCGCCCAGCTGCACTGTGCGTTTCGCTAATCCTTCACGCTGGCTGCGCAGGTTCACGAGTTGCAAATAAAGGTCGTTCGCCACGGTGTTTTCACTGAACTGAAAGGGCATGCCATTGGTGTTGGCGGCGGCATCTGCCAGTTGCTTTTCCAGTGTGCCAACTTTGTCTTGGGCATCTTTAATGATGGGATTTTCGCCGGTATAAGCGGTAAGCAAATTGTTTAACTCCTGCCGCGCCTTACTCAAACGCAGTGCCAGCGGATTTTGCTGAGCGAGTTCGCGTTCGATGCTGCCGAGGCGGAAATCCACTGTCTGCAAATCGGTCTTCGCCGTTTGCAACTGCATTTCCGCATCGCCCAATTCACGCAGGTAAGCCTCTACTTCGCGATCGGCACCGTAAAAATCGCTGGTGCGACTGAAATCCAGCATCTCCTTGTTCACCAGTTCTAGTTCGCCGTCGGCGTGCGCAATTTGGTCGCGTAAAAACTTGTCCAGTTCCGCCGCCTCGTCGGATTGCATCTGCGAGGTCAACGCCACGACTTCCTTGCAATAATTATTAACCAAGTTCGCCGTGGCCGACGCACTGCCGACGCCATTGAGGGTCACATTGATCAAATCCGTGTCGCGCTCCGGCTTGATGGTCAGGCGCGCGAACAATTCATTGGCGGTCATCGGCGGATGTGCAGCGTTGCCGACTTTTTCCAGTAGCTTAGGCGATTGCATCACGCTGGTGACTGTGCCGACCGTGACCTGCCGCGGCTTGAAGGCGTCGCCCAACTGCGATTGGCGGATGGTGGTGGAAACCTCGGTGCGAATGAGCTGAACCTTGACGGTGTAGCCGACGTGAAATTTGGAAATACCAAAAATCAGCACCGGAACCGCCAGCGCCGAGCCCGCCAGTGGCAGCCATTTCCAATGGCGCACTACCGCCGCCGCCAGCCGCAGCGGGTCAAACGGCAAGCTTTTTCCGGCAGCGGCAGGAATCACCAGCTTGGCCACCGGTTGCGCGGACGTACCTGCCATCACCGCCTCTGGCGCGAGTGCAGCAGCGGCGGATTGCTCGCGCTTTTTTTGCACAGCGCTGACGCTGAAATCTTCAGATTCGTTCATGCGGGCACTAGTTGATGGCGTTCCAAATCACGAACGACAGAGTTGACGGCGACGGCATCCACTTTTGCCGCGTCGCTCACCCAGGCGTGTTCCAGCGCGAGTTTGGCAAGGCGGTTCACCGCCCGAGGAACGCCATGCGTGGCGTGGAAAATTTCCAGTGCGGCCCCAGGCGAAAAAAGATTTCCCGTGGAATGCCCGGCCGCCCGCAGCCGGTGGCGGAGATAGTTATCCAAGTCATCCGCGCGCAGCGGTTTCAAATGAAAACGCAAACTGACCCGCTGATTGATGGCCGCGTCACTGAGAATCATCTGCCGCAATTCCGGCTGGCCGATGAGGATAAGCGTTAGCAAAGAGTCGCCACTGCCGTTGAAATTGGTAAGCCAGCGCAATTCGTGAATCGTCTCCGCCGCCATATCCTGGGCCTCATCCAGCACCAGAACCAGATGGCGTCCGCTGGCATGCAGCTTGCGTACAGCCTGTTCAAACAATTCACATCGCACCAAGGTGCCTTCGCCGCGCAACGGAAGCTGGGGATCGAGCCGGCGCAAAATCGAGTCCAACAATTCAGCCAGAGGAAACCCGGAGTTTTCGATGGTGAGCACTTGAAAGCGGATTGCGTCGATGCGCCGCGTAAATACCGCCCGGGTCAAAGTCTTACCGCTGCCGATTTCGCCCGTGAGCAAACCAACATTCATGCTTGTCTCACCGACAAGATAAAGCAATCGGCTTAAGGCTTCTTCATGGTCCGGACCTGCGTAAAAAAACCGTGTGTCCCACGTCGCTTCAAAAGGACGCTCGCGCAAATTCCAATGCCGCAATAGATCCATGGCGCTTAACAATAACAAAGTGAACTGCGGCGGCTATCCTTTTCCACGCCGGATGGCCTTTTCGTAAATGGCCAAGGTCTGGGCGGCGTTTGCATCCCAATCAAAACGCCGCGCGTTGATAAACCCCTGCTGGCGCCAGCGGTCTCGCTCCTCGGCGCTGCCGGACATGCTCGCGAGCGCACCGGCGATATCCGCAATATTTTCCGGATCAATCGTTCGCGCAGCGTTAGCAACTACTTCGCGCAGCGAGCCACGGGTGGAACTGATGACTGGCACGCCGCTGGCCATCGCTTCAATCGGCGGAAAACCAAAACCTTCAAACAATGACGGATATATAAAAACGTCGGTGGCGTGGTAAAGTTGTGGCAAGGCGGCATCGCTCACGAAACCAAGAAACCGGATATCGCCGGCATAAGGCGAATTTTTTGCCGCCGCATAAATGGCTTCCGCGCCATGCCAGTCGCTTCCGCCGAGCGCCAGTAGCCAGTCAGATTGGGTATTCGCTTTGAACTGGTTGAAGGCTTCGATTAGTCGAATATGATTCTTACCCGGATGTTCCAACCGGGAGACGAAAAGAAAAAAAGGACGCTTGAGCTGCCACTTTTCCGCAGCCGATTTTTTGGCCTCCGCCACCTCGCCAGGCTGAAAGCGCTGGTGGTCAATGCCGTTCCAAACAACGTTGACGCGATCGCAGGCGAGTCCGAAAAAGGCAGCTAAATCGCGTGCGGTATTTTGACTGACAGCGATGATTTGATCTTGCCGCCGCGCGAGCCGCTTGACGATGATGCGGCCATAAAGCATGCGCTTCCAATCGTATTTACCAGTGATGTGAAAAGGAGCGAGATCGTGAATCGTCGCCACGAGCGGGCAACCAGCTCGCCAGAGCATCCGCCGATAGCTGGGCACATGCAGGACGTCGAGGTGGAGTTCTTTGGCGAGCTTCGGCAGTTCGATCTGATGCCATAATACATTTTTCACCGCCGGCCTGAATTTTTCGGCAACGGTAATAAACTTCATTTTACCTTGCGCAAAAGCAAATAGCGGCAGATCTTCCTCGAAAATAAACAGGTTGAATTCATGCCGGTCCACATGCGGTAACATGGCACGCAGGAGGGCAAAAACATACTGCGCAACGCCGGTTTTGCCGCGCTGTATTACAGAGGTGGAAAAGCCGATTTTCATTAGACCTCGCCCAGCAGGTATTCCTCAAGACGCGTGTGGCGAAACACATCGCGCACCGCTGGGCCGGGATTTACAAATTGCAAATCGATGTTGCGCCGTTTGAGGCTTTTTTTGAAGCGCAACATCAGGCCAATACCCGTGCTGTCCACAAAAGTCACCCGGGCAAGGTCAATCACCACCTGCATGCCGGGCGGTGTAGTCTTTAGTTCAGCCTCGGTGTGGTTGCCAATTTCGCCGGCATTGGCGGCAATTACCTCACCAGACCAGAGAATATGAATTTTTTTTGTCTGAACGGCGCTGGAAACCAGCGGGGCAAGAGCCAGGCTCTGAATCAATTCGCGCGCTCCGGCAATGGTCGGCTGGATGGGAAAAAATTCATGGAGATGCATGAGCCGCAACGCCGCTTCCACCAGCGGCTGGGGGGCGACGAGAATGAATTGATGGCCCTGCTCCCGGGCGCGCTTGCGCAGGCGAATCAGCATCCCAACGCCGGAACTGTCAACGAGCTTAGCGTCGGCCAAATCAAAAATAACGTGCCCTTTTTCGACCAAGACCAACCATTCGGCGCGGAATTTTTCGGCTTCCGTAACGCCCAATCGTTGCGGCGCGCGGATGACCCGGTTACCAAAGGTGTCAGTGGCCACCGCTGGCAGGGGAGGTGCCGCCAGTTTGCGCGTCCGCAAATGCCACCATTGCCGCATAATGGCGACGGTGAAAATGCGCAAGCCCTTACCGTAACGACGCGCGAGCCGTCTGGGCTCCTGAAGCATCCGGAAGATCCATTCGGTGCCGGTTTTTTGCATCCATACGGGCGCACGCTTGAACGTACCCGCTAAAAAATCAATCGTTGCGCCAACCCCGACGCAAAAAGGCACACCGGTTTCCCGGTAATTCATATAAATCCATTTTTCCTGCTTCGGGCAGCCAAACGCAACCAAAAGGATATCCGGATCCGCCTCGCGAATACGCCGCAAAATATCCGCATGATCCATTTCCAAGAGCGGCTTGAAGGGGGGGGAATAAGCGCCTACCAGTTGCAGCCGGGGATGTTTAGCACGGGTGTTTTTGGCAGCACTGGCAAGACTTGCTTCAGTGCCGCCGAGAAAAAATACTTTCCAGACGTTTTGCTCAGCAAGCGCCAGAAGTTGGGGAATCAAGCCGGAACCAGTAACGCGTTCTGGCAGCGGGTTGCCGAGAAATTTTGAGGCCCAGACAATGGGCATGCCATCGGCCATCACAATGTGGGCGTCGAACAGGATTCGCCGCAGCTCAACATCCTCCAGCGCCTGAACAATGAAATCCACATTCGCCGTCGCGCCATAATGGGGCTGGCCCGAGGCAATCATTTGACCAATCAAAGCAAGGGTTTCCGGCGTGGTGACATTGTCGAATGGCACGCCAAGAATCGCAATGGGCGCACGGTCGGTTCGGGCAATGGACTTGTGGGCTTGCATCAACTAAACACAATTTTACAGATTCGGCGGCAAAGGCCAAGCTGAGAAAATTCGTTTGCGGAGGCCGGAATTTGGTTATTCTCAGGAAGTTGAGCACGGTTGACTTGATCAAGCTGGCGATTGTCGGGCCATTGTTTTTAATGCTGGCGCCCGCCGCCGGGCTTTTATTGAAAGACCGCAGTTCCTGGCAGCGAGTGGCTTTGGGCCTAATGTGCTTCATGACCATCAACGGCTTGTTAGCCCCCGGTAACTGGGGTTTGACCTTGGGTTCCATTGAAACCTATCGGGGGCATACCAAAGGCTATCATTTCTATTTTAACCACGCCATTGCCATAGCGTTAATCCTGGCAAAATGGCGCGAAGACCCGAAATCATTTCGGTGGCTGCCGCCGGGATTGGGGTGGTATCTGCTTTATTGCGGTATCTCGCTGCTTTCCATCACCAATTCGCCCGACAAAAACCTCTCGATCATGGCCGCGCATAAAAGCATTTTTGCCTCACTGCTGGTGATCGCCACGTTCAACACGCTGCGGACTGAGGAGGACTTCAAATTTTTCCTCCGCGTGATGGTCTACACTATGCTGTGGGAACTTTACGTCTGTCTGAAGATGAAATACCTGAATCATATGTATCAGGTCCACGGCACTTTCGAACACCAGAATCCGCTCGCGATGTATGCCGTGCTCATCGGCATGATTTTCCTCGCCACCGCCCTCGGTCCGAAATTCAAGGGCGCGGGCGGTCTGCTGCTCGGATTCGCTGCCTGTGCGCTGATTGTGGAATGCACCCTGTCGCGCGGGGCGCTGATGATGCTCGCGCTCGGGGTCGTCGGCGTAGTCGGCATCAGCTTGCTCGAAAAAATTACCGCGCGCCGGTTGCTCATTACTGCCACCATGGGTGTGCTCGGCTCCATAGCGCTTGTGCTGTCGCTTGACACCATCATTTCGCGCTTCCACGACCAAGGCAACCAAGCCAGCGGCGAATTGCGCGAAGTGATGAAGGATGCCTGCCGCGCAATGGTCCACGACCACGCGCTCGGCACTGGCTGGAACAATTACGCGCTCGTCGTCAACCCGCCTTACCCCTACGCGGAAATTTATTACGAATGGCTGCGCGGCCGGCACATGAAGGTGAACGTGAGCGAACCGAACTCTGTCGTAGAAAGCCATTATTACCTGCTGCTTGCTGAAAACGGCTACGCCGGCTTGGCGGCGTGGATCATCGCCATCGCCGTCGGCCTTTGGCGTAACTTCCGCGCGTTCCTCTTCTTTGAACATTGCTTTTCGCGCTGTCTTGCGCTTGGCATCTTCTTCGGCTGCGCGCTGAATTATTTACAAAGCATGCTGGAACGTGTCCTCGTCCAGCCGCGCAACCTCATGCTCTGGCTCATCCTTCTCGGCATCACCGGACGCCTCGAAGTCATGCGCCGTGAGGCAAAACAACTTAAAAAATCCGCATGAAACCAAAACTGACGCGTCCGTGGTGGCTGTACAAAAGAATCCTTTACCCCTTGGCGCTGCTCGCCGGCGTTGCCAGCACCGGCTTTTTTGCCTATTTGGATTCCGCCGCCTCAACCATTGTGATTTACAATGAGACTGGCAATCCGCTGCCACCACTACTCGTGCGCGCGTGCGACCAACAAAGAAGTTTCCCCGCGCTGGCCGACCATGAGTCAGTCGAGTTTACCCTCAAGCCGGGCGGGGCTGAAAGTGCGGTTCATCTCGAACTCGCCGTTGACCCGGCATGGAAATGGGACGGCGGAATGGTCAAACCACGCGGTGGTCAACGCGTCACCATCCGCCTTTGGCCCGGCGGCCAAGCTGAGGCGTTCACGGAAATTTCCTGGTGGCAGAAAACTTTTAATTGAAGCGCCGCCAAATGTTTTCGTATGCGAAAACCAATTCCGCAAAATCCTTCGCGTCTGTCTGCAGTTCCAACCGGACCTTTTCAAAATTATTTTGCGTCCACAGCAGCAAAGTTAGCGAACGGAACAAGCGTTCGCGCGGATAGCCGGCATATGCAAGCCCGCTTGCGCCAAAAGTACGGAAGTTCACCAGTCGGTTGCGCAACGTTGAAGTTTCCGGACAGAGATTTGTTTTGGCAAAAGCGTAATCGCGAATTGAAGTGAAATTTTTTTTGAGCCGTTTAGATTCCAACCACAACCAGAGTTTTTGCCCGAGCTCCGAGAGTGCCGAGTGCCGCGCCGATAAAATATCCCGCGATTCCGTCGAACGGGTTGGATGCAGTTTGAATTGCACGCCAACGGCATGATGCCGGATGAGATCCGGCAATGGCAAATTTTCCACAGCCGTCAATTGAGCCAGGCGCACGTGCCGTTCACGGCAACTCCAATGATATTGGCCGTTCGCCGCCAGTAGCACGTCGCCGAACGCTAATTGAGCCTTGGCCAGATTGCGCCCGACAAAATCCGCCTCCGCTTCGCCAAAGTTTTTGCGCACTAATCGCTCGGCGGCATAGAGCAGGCCGGAACAGCGGTTCATCAGCAACCGGGTTGCTTCATACAGCGGAACTTTTGCCGCGTCCCGATGCTGCACGCAATCTGCGAGCAGCGTGTCATCGCCAAGTTGCCAGCGGTGGCCGGCCACAAGGTCGTAGTAAAACATGGATGGCCTGCTGCGCCGTAATTTTTCGAGTGTGAGAACTTTAAATTCCACTTCGAGTCCGGCTTCCGGCGAAAGATTTTCACCCAGCTTGTGCAATGGATGCCGGAATTTTCTTTCCGCCAGAATCGGATAGCCGCGGACAAAAACATAAAATTCCAAGTCGTTGTAGGGCTGATCGCCGGCGGCCGTTTTTAACACACCGCCTTCGCCGCGACCGTAACCGCCACCGAGCAAAACACCGTCCAACTTCGCCGCTGGAACCAGCGATTTCACGCCAGCCAAAACGCGTTCGCACGTCGCCGCCAGATGCGATTCTAACGCGCTACTGCCGTCTATGGTGAAGCGTTGGCTCATACCGGGTGCGCCTCCTTCCAGCCATGCCGAAAGCCGTGAAGTTTACCCTTTCGCTGCTGCCAGCGGATGCCCGCTGCGTGAACCAACTCGTCCAACCGCTTCTCGCGCAGGCAGAATTTTGCATCGTGTCGCACATCACTGACCCAGCCCAGGAGCACTGTTTTCGCAAAATTAAATTCACCTGGAGCACCGTTCCACGCCTTGCCAATGGCACGAGCATCGCCAAATGCACGTTTGTAACTCTGCTCCGGCGTATAGTTGTGCGAGTGCATCACGATCGACTCCGGCACGTATGCAACCAAAAACCCCTGTGCTTTGCACCAGCGCGTGTATTCATCATCTTCGGCATATTGCAGATCCTCCCGGAAACCGCGCCGGGCCCAGACCTCTTTTCGCAAGCCACTGCTTACCATGCTGAAAAAGTGCTCCCACTTCACCGACTCGCGATTCGGGCCAAAGCAGCGGTCGTAATCGTTGGCAAAAACGGCCTGGCAATCCGGCCGAGGAATCTGTCGGCCGAAACAGGCTGCAGTTTTGGGATTCTGCAAGGCATTTACCAATGGACGCAACCAGTTCGTTCCTTGCGGCGTGGCGTCCGCGTTGAGGAAAATACCAAAATCCGATCTCGCTAGCCTCATGCCTTGATTCATCACGCGGCTGGGATTGTATTCCTGCGGCGTGATCTGAACAAAGTGAGCAGGCTTAGCCGCACGAATCAGATTTTGCGAGCCGTCGCTTGAGCCGGAATCGATCACGATCAGTTCCCAGTTCGTGAATTCCTGGGCGGCCAGCGCGGGAATCGTATCTTTCAGAGCCCACGCCTCGTTGAACGAGCGCATGATGAGGCTGACGAACGGATCACTCATTGCGTCCCGCCTTTCTGGCGCTGGAAAAATCGCTCCAACTTCACCACCAAGTCAGCGGCCACATTGCCGGCGGCATAAAGCGCGCTGCTGCGCTCACGAAGCCGTCGACCTATAGTGTCCGACTCGTTCTGGTCGGCTAGCAAACGTCGCGTCTGGTCGGCCAAAGTATGCGCAGTATCACCAAGCAAAACGGTGTCACCGAGGTCCAGTCCTTCCGCGCCGATGGTGGTGGTGACAACGGCGCGCCCGACGGCGGCGGCTTCCAAAATCCGGGTCCGGGTGCCGGATGCAATGCGCAGCGGCAGCAAAACAAATAAGGATTC
>CAISVF010000298.1 GCA_903888765.1 uncultured Verrucomicrobia subdivision 3 bacterium | reverse complement strand
TGACGGATTTGATGTGAAGGTCGTGCAGCGGAGGTCTTGGCAGACGGCCATCCTCCTTGAGGAAGGATTTTTTTGACGATTGTCGTGCTTCAATAATTCTTTGACAGGATTAACAGGATGATCAGAACGATCAGGAATACACCGCATCGTTAGAGTCGGCTTGGTTCTTGTTTGAATCCTGTTCATCCTGTCAGCCTTGGCAATTAATTTTGTTTTAACGTCCGCCCTCAAACGAAATGCGAAAGCAGAAATTCAGAAAGATCAAGTTGGGAAATGCTGAATAGTTTGATAGCTCTCGCGAGTATTCAGCGGTGGCACAAAAACAAAAGCGAAATTTAAAAGCAGCGGGCTGGAGGATTTTAGCTTTGCCGCCTCATGGGTAAGTATGGCGCGAGCGAGGGGGATTTTGCTAAAGTCGAAGCATGAAAACCGTTTTATGGCAACGCGTTGTGGTTTTGCTCGCGCTTTCGGCCAGCATCGCCGGGGCGCAAACCAATCCGGATGGCACGGCGGACACCGGTGACGCGCACGCCGGACAAAAGCTGGTCAATTTGGAATCACCCCAGGTGGTTGCCAAGCGGTTGCAATGGTGGAGCGAGGCGCGTTTCGGGATGTTCATCCACTGGGGACTTTATGCCCAGGATGGTTGTTTCTGGAGAGGCAAGGACGGCGGGTCGGAGCACATGATGCTCAAACTCGAGATCCCCATCGCCGAGTACGCGAAGATTGCGAACGACTTCAATCCGGTAAAATTCCAGGCCGACGAATGGGTCCGCACAGCGCAGGACGCCGGGATGAAATACCTGATTCTCACCGCGAAACATCATGACGGATTCGCCATGTTTGACAGCCCGAGTGATGCCTACAACATTGTCAAACGGACGCCGTTCCAACGCGATCCGGTGAAGGAACTCGCCGAAGCGTGCCGCCGGCGCGGCCTCAAATTTGGCGTCTATTACTCACTCGGGCGCGATTGGCATGATCCGGATGTGCCCACCGAACGGAAAGCCGACGGAGTGCGCCGGAGCAACACCTGGGATTTCCCGGAGGAAGACAAAAAAGACTTTGCAAAATATTTTGCGCGCAAGGTCAAGCCGCAGGTGCTTGAACTGCTGACGCAGTACGGGCCGCTTGCGGTGCTGTGGTTTGACACGCCCGAAAAAATATCACCCGCGCAGAGCCGGGAGTTGCTCGCCCTCATTCACCGGCTGCAGCCGGATTGCATCGTGAACGCGCGCGTCGGCAACCGCCTGGGCGACTACACCGTGGAGGAACAGGCGATTCCCGCCAATGGCAATCCGCTGCCGTGGGAAAGTTGCATGACCCTCAACCGACACTGGGGCTTTAAGAAAAACGACTTGGAATGGAAGCCCGCCGCCGAATTGATCCGTAACCTGGTGGATATCGCGAGCAAAGGCGGAAATTTCCTGCTCAATGTCGGCCCCACCGGCGAAGGTGTGATTCCGCCGCCCTCCGTTGAGCGGTTGCGTGAAGTCGGCCAGTGGATGAAGGTGAATCGCGAGGCCATCTATGGCACGACGGCGAGCCCGTTCAAAAAATTCACCTGGGGGCGCTGCACGAAAAAAATGACCGCCGACGGCGTTACCCTTTACCTGCACGTCTTCGACTGGCCCAAGGATGGAAAACTTCTGGTGCCCGGGCTGGTGGATACAGTGGAGTCTGCCGCCTTGCTCGCCGGCAATCCGGACCGCCATTTGGAAACCATTTCGACCCTCGCCGGAACCACCGTGCTGGTGCCGGAAGCGGCCCCGGATAAAATCTCCTCCACCCTGGTGATCAAAATCAAAGGCCCGCTGACGCATCCGAAATGACGTCTATGACGAAAATCCCGCCGCAAGCATGCGCCCGATTTTTCTCGCTGGCGGCGGTGGGGCTGGCACTGCTCACAGGGGCATGCCCGGGCGCCTCCCCCGGGGACATCAGGGAGGCATCGGGAGCCTACCAAGCCACCGGCATCAAAATTTCCGAGCCAACGGCTTCGTCGGTTTCCGTCTGGACCCGCGTGACCCGGCGGGCGGATCGCATTGCCGATGATGGTCCATTACCGGTTTTACACGTTTACGACCGAACCAGCGGTCAAGAACTGGCCATCAAAGATAACGCCCGGTTCGTGAACGGCCGGCCGGTGGTGACCTTCGCAGCCGGTTCGGATCTGGGTTCCCTGCGCGGAGCTGCGCCCGGCACGACCGGGCAAACGCGCGTTCGCTATCGTGCCGCCGGCAGCAATACCTGGCGGGAAACGGCCTGGCAGGAAGCCAGCCCGGAACGTGATTTCACGGCGGTTTTTGGGCTTTCCGGCCTCCCGGCCAGCACGCGTTTTCAGGTGGCGGTCGAAGCGCGAATAAATTCCCGAGCGGCGGTAAGCAGTACCGTGGACGGTGGTTTTGTCACCGCGCCTGCTCCGGCAGCCGATGCCGGTATCAAATTTTGCGTGATGACCTGCCAGCAATATGAAGATCGTGATCAGGTGGATGGATTTAACATTTATCCCGCAATGCTGCGCTGGCAGCCGGATTTTTTTGTGAACACGGGGGATGCCGTTTATTACGATCATGGGCCGGTTCACGCGCTCAATGTTGATCTCGCACGCTATCACTGGGCACGGATGTTTGGCTTTCCAACGCTGCGGGATTTTCACCGGCAGGTCGGCAGTTATTTCATGAAGGACGACCATGACACACTGACCGATGACTGCCATCCGGGTGATCGCACCGGCGACTTCACCTTCGCCGATGGGCTGAGAGTTTATCGAGAGCAGACCGCCCAGGGTGATCCACCATATCGCACAATTCGCTGGGGTCGGCACCTGCAAGTCTGGCTGCTCGAAGGTCGCGAAACGCGCAGTTCGCGCGCAGCGGATCGCACGAACCCGCCGGTCCTCCTGGGGCCGGAACAAGTCCGCTGGCTGAGCCGCACGCTGGCCGCCTCCGATGCCACGTTCCGCATCGTTATTACGCCGACGCCCATGGTCGGGCCGGATCGTGACGCGAAGTTTGATAATTTGTCGAACCGCGGCTACGCAGTGGAAGGAAACCAGGTTCGGGAATTTCTGGCGCACCAGAAAAACCTGACCGTCATCACCGGAGATCGTCACTGGCAATATGTTTCGCAGGATCAAGCCCACCTGATTCAGGAATGGAGCGTCGGGCCAGCCAGCGACGCCCATGCTCAAGGCTGGGACGAGGATCAACCGCGCCCGGATCATCTCTTCCTGCGCATCAAGCACGGGGGGTTTCTCTCCGGCGAAGTCAAAACCAACGCAACGCAACCGAGCTTGACGCTGCAATTACACGATGTCAACGGCGGCGTCGTTTTTGAGAAAACGCAGCCTGCGACCCGCTAAATCATCCGATCAACCATGAACTTCAGAAAACCATTTACCCGACGCTGCCTGCTCCTAGCGAGTGTATTGATGGCGGCATGGAATAGCCGGGCCACCGGTTCAACCGATGCGCCCGTCATTCCCGCCGATGCGTGGGAAAACCCGCTCGTATTTGAGGTCAACCGGATGCCGGCGCGCTCCATGACCTGGCCGCATCCCGACGCCAGATCCGCCGCCGCGGCACCAGGCTCCGTCAAAAATTCGCCGTGGCTGCAATGCATCAGCGGCGACTGGAAATTTTTCTGGGTCAATCATCCGGAAAAAAGTCCGGTCGAATTTGAATCCCTGGCGTTTGACGATCGCAACTGGAAGAGCATTCCGGTGCCGGGCTGCGTGGAATTGTTTGGCTATGGCAAACCGCTGTACGTGAATTACGTTTATCCGTTCAAGGTGGATCCGCCGCGCGTCATGGGCGATCCGCCACCGGATTGGACGTTTTTCGCGGACCGCAATCCGGTCAGCTCCTATCGACGCTGGGTGCAGATTCCGAAAGACTGGACGCAACAGCGGGTTTATTTGCATGTGGGCGCGGCGGGCTCGTGCCTGAAAGTCTGGGTCAACGGACGATGCATCGGCTACAGCGAAGACTCGCGGCTGGCCGCCGAGTTCGACATCAGCACAGCCGTGGTTCCCGGCAAAAACCTGATCGCACTGCAAGTGCTGCGGCATTCGGACGGAAGTTACCTGGAGGATCAGGACATCTGGCGCTTGAGCGGCATATTCCGCGACGTGTTTTTGTTCACGCGGCCCGACCTGCATCTTTGGGACGTCGCCGTGGAATCCGAACTCGATAGCGCATTACTCCAGGCTGCCGTGAAGCTGCGCTGCCAGATTCGCAACGACCAGCAAATCCCGGCTGACTCCGTTGCGGTGCGGCTTAGCCTGCTCGCCCCGGACGGCAACAGGGTGCCCGGTTTTCAAATTAACTTCCCGCTAACCAATGCGGTCGCTGCGGGAAGTGCATTCGAGCTATTGAGTTCGCCGGCCTTGCTCCCGGCGCCACAGCTGTGGTCGTTTGAAACGCCCGCGCTTTACACCGCCTTGGTGGAACTATTAAACGCAGGCAAAACCGTGGAGGCGGTGGCGCTGCGGGTTGGTTTCCGTAAGGTGGAACTCAAGAACCAGGCTTTTACCCTGAACGGACGTCCGGTAAAAATCCGCGGGGTTAACCGGCATGACTGGAACCCCGTGACGGGCTACGTGGTGGATGAGGCGACCATGCGCCAGGATATTCGTTTGATGAAGCAAGCGAATCTGAATGCCGTCCGCACCTCGCATTACCCGAATGATCCGCGCTTCGTGGAATTGTGCGATGAAATGGGCTTGATGGTTTTAAGCGAGGCGAATCTGGAATCCCATGGACTGTCGTATCATAAATGTGTTTTGCCGGGAGATCTTCCGGAGTGGCAGCCGGCCTCGGTTGAGCGCATGCGCCGCCTGGTCATTCGCGAACGGAGTCATCCGAGCGTGGTGATGTGGTCGCTCGGCAATGAGGCGGGTTATGGCCGGGCCTTTGAGAGCATGGCGGCAGAAACCCGGCGGCTGGACAGCGACCATCGCCCGATCCAATACGCGGATATGAATGCGCCATGCGATGTGGATAGCCAGACTTATCCCACCCCCGAGTGGCTCGAACAGCATGTCCTCGGCCGGGCGGTGCGGAAAGGGGAACACAATGAAACGGCGGCGCTGCGCCAGCACGGACGGTATCCGTCCGGCAAACCGTTCCTCATGAATGAATACGCCTGGGGCGGCGGTAACAATCTGGGCAATTTCCAGGATTATTGGAACGTGATGGAGCAGCATGCAATGCTCATTGGCGGATTCATTTGGGACTGGGCGGACAAGGGCCTCGCCACCTCGCTGGTCAATAGCCAGCCGGCTCCTTTCCTCGGCGTAAAATCCCCACCTGCCGCACCTGCGTTTTATGCGGTAGGCGGTGATTACGGCGACAAACCCAATGACGGATATTTTGTGCTGAACGGTTTACTGGAATCGGATCGCACGCCCAAGCCGCAATATTTTACCGTCGCCCGGGTGAACCAGCCCATTCGAGTTCGGGCGATGGCTTTAGCACAGGGAAAGATCCAGGTGGAAAATCGCCATTTGTTTACCGACCTGACTAACTTTATGGCAACCTGGGAATGGAGTGACAACGGCGTGGTTTCGGCCATGGGCAAAATTTCCCCCTTGCATTGTGCGGCGGGTGAAACGTGCTACGTGGCGATGCCGGCAGCGCCCGCAGCTCCCGGCGGTCACCAGCGCCATCTCACCCTGCGTTTTGCGCTCGCCCAGCCCACGCCATGGGCCGATGCGGGATTTGTGGTCGCGCAGGACCAATTGGCCTTGGATTCTGTTCCAGCCCTGACCGCTCCCGCTTTGACGCCGGGACACTTGGTAGCAGAGCCGACCGAAGGCGCCATCACCATTCGCAGCCAGGGATTCTCGGCGCGCATCGGCAAGGCCAGCGGAATGATCGAGAGCCTGTGCTACCATGGTCACGAACTGCTGACGAGCCCCCTGCGCCTGTGCTTCTGGCGTCCGCCGGTGACCAATGACCGGGGCTGGAAAATGCCTACCCTGCTAGGCGCATGGCGACTTGCGGGTGAGCATTCCGAGGCGACGAATGTAGCCTCCACAGTCAATGCCGATGGCACGCTCACGGTCACCGCCGGGATCAAGATTCCGGTCGGGTCCAGTCACGCGATTCTGACTTACCAGGTGGATGTCACCGGGCGCATCCTCGTCCAGGCGTCGATCAGCCTAGCAGCAGTGAACCAAGCTGCGCCCGGCCATGAACTTCCCTGCGTGGGCATGACCGGCGGCCTGGTTTCGAAATTGCACGGCATCGAATGGCTGGGGTTGGGACCGGACGAAAGTTATGCTGACCGCAAAGCGGCGGTTTCGTTCGGGGATTTTCACGCTGACGCCCTGACGTGGAATCATAACTATTTGCCGCCCCAGGAAACCGGTCATCGCAGTGAAGTACGGCGCGCGCGGTTCTTGGCACCGGATGGTTACGGGCTGCAGGTTTGCGCCGTAGGCGCGCCCTTTGGTTTTAATCTCTGGCCATGGACTGAGGCTGATTTGGAAGCAACCACGCATCCCTACCTCCTGAAACCTCGCGAATTTCTGACGCTCAAGTTGGATTCAGCGCAGATGGGATTGGGCGGTGTGCAAGGCTGGGGCGCTCGCCCCCTCGATCCGTATTTGTTATCAACAGAAAAGACTTATCAACTCAGCTTTGTGCTTGAACCTATCACCCACCCAACCCATTCCCCACCGTGAACCCGATCAATCGTCGGCGATTCCTCGTGCTGGGCGGCACCACGCTGGTAGCAGCCCAATTCCCGCTCTTGGGCGCAGCGAGCGATCCGGCTTTGATGCAGGCCGAGGTTTGTGTCTATGGCGCAACTGCGAGCGGCATCATGGCAGCGGTGGCGGCGGCGCGTGAAGGAGCGAGCGTGCTGGTCGTGGAACCGTCGCGCTGGCTGGGTGGCATGACGGGCGGCGGGCTGATGCACATTGATTGGGGCCGCGAACAGGCGGTCGGTGGCACGTCGCGCGGCATGCTCAAGCGTGATTATAACGACGCCCAGTATCGGCAGGCGTTTGCGGCGTTGCTCCAGGAACAGGCCATCCCGGTGCTATTCGAGCACCGTATCGCTTCGGTGCAACGCGAGAGAACGACCATCCAGCAAGTGACGCTCGACTGGGCGCCGCCGGATAAAACCGGTTGTCCAGTTGGCGTGGCCAGAATCCCCAATGCCCGCCGAGTGCGGGCAAACGTTTTCCTGGATTGCACCTACGAGGGAGATCTCATGGCGCGGGCGGGGGTGTCCTACACTTTTGGCCGGGAGTCGCGCGATACTTACGGCGAATCGCTGGCGGGAGCAGAACCCAACCTGGCGGTCTATGATATTGATCCGTATGTGACGCCAGGCAATCCCAAGAGCGGCTTGCTGCCGAGGTTGCAAGATATTCAAGTTCAGCCCGAAGGCGGCCCGGACAAGCTTACCATGGGCTACGGTTTTCGCTGGAAGCTGGTTGATCAAGGGGAACGCCTTCCCATAAATCCTCCGGAGAATTATGATCCGCGCACCTTCGAGCTGTATCGCCGGGGTTTTACGAATCACGCCCGGATTGACGTGGGACGCCGGATGACAAACCCGGGGGTGTTCGAAAGTTGCGGCGGCCGGGTCCACTCCGTCGGCGCGGGCAATCTCGCCCGCGCTTTGCTCGCGCCCACCAACTATGGCAGCAATGCGGGTTACCCGGATGGTGATTACGCAACCCGGGCCCGCATTTGGAAATCGGAACAGACTTTCATGAGCGGCATGACACATTTTCTGCGCACGGATGCATCCGTGCCCGCGAAGTTGAAGGAGGTTGCGCTCCAGATGGGTTTTCAACCCGGCATCTTCGACGAGACTGGCGGCTGGCCGCATCAGCTGTATGTGCGCGAAGCGCGACGGATGAAATCTGCGTATGTCCTCACCCAAAAGGATGTTGCCGGCGAAACGGATCCCGACGATTCCGTCGGGCTGGCGTCCTACGGCGTGGACGAATGGCCATACGCCACCTACCCTTTCAACGGCAAGGTGGCACTTTACGGCGGCTATTACTCGATGCTCTATCTCGATGCTGTTCACCAAGGCATCTACAAGATTCCCTATCGCGCCATCACACCGAGTCTGGCGGAATGCTCGAATCTACTGGTCCTGGTCTGCGTTTCGGCAAGCCATATCGCAATGACCTCCCTCCGCATGGAACCGGTGTGGATGATTCTCGGCGAATCCGCCGGGGTGGCGGCGGCGATGGCCGTGAAAGAAAATTTGCCGGTACAGAAAGTTGATTATCGGCAGTTACAAAAAAAACTATTAAGGCTTAACCAGAGACTGGATCGTCCGGTCTGATCACATAATGAACATGAATTACTTCCCCTCCCTTTTGGCCGGTTTGTTGCTGGCTGTATCGACGCATGCAGTCGAAACCGGGCCCGGCACCACTTCGGTCCCGGTGAGGTTCCAGTGGGCGGATTCCTCGCGCCTGGGCCGCCCGTTTGCCAAAGACCCCAGCGTGATTCAATTTCAAGGGCATTACCTGATGTATTTTTCCCTGCCGCCATTTGCGACGAACCTGGCACCCGCCGGTGCGCCGCGCGGCTGGAGCGTGGGCATTGCCCAAAGCACCAATCTGGTGGACTGGAAAAAAGTCGGGGAACTGTGGCCGGCACAGGCCTGCGACAAGAATGGCTTGTGCGCTGCCGGCGCTCGCGTGCTGAATGGCCGGGTGCACCTGTTCTACCAGACCTACGGCAATTTTCCGAAGGATGCGATCTGCCACGCTGTCTCGGCGGATGGGATCCATTTTGAGCGCGACGCATCGAATCCGGTTTTTCATCCCAGCGGCGACTGGAATAACGGGCGGGCCATCGACGCGGAGGTTATCCCTTTTGACGGCCGGCTGCTGCTGTTTTTTGCCACCCGCGATGCCACCGGCAAAACGCAGGAAGTGGGCGTGGCGTCCGCCCCGTTGAATTCGGATTTCAGCCGCCCGACGTGGACGCAGCTTGGCGATAAACCGATTCTCCGGCCAGAACTGCCCTGGGAAACACGCTGCATTGAAGCCCCCACCGTGACCCGGCGCGGTGATCAGTTGGTAATGTTTTACGCCGGCGGCTACAATAACGACCCGCAGCAAATTGGCGTCGCCACCAGCCGGGACGGCGTGAACTGGACGCGTCAGTCCAATCTGCCATTATTGCCGAATGGGAGGGCAGGCGAATGGAATTCCAGCGAGAGCGGCCACCCCGGATATTTCGCGGATGAAACCGGGCGAAGTTATTTGTTTTTTCAGGGCAATAACGATCACGGAAAAACCTGGCGTTTGTCCGGTGTGGAACTGGTCTGGCAAGGCAGCACACCGCAGCTCAAAAGCCCGCAAGCCGCGACGCACCAATGATCATTACCCACCCAGTTTTCCGGCGGGGGATTTTTTTGTCGACGCTGTTACTGGCCCACTCCGGCCTGGCGTTGGAATATTTCTTCACCCCGCCGGAAGCTCCGTTCCTCATCGCGCCCAACGAACAAGTCACCACGCTGGAGCTCGCGTCCGGCACGGCGGAGAGCGCGCAGTTCCGTATTGATTCGCTGCGCACGACCCATGCGAATGCCGTGCAGGTCATCCGGCTCTCCGGCAAACTGCTGATCGACAAACACCCGCTGCAACTTGCAGGTCGCACCTGCCTGATTTTGGAGGCAGGAGCCGGCTTGGCGGCGACTGCCGATGCGACCGCGGAAAGCCTTTTGAAAATTGAAGGAGCAGAATGTGTATCGGTTTCCTCCGCTGGTATCGAAAGAGGTATGTTTGATGGGCACGGTCGCCCGCTGGCGGGAATCCACGTCAACGCCGGGGCCAAGGTAAACTTGGATCACCTGGAGATTCGCGATTGTGGATCTGAGGGGATTTTTTACCACGGACGGGGTGACGATTTGGTCACCGCTGCCGGCAGTGTCACGCGCTGCTTGATTCGCGCCTGTGGAGACGGACTAATGGCAACGAATACCGCAGCCTTCATGTGCCTGGACAACGAGTTTCGCGACAATCATGGCATAGCGGTCGCCCTGTCCTCCTCACGCAGTCTCATCGCCGGCAACCATTTCCTGGGGAATAAGCTGGGCGTGGCGAGCAGCAGTGCGCGGGGCGTGGTTGCGCGCAATGTTTTTGCCGGCAACGAAACCGCGCTGAAACTAACGGAGAGGAGCTCCGGAAACCTGATTACCGGCAATCGCAGCCGGGGACTGGCAGGGCAAATGGTTGTGGGAGGTGGCGGCAACCAACTCTTTGATAATGATTTAGCAACTACTTTATCAGTGATTCCCGGCGGCGAAAAAAATTTATTTACCCACAACGCCGGACTGCAAGTGCCCGACCATACTGCGGGGATACTTTGGTTCGATCCGCCCACCTTTGCCAATCCGCATACGAACCCGGTCATTATTCCCGGTTTGGGGCGTTATGATTTGACGATTCGAGGTGCGACCAATCGTTATGAGCCGAGCGATCTGGCGCTGGCCCAGGAAGGATTGAATATGGCGCACC
>CAISVF010000297.1 GCA_903888765.1 uncultured Verrucomicrobia subdivision 3 bacterium | reverse complement strand
GGAAAGTGTTTCCGCTCTTCTGCGTGTTCACTACGCGCCAGAGTTGGCCGCTGCCGGTCAATTCACCCGTGTCGCCGACCTGGCCGCCCATTTCAGCATAGCATGCGCTGCTGTCGAGGATGACGGCGGTCTTATCTTTCAGAGAAACGACTTCCAATACTTTGGCCTGGACCGACAGATCCTCGTAGCCGACGAACTTGGTCGTCGTGGTGGTTTCGATCTGCGAGAGGGAAATGACCTCCTTTTTTTGCGCGGCCCGGGCGCGGGCGCGCTGCTCTTCCATCAACTTTTCAAAACCTTCCTTGTCCACGGTCAAGCCGCGTTCGCGCGCCATCAGCTCGGTTAGATCGAGCGGGAAGCCCTGCTCGTCATAAAGTTTGAAGGCGAACGCACCTGGGATAACTCCTGGTTTTATACTGATGCGGGCCTCTACAAGGGTTTTCTCGACACCTAGCAGAAGATTTGTTGCATCTTCTGAAAAAGCTTGAAACGCCTTCTCAGCATTTTCACCTGATGAATTCAGAATCGGTTCTGTTTGGCTGTGAAATTTGCTCATTCCTGCAAATACAGCCACGTCCTGAGGCATCAATGAATCACCTGCCATTTGAAAAACTTTCATGAATGCGCCATCCATCGTGAATTTTGGTCCAAATATGATTCGCTTAACCCTATCTCTTATTCTACGAATTGTGGGAATTGCAGCAGGACAAGCGTCAGGCATGTTATCGAGATCTTCCCGCGTAAGTTTGACGAACGAACCTTCGTGTAGGTTTTTTACAATTTCATCTAAATCGGGCTGAACTTTGATTCTGTGCTCAAAAATTAAGATGCCTTTATCCAACGTCTTATTAAACGCCTCTTCCTCGCGCTGAATAGTTTCCTGCACCTGCTTCTTGCGGGCACGGATTTCGGGGAAAACATCGCCCATTGTTTGGGCCAGTACGTCCACTAGTTTATAAAAGAATGGCTCCTTGAAGCCGAGCGACCGCCCGTAGCGCACTGCCCGGCGCAGGATGCGGCGCAGGACATAGTTGCGGTCGTTATTGCCGGGCTGAATGCCGTCGGCAATCGCGAAAGAAAGGGTGCGAATGTGGTCGGCAATAACACGGAAGGCCACATCAATTTTCTCCTGCTCGGTGTCGCCGGTGCTGCCGGGTTGTGGGAGGGTGGAGCCGTATTTCTGCCCGCTCAATTGTTCGATGGCGTCGAAAATGGGGCGGAAAATATCGGTCTCGTAGTTGGAGATTTTGGCGTTCTGGAAATCGGTCAGTCCCTTGGTTCCCTGAATAATGCTGGTGACTCGCTCAAACCCCATCCCTGTGTCCACATGTTGCGCCGGTAGCGGGGTGAAGCTGCCATCGGGATTCGCGTTATACTGGATGAAAACGTTGTTCCAGATCTCAATACAGCGCGCATCCGACCCATTGACCAGTTTCGCGCCGGAAATCTGGGCGGCCAGGTCGGTTTGTGCCGGACCCGGGCGCAGATCCACATGGATCTCGGTGCAGGGACCGCACGGGCCGGTTTCACCCATCATCCAGAAGTTGTCTTTCTTGTTTCCGTTGACAATGTGAATGGCAGGATCAAGTCCCACACTGCGAAATTTCTCCGCCCAGAAATTCCACGCTTCCTCATCCCGCTCGGCGGGGTCTTGCTTGGATTGGTCGGGCTGGTAAATGGTGGCGTAAATGCGCTGCGGCGGGAATTTCCACACTTCGATGACCAGTTCCCACGCCCAGGCGATGGCTTCCTGCTTGAAATAATCGCCGAACGACCAATTACCCAGCATTTCAAAAAAAGTGTGGTGATAGGTATCCAGCCCGACGTCATCCAGATCGTTGTGTTTGCCGCCAGCGCGGATGCATTTCTGCGTGTCCGCCGCGCGTCCCGGTGTGTATGGGCATTTCGTCTGGCCCAGAAAAATGGGCACAAACTGATTCATGCCGGCGTTGGTGAATAACAGGTTCGGCGAATCGGGCATCAGCGAGGAAGACGGCACGATTGAGTGCTGCTTCGACTTGAAAAAATCGAGGAACGACTGGCGGATTTGGTTGCTGGTCATCATGGCAAAATCGAGCAATGAGCCTAGCAGACCCATGCAGGGCAGGCGAGTGGAACTTTCGCTTGGAACTTTCGCTTGGCCGGGCTCGTGGCGCTGTGCCCGGCCCGTTGACCCGGCCCGCTTCAGGCCTTTTTCATGGCATCGGCGGCTCGCCACAGGTACCACGCCGCCGTGGTGGCGTGCGGACGCCAGCGCTGCCCGAATTTAAGCAGGTCTTTGGGTTTGGGCATGGCGCGCTTTTTGTACGCCAGCCGAAACCCGTTGCGCACCCCGAAATCGTCCGCCGGTAAGACATCCGGGCGTCCCAGTTGAAAGATGAGCAGCATTTCCACCGTCCAGCGCCCGACCCCGCGTGCCTCGGTGAGCCGCGCAATGATTTCCTCATCGGGCAGCTTGGCGATGGTCCGGGAGTCGGGAATCGTGCCGTCCCGGGTTTTTGCCGCGATGTCACGAATGGCCGCAATTTTGGCGAAGGAAAAACCGCAGGCGCGAATTTGCTCATCGGTGACCTGCGCCAGATCCTCCGGTTTCGGAAACCGGCGCCGCGGAAACAGTTTTTTGAAGCGGGTAAGAATGGTATTCGCGGCCGTGCCGTTGAGTTGCTGGTGCGCCACCGCTTGCACCAGCGATTGAAACGGCGAACGCCACGGCTCATGTTCCAGCCGGCAGGGGCCCGTTTCGCGGATCAGTCGCGCCATCACGGGATCTGCGGCGGAGAGGTGTTGGATCGCGGTATCATTCATGACGTTAGCGTAGCGGCTATCGGCCGCAAATCGCCATGCAAAAAGCTTGCCGGTGGCGGCGCTTGTTTTGTCGGCACGCCGCTGTATCAGGCGAGGGATTTCACCACTTCCTCTATCTTATGGATGCCTTCGCTGGCTTCTTGCGGTTTGAGATTCAGCGGCGGCAGCAGCCGGACAATGTGCGTTCCGGCCGGCACGGTCAACACGCCGGCTGTGTGCAAACGGTTGACGAATTGCAGTGCCGGCGGTCGGTCACTGGTGGCAAATGCGGGAATATTTTCCGCTAGCTCAATTCCGAGGATGAAGCCCAGTCCGCGCGCCGATTTTACGACGGTGGGATAGGTTCGGGCCAGTCGCTCAATTTCTGACTTCAGCCATGCGCCCACTTGGCTCGATTGCTCCACCAGCTTTTCCTGCGTGATGACCTCCAGGATTTTCAAGGCCACGGCGCAGGCCAGCGGGGTGCCCCCGTAAGTCGTGCCGTGGGTGCCGGCGCTCAACAAATCCGCATAGGGCGTCCGCACCCAAAAGGCACCCATGGGAAAGCCGCCCCCGAGGGACTTCGCCATGGAGAGCCCGTCAGGCAGGAATTGACTGCCGCCGGGAACGCCGTCGAGAATTTTCTGAAAGCTCTGGAATTTGCCGGTGCGATAGTGTCCGCACTGCACGCCGTCCATGAGCAGCAGCAGCTTTTTTTCATCGCATAGCGCCCGCAGCCCCAACAGGTATTCCGGCGTGGCCGGGGTGACCCCGCCTTCGCCCTGCACGCCTTCAATCAAGATCGCGACGGTTGCCGGCGAAAGCGCCAGGCGCGCGGCGGCCAGGTCGTTGAACGGGATGTGCCGGAAGCCGGGCACGGCGGGCTCAAACCCTTTCTTCACCTTGTCCTGGCCGGTGGCGGCAATGCCGGCCAGCGTGCGGCCGTGGAAAGAATTGGTGGCTGTGAGGATTTCAAACCGGCCCTCGTCATGGCCGTATTTGCGCGCCAGTTTGTAGAGGCCTTCGTTCGCTTCCGCGCCGCTGTTGCAGAAAAACACCTTGCCGGGGCCAATGCGTTGCACCAGCTCGGCGGCGAGCCGGCCTTGCGGTTCCGTGAAATAAAGATTGGAAACATGGATCAGTTTTTTGGACTGTTCCACCAGCGCCTCCGTGATGCCCGGATGGGCGTGACCCAGGCAGCTCACGGCGATGCCGCTGCCCAGGTCCAGGTAACGCTTGCCGGCCACATCAAAAACATAACTGCCCGCGCCGTGGCTCAGCACAATTTCAAAGCGGCCATAGCTGGGCACGACATTTTTCGTGAATAGCTCCCGGATGGACTCGTAGTCATTGCGCACAATCGCCGGCGGTGCTGGAATAATTTCTTTCATTGTCGGCGTTTATTTACCACCAAGGCGCAGGCGACACAAAGAAAATGCGGCTGCGGTGTCGCTGCCAATTTTGCCGCCCTTTCATCTTTCCATGCGTTACGGCTGGTTCGCCAAAGGATATCGGTGGCAACACGGGAAGGCTCACCCGGATACAATCAAGGATTCTGCGAGAAATGGATTGAGCGTGGTGGAAACATCGCCAGTTGCATCCTCTCCACATGAGGTAATGCCAGGCAATTTCCTCACTAGTCTGATGTGAGAAGATTTGCCAGCGAACCAATCTGTGTGCAATCTATGTGGAACCGCCTCGTGAAATATTTATGAAATCAACTTTGATTTGCTTGCTGGCCGCCGTGGGTTTTCTTCCCATAGCGCAGCCAGCCCTCCGCGCTGTGGAGCCGGCCTTCGCCTGGCAAACCAACGCCGACTCTGTTGCGCTTGTGGGCGGCGGCAAAACCGTCTGGCAGTTCAATTACGGCACCAATGGCACCAAGCCTTTCTTCCATCCACTCGCGCTGCCTGGTGGTTCACCGCTGACCTGGCAAAGTCCGCCGGACCACGTGTGGCACTACGGCCTGTGGTTCTCCTGGAAATATCTCAACGGCAAGAATTATTGGGAAGAGGACCGCAAGCTGCGTCAGAGCGAGGGCACGACGTCATGGCGCGTGGTGCAGATTGAAACCCGCGCTGATTTCTCCGCGCAGATCAAACTCGCTTTGGATTATCGTCCGCGTGGAGCCGCCCGGTCGCTGCTGACCGAGCAGCGCACGATCACCCTTTCAGCGCCAGCCGCCGACGGTTCCTACGTGATGGATTGGAGCCTCAATTTCCAGGCTGGCGAGGAAATGGTAAAGTTCGACCGCACGCCGCTGGCGGGCGAGCCCGGCGGTCAGACCTATGGCGGCTACGCGGGATTATCCCTGCGGTTTGCCAGGGAAATCGCTGACCCTAAAATTTCGGCCACCTCGGACATCGGCGAACCTAAGGAAAATCGTTTCCGCTTTGCCGCTGCAGCGGCGGATTATAACGGGCGCATGGATGGGACTGAGGCCGGAGTCGCCTTTCTGGATCACCCGTCGAACTTGCGCCATCCCACGCGCTGGTATGGTATTGTCAATCCGGCCTCGTCGTTCTATTTCCTGAATAGCGCGTGGATTCAACTCCAGCCTTACGAACTTCCGGCTCATCAGTCGTTCACGCTCCGCTACCGCGTGCTGGTGCATCCGCAACGCTGGGATGCCGCGCGGCTGGAGGCGGAGCAGAAGAAGTTCGCGCTGTCGGGTGGGGCGCGTGCCGATTCCCGGCGGCGGGTGCTTGTGTTCACCCGCAACGGCCAAGGCTTCGTTCACGATAATATTCCCGCGAGCATTATTGCCCTGCGCAAGCTGTGTGCGGAAAACCATATTGCCATGGATGACACCACCAATTCCGCTGCCTTCACGGATGACAATCTGAAGCAATATCAGGCCCTGATTTTTTCCAACACCAATAATGAGCTGTTCGACAACGAAGACCAGAAGGCTGCGCTCCAGCGCTATATCCGGGCCGGCGGTGGCTTTGTCGGCATTCATTCAGCGTGCGGTTCCGAGCGGCAGTGGCCGTGGTTCTGGTCCATGCTCGGCGGCAAGTTCGTGCGTCATCCCAAATGGCAGCCGTTCACCATCCAGGTTTGCGATACGCAGCATCCTTCCACCGCGCATCTCGGCGAAACCTGGCAGTGGTCGGACGAATTTTATCTGCTGGATCATCTGAATCCCGACCTGCACGTGTTGCTTTCGGGTGATCGCATGAAGCTGGATGACGCCGCCAAGGCCGCGTATTCGGGCGAACAAATCGGCGGCGCCTGTCCGCTGGCCTGGTGCCATGAGTTCGAAGGTGGTCGCGAGTGGTACACCGCCCTGGGCCACAAAAAAGAATGTTACTCGGATCCCAAATTCATTCAGCATCTCCTCGGTGGCATTCTCTGGGCCATGAACGAAACTAAACTTTAACTCCCCTAGCAATTTTATGAAAGTAATCCAATCCTCGTTTCCTCTCTCTCGGCGCCGCTTCCTGAAAGCCTCTGCGCTCGGCGCGGCTGGCGCGCTGGCGGGTCCGCTTATTGTGCCGTCGTCGCTGTTTGGCCAGCGGTCCCCCGGCAAAAAAATCCAGATCGCCCAGATTGGCTGTGGCCGTATTGCCCGCGATATGGACCTGCCCGGCATCCTCAAGCATGACCTCGCCCGGATTATTGCCGTTTGCGATTTGGACTCCAAGCGTGTGGCCGAAGGTAAGCAATTCGTGGAAAATTATTACGCGAAGAAAACCGGCAGCGCGGCCGCCGTGACGGTGAAGACCTTCACCGATTACCGCGAGCTGTTGCAGTTGCCGGGCATTGATGCCGTGGCCATCAGCACCCCGGATCATTGGCACGCGGAGCTGGTGATCGCCGCCGCGCTGGCTGGAAAGGATGTCTATGTTCAGAAGCCGCTGTCCATGACGCTCGCGGAGGGGCGGGCGGTCAGCGAAATCATTCGCGCCAAGGGCCGTATCTTTCAGATCGGCAGCCAGCAGCGTTCCAACAAACAATTTCGCACCGGCTGCGAACTGGTCCGCAACGGTCGCATCGGCAAGCTGCACACGGTCAAAATCGGATTGCCGAGCGATCCTTCCGGCGCGGTGGAGCCGGACATGCCCGTGCCGCCGAATCTGAATTACGACATGTGGCTTGGCCCGACCCCGCAGGTTCCTTACACCGAGAAACGCGTGCATCCGCAGCACGATTATTCGCGGCCCGGCTGGCTGCGCATTGATTCCTATTGCCTCGGCATGATTACGGGCTGGGGCTCGCATCATGTGGACATCGCCCATTGGGGCATGGATACGGAACACACCGGGCCGCTGGAAATCGAGGGCCGGGCGACGTTCCCGCAATCAGGCTTGTGGAACGTCCATGGCGACTATCACATTGAGGCCAAATATGCCAGCGGCGTGAACCTCATCATTGATCATACCTTCACCAACGGCGTGGAGTTTCAGGGCGAGAATGGGTGGATTTTTGTCAGCCGCGGCGGCGGTCAGGCTACTGCGAGCGATCCCGCGAGCAAGACCGGCAAGGCGCTGGCCGCCAGCGATGAGAAAATCTTGTCGTCCAAAATCGGCGCGAATGAAACTCATCTCTACGTGAGCAACGACCATCACCTCAACTGGCTTGAAAGCATCCAGAGCCGCCAGCCCGCCGTCACCACGGCCGAGGTGGCACATCGTTCCACCAGCACCTGCATTCTTTCCTGGATCTCCATGAAGCTCGGCCGCAAGCTGCGCTGGGATCCCGTGAAGGAAGAATTCGTGGGCGATGCGGAGGCCAACGCCATGCGCAGCCGGCTCGAACGGAAGCCTTACGGCATCGGCAAGCTAGCGCAGTCAATTTAAACTAAAATGAAGCCAAGCATTTTCTTGCTGGTAGCCGGTTTCGCCATGTCCACCCTCGCAGCCGATCCCACCGTTCGACTCATCACGCTGGACCCCGGCCATTTCCACGCCGCGCTGGTTCAGAAGGAAATGTATCCCCAGGTCAGCCCGGTGGTGCATGTTTATGCGCCGGACGGCCCGGACCTCACAGCGCACCTGCAGCGGATTGACGCCTTTAACACGCGCGCTGATAGCCCGACGCATTGGGACGAAAAAGTATTCACCGGCCCCGATTTTCTCGATCACATGTGTCGGGAGCAGGCGGGTAATGTGGTCGTTATCTCTGGCAACAACCGGCAGAAAGCGGAATATCTCGCCCGGGCGGTGGCCGCCGGCTTTAATGTGCTCGCCGATAAACCGATGGCCATCACGCCCGCCGGCTTCCAGGAGTTGCAAAAGACCTTCCAGATCGCCGCGCGCAAGCACGTCCTGCTCTACGATATTATGACGGAGCGCTACGAGATTACCATCGCCCTGCAGCGGGAGCTGGCGCGGATGCCGGAAGTGTTCGGCACTTTTGTTCCCGGCACGCCGGAAAATCCTGCCGTGGTGATGGAGAGCGTTCACCATTTCTTCAAGCAGGTCGCGGGTAAACCGCTGACCCGCCCCGCCTGGTTTTTCGACGCCACGCAGCAGGGCGAAGCGATTCCCGATGTCGGCACGCACCTCGTTGATTTGGTCCAGTGGCAATGCTTTCCGGAGCAAACGATTGACCTGCATAAGGACATCCAGGTCACTTCCGCCAAGCGCTGGCCCACGCAGCTCACCTTGTCGCAATTCAAACAAGCCACCGGTCTCGACCAATACCCGGATTTTCTCAAACAGGATGTCGGGCCGGACAATCTTCTGAACGTCCCGCAAAACGGCGAAGTGGATTATGTCATTCGCGGGATTCACGCCAAGGTGACGGCCCGCTGGAATTTCGAAGCGCCCGCTGGCGCCAAAGATTCGCACCACGCGCTGTTCCGGGGCACTCGCGCGAATCTCGTGATCAAGCAAGGCCCGGAGCAGAACTATAACCCCACGCTTTGTATCGAGCGGACTGCCGCTACCCCGGCCGCCGGGTTTGAAGAAATTGTGCGCGCCGCTGTTGGCAAGCTCGCCGTTACGTGGCCCGGCGTGGAGGTGAAGCCCGCCGGCACCGCTTGGGAAATCGTGGTTCCCGCGAAATACAACGTCGGTCACGAAGCGCATTTTGCTCAAGTCACCCAGAAATATTTGCGCTATCTCGCGGTTGGAAAAATACCGGCTTGGGAAACCGCCGGTATGTTGGCCAAATATTACACCACCACCGAGGCGTATCGCTTAGCCCGCCAAAACGCACCATAGCGGCGTTACGCACCACCGGTTAGCCCGCTGGAATGCCGCCGCCGTGGCCAACCAAAACGCCTCAGTAGGCCGATGGCCGTCTGCCAAGGCTGGCCAGACGGTAAGCATCCCGCAGTTCCAGTAAAACCTTCGCCGACTGGATATATGCCCTGGCAGTCGAACCATCCCGAACCACGATCAGTGCAAGTCCTCGCCCGGGCGGGAGAGGATTTAGGTGAGGGACCTCGTCAAAACAAAAACTGTTTCCGAAGGGCGGTCGGCCGTCTGCCAAGACCTCCGTGCGCGCCGCTGGCTGGCACGTACCCAGCCTTGTCGCCGACCAACAGTCTTTAGGAAAGAGGCGCGCGAGCGTTAAAAATTGCTACAAGTAAGACCGCGCAGATGGCCGTCTGGCAAGGCTGACCAGCCAGCCGCAACCCACTGCTCTATCAATACCATCGCCGACTGGATAAATGCGCTGGCAGCCAAATCATCCCGAACCACGATCAGTGAAAGTCCTCGCCCGGCCGGGAGAGAATTTAGGTGAGGGCTCTCGACAAATCAAAAATGATCCCCAAAAGGCAGGCAGTCCTCTGCACGCCGCTATTGCAACGACCGCAAACTTACATTCCCGGCCGCACCATTCGCACTAGAAACAATCCCTTACAACCCCAGCATTGACAAGCCGAACAATCGGCAGAGAATCGCCAATAGATATGAACCAAAATGGCCATCACAAACGCAACTTTTGCCGGGAACATTTTTTGGATCATAATGGCATAATCCCTAACAAAGACGGCATCAAATCCAACCAAAAACCGTCCGTGGTCGGCCGGTGCTACACGTTGTTTTGGCTGCCGAATCCCCGTTAGCCATTATGAAAATCGGCCTCAGCATTTTGCTTGCGATAGCGTGTTTTGTCTCGCTTTCGTCTGCCGCTGGCGAAAAGCCAGTGCCTGACTCAGTCGTCGTTAAAATTCTCGATACGCCGCTACCCCACGAGGAGAACCAGCGAGCCAAATTTTTGTGGGACACATTTGCGAACAAGTCTGAAGAGACACAATTCAACACCTACACCACAGATAATTGGAAAGAGAACTTCGCCATCTTCGTAACGACTCTGGTTCGGAAGGCCAATTACCAGAAACTTAATTCAGATTCTCTTCGGAAAGCGCTCGCCTTGGTATTGAAGCACTCCACAGGCAAAATTGCTTACTTTCCTGTCGGAGCATATCAAACGACTCTCGACGGCAACTTGGTATGGATTGTCACCGTTAAGTGGGAGTGTCCATCAAAAGTTTCAGCCTTAAATTTAGAACACATTCGCATGTTTGCTTTTGACCAAAAAACTTTGAAACAAATCGCATACGATACATGCATGTAGTGGCTAGCCAGCACCGGCGCGGTTACACAGGTAGGCGAATGGCCCAATCCGCCTTGCCTTTCGCTGAGTCGCGCGCAATTCACGCGGGTTGGTCTACCATGCGTGCACGTCAATGATTCCCTCAAATACGCCATTCCTCGGCCCTATTCAGCGCCTCAGTCACTGTGTGTTAAATTTTGTATCATCATTGACACTCCGCATCATTTAGCAAAGCTATCGCGGATGGCAGTTCCGCCGCCGATTATTTGGCTGGCTGTGGGCAAACCGGCAATGGGCACGGACGAATATCTCAGGAGGGCAGGGGTAGCCATATCAAACAAAGGGTCGCTCGACGTTTTGTACCGGCGTTGTCGGACGGCAGCGGCCTGAATTGAATTCCTGCCGCGCCGATTTCACGGCCTCGCCCAGTTCCGCCCGGACCCGCCAGAACCCCGCTGCTCTGGCAATACCATCCTTCGACTGGATAAATGCGCTGGCAGCCGAACCACCCCGAAGCACGATCAGTGAAAGTCCTCGCCCGGGCGGGAGAGGATTTAGGTGAGGGCCAGCGTTAGAACAAAAATTGGTTTTACGGTAGCAGGGCGCGTCACTCCGTGCGCGCCGCTTGCTGGCACGTACCCAGCCTTGTCGCCGGTCAACCATCGTCAGGAAAGAGGTGCGGGCCAGCGTCAAAACTAATATTCCTATCACCGCAATCATGGTTCCCAAAATTGCGCGCCTGCTGTAAAGACCCGTCTCCCCACCAGAGCCGTCCTGGACTGCGGTGGCAGAGCGCTAGCACCGGCACCGCTTTCGCCCAACCTGCGGCAGGTTAGTCATTAAAACCATGTCGCCCCTCCCGCTCCCTCCACGAATCCTCATCTGCCCGGCCCTCCATGCGTGCCGCCTCCGACTGGATAAATGCCCCACCAGTCGAACCACCCCGAACCGTGATCAGTGCAAGTCCTCGCCCGGGCGGGAGAGGATTTAGGTGAGGGCCAGCGTCAAAACAAAAATTGTTCCAGAAAAGGTAGTGCTTATGGCCGTCTGCAAAAACTGGCCGGCCGTGATTAAATTAATAGGCCCGGATCAGAGCCCGCT
>CAISVF010000296.1 GCA_903888765.1 uncultured Verrucomicrobia subdivision 3 bacterium | reverse complement strand
GGATCCGCCAGTGCCCCAACCCGCGCAAAGCCACCACCAACGGCTTTTTTGACTGCATGGCGGCCAACCATCGCAAAAAAGCCTTCTCCCTCGTAACCACTCGCCACTCTTCCGCGCTCGCGGTTTCATGAATCAGCCATACCCACCTTCCGAAATTGCCGCTTTCCACTTGCGCGAGGCGAGGTGATTGTTACGATAAAGCTACGATTCATCCGCCAAGTCCGGCGGGTTTTCCATTTTAAGTAGCAGCTAGTGATTAATTATTTATCCTTGTGAAAATTTTCAGCGGAACCGCCAATGAACCTTTGGCTCGCGCCATTTGCAAATCCATCGGCATTGAGCTGGGCAAAATCACCGTCACGCCTTTTCCCGATGGGGAGACGTTTGTGCGGATTGAGGAAAACGTGCGAGGCGAGGATATTTTCATCATCCAGCCCACCTCTCCGCCCACCAATCATAATCTGATGGAATTATTCATCATGATTGATGCTTTGCGTCGCGCCAGCGCGAAGCGTATCACGGCGGTCATGCCGTTTTATGGCTATGCCCGACAGGATCGCAAGGATCAGCCGCGGGTGCCGATCACTGCAAAGTTGGTGGCCAATTTGCTCGTGGCTGCCGGCACCAATCGCGTCCTGACCATGGATTTGCACGCCCAGCAGATTCAAGGGTTTTTCGATATTCCCGTGGACCATCTGTATGCTGCGCCGGTCATGTATGATTATTTGAAGAAAAAGGATCTCACCAATCTGGTTGTAGTCAGCCCTGATGCCGGCGGCATCAAGATGGCGCACGCCTATTCCCAAACCATGGAGGCGGAACTTGCCATCGTGGCCAAACGCCGGAAGAGTGCCACCGAAGTGGAGAGTATGGCTGTCATTGGCGAAATTGATGGGAAAAATGTTCTGCTAGTGGACGATTTGACCGAGACGGCGGGTACCTTGACCTCCGCCGCCGCGATCTTGAAGCTTAAGGGTGCGAAAAATATTCTCGCCTGCGTTTCTCACGCCCTGCTCAATGATACGGGGATTGAAAGATTACGCAATTCTGCTATTGACGAGTTGATAACAACTGATACAGTCCAACGCCCTGCGATTGACGGCGTGAAGATTACCACGCTTTCTGTGGCAGGGCTTTTGGGCGAAGCCATCAAACGGATTCACAATAATTCGTCGGTGAACTCGCTTTTTGAGTTCAAGGGCGGTCGCACCAGTTAAGCGTCGCCAAAAAACAATTTTATAAAATGAAATCAGTCGCATTGAAAGCATATCCGCGTTCACAGGTGCAACGCGCCGAAGTCACTAAGCTCCGGGCCGCTGGCCGGGTGCCCGCAACGATTTATGGCCGTCAGGCCCAGCCGCAAAATCTCGAAGTGGACTACGATGAAATCTCCACCCTCTTGCATCGCTCCGTGTCGGAAAATGTGCTGGTGGATTTGTCCGTGGTCAATGACGCCCGCGCCAAGCGCCTCGCGCTTGTTCAGGATGTGCAGCATCATCCGTTGAGTGGCAAAGTGCTCCATCTTGATTTGCACGAAGTGGCCGAGACCGAAAAGGTGACAATTTCTGTCCCGGTGGAAACCACCGGCGAGGCTTCCGGTGTTAAGAATGCTGGCGGCGTGTTGGAACACATTCTATTCAAGCTTAAGGTTCGCAGCCTTCCGAAAGATTTGCCGGAACAGATTGTGGTGGATGTCACTGCCCTCGAAATTGGCAAATCCATTCACATTGGCGATCTTGTTCCGCCCTCCGGGGTTGAAATTCTCGGCGAGAAGAGCCGTACGGTGGTGGCTGTGGCCGCGCCGCGCGCTGAAGAAGAAGCGACTCCGGCCGACGGAGCCAAGGCTGCCGACGACGTCGAAATGACGAAAGAGAAAAAAGAAGAAGGTGCCGAAGGCACTTCGCCGGCCAAAGCCGATGCCAAGGCAGGCGACAAAAAGGCCGATGCCAAGCCAGAGGCCAAAGCCGAAGCCAAGAAGAAGTGATTTTAGCGGCACCGGCCGCCTCCGCTCATGGAGCCGTTGCACCTTATTATCGGTTTGGGCAACCCCGGAGCGGATTATGCCGGAACCCGTCACAACGCGGGATTCATGCTCGTGGAGCAGTTGGCAGCCCGCTGGCAGACATCGTGGTCCAGTGAGCGTAAGTTTTTGGCCAGAGTGGCTAGGGCAGAGCGGCAGGGTAAGAAAGTTTTGCTCTGCCAGCCGACCACGTTCATGAATTTGAGTGGAGAAGCCGTGGGCGGCATGATCAAGTATTTTCAGTTGCCGCTAGATAAAATTTTGGTGGCGGTGGACGATGCTGATTTGCCTCTGGGGGAAATTCGGCTGCGTCCCGGGGGCGGAAGTGGCGGGCATCATGGATTGGAGTCTGTGACGCAGCACCTTGGCTGTCGTAACTACGCGCGACTGCGGATTGGGATCGGGCGTAAAAATGAAGCTCGACAGATCAGCGGCCATGTGTTGGGAAAATTTGGTAGTGACGAGCAGGGTTTGCTCGCGAAAATTCTGGATCGGGCCGCCGACCAGAGTGAATGTTGGTTGGGTAACGGATTGCCAAAGGCAATGAATCAATTTAACGGGGCGATTAGCCCCACGAACGAAGAAAAATGAAAAAATACGAAGGTTTGTTCATCCTGAACCTGGCAGGACGCGAAGAAGGTGTTAAAGACGCCCTCGATAAAATTTCCACCGAGATCACCGCCGCCGGCGGCAAGATCGAGACGGTGCAGAAAATGGAGAAAAAGGCCTTTTCCCGCATTGCGGATAAGCGCCATTCCTCTGGTTTCTATGCCAATGTTATCTTCACCGCCGCGCCGACTGCTATCGCGCTGCTGCAGAAGAAATTTTCGCTGAATGAGGACGTTTTCCGCGTGCTCTTCACCGAGGCTCCAGCTCCCAAGGCTGTGAAGTAAGCCGCAGTTCTTTTATGGCCAGCTTCAACAAAGTCATCCTCGTTGGCAACTTAACGCGCGATCCAGAACTGCGTTATACGCCTAAGGGCACGGCTATCGCCAAGATTGGCGTGGCGGTCAACCGGGTTTGGACGAATGAAGCGGGCGAAAAAAAAGAGGAAGTAACCTTTGTGGACGTGGATGTTTTCGGCCGCACGGCGGAAAATGTTGGCCAGTATATGCGCAAAGGCCGTCCGATTCTTATTGAGGGTCGCCTGCGTCTGGACCAATGGGATGACAAGCAGACTGGCCAGAAGAAGAGCAAACTAGCTGTTGTGGCTGACACTGTTCAATTTTTGGGTAGTGCTCCCGGTGCTGAAGGCTCTGCGCCTGCTGCGTATGCTCCCCGTCCAGCTCGTGCGGTTCCTGCTCCTGTCGCCCCCCCCGCTGCCGAGCCCGTAGAAGGTGACGGTCCGCCCGAGAGTGACGACGTCCCGTTTTGATTAATTCAAACGGTCCGTTAACCGGCGTCCAGCCAACGCCGCAACGTCTCCTGACCCACCGTCAGCCCTTCTGCTTGCCGCTTTTCGTCCGCCAGCTTCGAGCCAAAATCTGGCTGCCGCTCCGATATCTCGCTAGCACCTGAGCACGCAATTTCGCGCTCTTGCTCCGCGGTTCAGCCTTTTTTCGATTCCGAGGCACCAGACCCTCATAGTATTTTTTGCTAACCACCGCCAGATCCGCTTGGCTTGTCGGTAGCATCTCCCCCAGCAGTCGCTACGCTCAACTTCGCCTTGTTTCACTGCAGCCAGCATCACCATCCGTTTCCCTTCCTTGCCACTCATGCATAATATCTCCATGGGCGCGCGTTGCTCTAGAACAATAGCACCACGATGGCAACATGATAATAGAATCGCGACAGGCGGCCATTTTGGTAGATGGTTTTACCTTGCGACCGTCTGATATCAGGATTAGCCTGCCAGCATTATGGCTGCCATCGGTCGGTTCCAGAAGGATAAGGAAATTTTCCACGCCAAGGTTGTGGACGGTGAGTTGTTCCGATTGCACGGAGACGTCTTCGGAGCCCCGTCCTTTGACCGCAAAGCCACCCCGCGCAAAGGTGTCAAAACACTGGTGCCGGTCGTGCCGAGCAAAATCATCGCGGTGGGCATCAATTATCTGGATCACGCCCGCGAGATGGGGCGCGAATTGCCCAAGGAGCCACTGATCTGGTTCAAAGCTACCACCTCATTACTTGCAGACGGCGGCCGGATTGAAATTCCTTTTCGGGAACATCGCACTGATTTTGAAGCGGAACTCGTGATTGTCATCGGGCGCAAGATTCGCAACGTCTCACCCACCACGGCGGCGCGTTACATTTTTGGATACACGGCAGCGCAGGATATCAGTGATCGCACCATTCAAAAGGGTGAGTCGCAATGGGCGCGCGCCAAATCGTTTGACACGTTTACCCCGCTCGGCCCCTATGTGGAGACCAAAATTGACCCAAGTGAACTGAACATTCAGCAGTTTCAAAACGGGCAACTCCGGCAGAATTCGAACACGCAGCAACTCATTTTCAAGCCCGCCGAACTCGTCAGCTTTATTTCCACCAACATGACGTTGTTGCCGGGAGATGTCATTCTCACCGGTACGCCTTCCGGAGTGGGACCCATTCAAAGCGCGGACAAGCTGGAAGTGCGCATTCAGGGGCTGGCGCCGCTGGTGAATACCGTAAAATGATGCCCGGAGAAAAGCCGGCACATCGTATCGGTGTGGTGTTCAGGTTGGGTATCCCCTGTCATGCCCATTCCTGCGCTCGGCAATTTTGTGAACATCTTTTCCCGTAAGACAAATTGATTTTCCACCCTTTTGCAGCGAAGATACGAGAGCAATTTTATTTTATGAGTTCCGAAGCAAAGATTATAACGCGCGATGTCGAGGCGTCGGTGGTACCCATCGGCACCAAGGTTACCCTGCAAAAGGGCGAAACGGCCCACATTACGCAGTCGCTCGGCGGCACTTATACGGTAGTGGTAAACGGCAACATGTTCCGCATCGAATCCAAGGATGCGGATGCGCTGGGATTGGAAGTGGTGGCTCCTCCGTTTGCCGCTCCGACCAGCGGTCCGCTGACCAAGGAAGCATTGGAAAAAATGGTGTGGGAATCACTCAAGACGTGCTACGATCCGGAAATCCCCGTAAATATCGTGGATTTGGGGCTGATTTACGACTGCCATCTCTCCCCCATTGGCAAAGACAATTTCAAGGCCGATATCAAAATGACCCTCACGGCACCCGGCTGCGGCATGGGACCGGTGCTGGCGCAAGATGTGCAAAACAAACTGGTGTCCATTGAACCGATTGACGAGGCGAACGTCGAACTCGTCTGGGATCCGCCGTGGAACCAGGGAATGATGACCGAAGCGGCAAAACTGCAGCTGGGGTTGCTCTAAAATTTCCATCCGTGACCCACGTGGTTAAATTCTTCCGATGAGTGTGAATATTGATTGGTCAGCATTGCGCAAAGATTTTCCGATTCTGGACCAGCAGGTCCACGGCAAGCCGCTGGTGTATTTGGACAACGCAGCCACCTCGCAAAAACCCCGTGCAGTGATTCAAGCTTTGGTGCATTATTACGAGCACGATAATGCCAATGTGCATCGCGGCATTCACGAATTAAGCAACCGCGCCACGCAGGCGTTTGAAGCTGCGCGCACGCGCGCCGCAAAATTCATCCACGCAAAAAGTGCTGATGAAATCATCTTCACTCGTGGCACGACTGAAAGCATCAACCTCGTCGCTGCTGCCTGGGGGGCAAAGCATCTCCGGCCGGGTGACGTGATTCTGCTCACCGAACTGGAGCACCACAGCAACCTCGTCCCCTGGCAGCTCATTGCACAAAAAACCGGGGCCAGGCTGGCTTTCATTCCGGTGACGGGTGACGAAGGGATTTTGGATTTATCCAAGCTGGATGCGCTGCTTACCCCGCAGGTGAAATTTCTCGCCATGGTTCACATTTCAAACTCCATGGGAACGGTGAATCCGGTTGAGGAAATCTGCGCCCGGGCAAAAAAACTGGGAATTGTTACGCTCGTGGACGGAGCTCAAAGCGCGGGCCATCTGCCGGTGGACGTGCAGGCCATCGGCTGTGATTTTTTTGCCTTGTCCGGCCATAAAATTTGCGGCCCAACCGGAATCGGACTCCTGTGGGGGCGGCAGGAAGTGCTCGACACTCTTCCGCCCTATCAGGGTGGAGGCGAAATGATTTTAAGTGTCGGCTACCACAAGACCGAGTTCAAGCAGGCACCGCAGCGCTTTGAGGCTGGGACGCCGGATATTTCCGGTCCGATCGGTCTGCACGCGGCCATGGATTATCTGGATGCGATTGGTCGTGAAAAGATCTGGCGCCATGATCAGGATTTGGCCAACTACGCTTACGAGCGGCTTTCCGCCTTGAATAACGTTCGCCTGTTCGGGCCGAAACATAACCGCGCCGGGCTGGTTAGTTTTCTGCTGAAGGATGTCCATGCCCATGACGTGGTAACGCTGGCCGATCAGGCGGGCGTGGCCCTGCGCGGCGGACATCATTGCACCCAGCCCCTGATGCACAAACTCGGCGTGGAGTCCACAGCCCGGGCAAGTTTTTATTTTTACAATACCCGGTCGGAAGTGGACACCTTTGTGGAAGTGGTGAAGGAGATTCAGAAATTTTTCGCCCACTAGATTGCCTTTCGCCCCATCCTCGGATTCCGGGAGCTTTTTCAAGCAATCGCGTTCGGGGACAATGCGGCAGCCAAAAGTGCAGCTATTTCAAATTGGAATGCACGGTGACGCATTGCCAAGCAACCCGAACATTGGTAATATTCGCTTGAGCTCCTAACATTATTATGAATGCCTACTCTAATTTCACATTTGTGAAAAACAACTTCAGGCGCGCTTTCACCTTGATTGAACTGCTCGTCGTCATCGCTATCATTGCCATTTTAGCAGCCATGCTCCTACCGGCACTAGCCAAGGCCAAGGACAAAGCCCAGCAGTCCATGTGTGTCAATAACGTCCGCCAGCTAGGCTTAGGGATGATGCTCTACACCGGAGATGCTCAGGATATTTATGCCGGGGCGGCTTCGGCCAACACCTACGGGTTTCATCAAGAAGACTGGATTTATTGGCGCACAGGAACCTACACTCCCAATTTGCCGGATGGCACGCCGGCTACCATCAACAAGAGCACGCTCATCCGACTCCTGGGCACGGGCAGCAACACCAATATTTTTCGCTGCCCACTGGATAGGATAGACAAGGACCGCATCACCTATGCCCAGAATGGGGACGGCCCGTATAATTACAGCTATGAATTTACGAGTTATAATGTCAACAACGGCCAAAATGCGGGTTTTACCACGATTATTGATCTTAATAACAAGGCCTATCCTTTCAAATCCACCCAGGTCCACACTCCCTCCAGCAAAATGATGTGCGTCGAGCCGGTGGCTTCTTTGACCCCCGGCGACGAACCAGCTATTGAGCGCGCCAACGGCAGTACTTGGGTGGTGCAATGTGGCCGTTGGCAGCCCATGAACACCGCGCAGACCGCTTTTAACAATTATCTCTCCATCCGCCACTCGCAAAAAAGCGACGCGGTTTTTGCCGATGGCCACACTGAAAGCGTCGGACAAAACTACGCCACGAATATCATGTATTCATCGCCTACCTATTAACGTTCTGGCTATCGTTAGTTTGGAACATAACGCCGCCCATAGGGCGGCGTTTTTGGTTCCAAATTATGGTTCACCGATAGGATAAAAAGCACCAAGGATTGCGCATGCGGAATGATCGCTAATTTCTCAAAAACGCAGAGACATGATTCCTCTGAGGATCGAGTTGCCTACCGCAGAATACGGCGGTTTAAACATTGAATTTGAAGAGCAGCACGTCGCCATCTTTTACGACGTATTCTTTGCCTTCCATGCGATAGAGCCCTTTTTCTCGGGCGGCGGCTACGGAACCCAGATTCACCAGATCCTGATAAGCCACGGTTTCGGCCTTGATGAAGCCCCGTTCGAAATCGGAGTGGATGACGCCGGCGGCCTTGGGCGCAGTATCGCCATTGTGGATGGTCCAGGCGCGTACTTCTTTTTCGCCTGCCGTGAAATACGTCCTCAGGCCCAGCAAATGATACGTCGCTCGGATCAGCGCGCCGACGCCGGACTCGCTGACGCCGAGCTCTTTCAAAAAGTCCTTGGCTTCGGCATCGGACAAATCAATGAGGTCGCTTTCGATCTGCGCGCTGATGACGACGGCTTCGCAGGCAAAATGGTGTGCCGCATACTCGCGGACTTTCAGGACAAAGGTATTCTGGTCTGCTGTGGCGAGGTCGCTTTCCTTCACGTTACACGCAAAAATGGTCGGCTTGTCCGTCATCAGCCAGAAGAATCGTGAAATGGCTTTTTCTTCTGGAGTCAGTTCGAGGGTTAGGGCAGGCTTGCCGGCGTTCAGGTGGGGCTCAATTTTTTTCAGGACTGATTCCTGAGCCAGTGCTTCCTTGTCGCCGCGCTTGGCGTCTTTGGCCACGCTGCCGAGACGTTTCTGGACTGCTTCCAGGTCGGAAAGGACGAGTTCAGTGGTGATGGTCTCAATATCGCGCACCGGGTCCACCGAACCGGCAACATGATGAATATCTGGGTCTTCGAAACAGCGAACCACCTGAACAATGGC